>DASRSH010000256.1:0-6932 GCA_035656575.1 Opitutaceae bacterium
GGCGGCGTAGACCGTGCCGTTGATGTTGGGCGGAACGAAGGTCGGGTCGAGCGAGCCGTCGTTGTTGGTCCGCACGAAGTTCGCGACATTGATCGGGGTGATGGGCGTGCCGCTCGAGCTGGTCGTGCTGTCGCTGGTGCCGATGGCGGTGAACGATCCGCCGACATAAATGGAGTTGCCGTCCGATTCGACGATCAGCGTGTTGACGCCGCTGCCGCCGCGCGGGTCCGCTCCGTAACTGGTTTCCGCGGTTCCGTCATTCCAAAACCGGGCCAGGTTCGAGGCGTAGGTTCCGCCAATGTTCGAAAAGCTGCCGCCGAGATAGAGCAGGCCGTTATCCGCCAGCGCGATCGCGTTGACCGTGCCGCTGACGCTCGCGGCGACGGCAAACGACGTGTCGATCGAGCCGTCCGGATTAAAGAGCACGAGGTGCCCTTCCTGCACCTGGGTGGTCGAGCCGAAGGGCGTCACCGTCGTGAACGCGCCGCCCACGAGCATCTGATCCGCGCTTCCTCCTACGGGCACAATGACGGTGGCGGGGCCGTTCAAGGTCGCGCCAAAGCCCGTCACCGCGGAGGGGTTCTTGTCGATCGAGCCGTCCGGGTTCAGCCGCGCCAGCCAAGGCTGGTAAACGTCGTCCACGTTCTGAAAGACCCCGCCGATGTAAATTTTCTTGGTCACGGGGGAGATCGCCAGACCGTAAACCGGACCGTCCAGCTGAGGCTTGAAGGACGTGTCCAGGTCTCCGTTGGCTTGAATCAGCGCCAGGAACCCCTGCATGGTTGGAATCGGCGCCAGGCTCACCGGATCCACGGGCGAGTTGCCGGGAACGAGTCCCGTGAATGTGCCGCCAACCAGGATTTCGCCGTTGGCCGTAAGCGCCAGGGCGTTGATCGGGCCCTCGGTCGTGACCGAGGCCAGGGAATTGGGATTCCAGGTCGTGTCGATGGTCCCGTTCGTTAGGTTGATTCGCGCCAAGCCGGCTTCCGTCGTCGAGGTCACCGTCTTGATGCCCGTGCTGTTGGGGGTAAGGGCGGTGTACAGTCCGCCGGCAATCAGGTACTTGCCGGTCGAATCGATGACGATCGCGTTCACCTGCCCGTTCGGCTGCGGCATGAAGGTCTGGTCCACGCTGCCATCGTTGTTGATGCGCGCCAGAAACTCGTCGACGACGGGCGTGATCGCTGAGTTGTTCTGCCCGCCCACCCCGTCGGCCCAGATGTTGAACCCCCCCGCCACGATGTACTGCTGACTGGCGCCGGAACCGGTCGGGATGATGGCCGTGACGTTTTCGCTCGGATTCGGATTGAACGACGTATCGAGGTTTCCCTGCTTATCCATCCGCGCCAGGAACGTGATCGGCGTCGTTTCCGGGGTGTAAGTGGGCGGCGGACCGACCGGCACCGGATTTTGGAAAAAGCCTCCGATGACAATCATATTGTTGCTGTCGATGGTGATCGCGGACACGGGTCCGTCGGGGTTCGGCTCAAACGAAGTGTCGACTTGGCCGTTCTGAAGGATGTGCGCCAGGTTGCGAATGGTGACATTGCCGATGCTCTGGAAGGAGCCGCCCACCAGGTAGCTGCCGTCCGACTCCACGTAGATCGCCCCGAACCCCCCATAGGCGTTCGGATTGAAATCGACATCGAGGGTGCCGTCCGCATTCAAACGCGCGAGGGCCTTGCGCGGAACGGCGTCGAGGGAATGCCCCGAATGGGCGGAAGCGAAAATCCCCCCGACGACGAGCTGGCCGTTGGGCATTTCCGCCACCGCGAAGGTGGTCGCGTCGAAGGAGGGCAGGAAGGTTCCGTCGGGCTCGCCGGTGGGATAGAGCCGCGCGATGTATAAGCCGATCGATGCCGCGGTGGACGACGTCACCTCGCCGAGATCGCCGACCAGGACGATTTCGCCATTATCCTCGAGAATGATATCCTGGACGTCATTGGCGGCGGTGACGTCGAAGGTCGTGTCCTGGGTGCCATTGGTCAGAATGCGGGCGACGTAGCCGGCGGCGACGGACGTGGCCGGGTAGCTGCCGTTGGGCTGGAGAGGGTCCAGTTCCGTGAACCAACCGCCGATGATGACGTTGCCGGTGCTCTCGACCACCAAGCTGGTGACCTGGGCGTTGGGCCACGGGTTGTAGGAGGTGTCCACGGCGGCGGTGACCGGACTCAGGCGTGCCAGGTACGTAAAATTGGACGACTGGACGTTCTGAAACGCGCCCCCGATGATGACCCACAGAGGATTGTTATTGCTGTCCAGCTGGATGCCAATCGCGTCCACTTGGGCGTCGGCGTCGGGAACCCAAGTCGTGTCCAATGCCCCGGCCGGCGTGAAGCGCACCAAGTGTCCCCGCGACGCCGTGCTGCCCGTGACGGTGGCGCCGTTCCAGGTCACCTTCGTGAAGTTTCCGCCGACATAGAGCGGCGTGCTCCCATCGGTCTTTTGGGTATAAAGGGCCGTGACCGCCCCGTCGACGTCTCCTGTCAAAGTGGGGGCGAATGTCGAATCGATTGACCCGTCCGGATTGAAACGGACCAGATAGGCGCTGGTGGTGCCCTTGACCTCGAAATCTCCTCCGACCACGACCTGGCCGTTATCGAGGGCGATCAGCTTGGTCACCTGCGCCGGCAGGGCCGGATTCGTGGGATTGACCAGGCTGGGGATGGCGAAGCCCGTATCGACCGATCCATCCTCGTTCAATCGAGCCAAACCGCTTGCCGGGTAATAGCTTACCAGCAAATGCGGCTGGAGCTGGCTGAACGACCCTCCGACCATGATCTTGCCCGCGTAGGCGCCGGCATGCAGCGAAAACACCGCCAGCGCATTCACCGATCCCGTCACCTCCGGATCGAAACCGTCCAGGGCGGACTGGGCGCGCAGGGAAACGCCGCTGAAACCGAGTACCACACAAAGCAAAAGGGAAAGGCAGCGGCGCCGGGCGCCGGGAACGGGAATTAGCATGAAAGGATAAGTGCTGGCGAAGAAACCGGACAAAAGCAATGCCGGGCGCTGTGACCCAGCGGCGGCCGTTTTGTTTCGGGCGCTTGCAAAACACTCATCTTCGGCAAGCTTAACGCCTGATGAAAAGCTTGCCCCGTTTCGTTGTCCTGCTTGCGGTGGGTGCCATGTTCCTGGGTTTGGGATCCAAGAAGGCCAAGGCCGAAGAGCTGAAGGTCGGCGACCCGGCGCCGGACGTCAGCGGCGTCACCGAGACCGGCGCAAAGCTGAACCTGGCAGATGTTTACAAGCAGCAACCGTACACGCTGGTGTACTTCTTCCCGCGGGCGGGCACTGCCGGCTGCACGGCGCAGGGCTGTTCCCTGCGCGACGCCTACGCCGAGCTGACCCAGAAGGGCATCGCTGTCGTGGGCGTGAGCACGGACAGCGTCCAGGCGCAGGAGGCCTTCAAGGAAAAGGAGCAGTTTCCCTTCACCCTGATCGCCGACCCGGACAAGACGGTCATCAGCGCTTTTGGCGTCCCGACCCGAAAGATCCCCGGCTTCGGCGAAATCGCCGCGCGCCAGGCTTTCCTGATCAAGGACGGGAAGATCGTCTGGTGCGACTACAAGGCCGCGACCAGCAAGCAGGCGGCGGACGTCCTCAAGGTCGTCGATTCGCAGGGCTCGTAGACGCGGCGTCCCGCCGCTTCCGTTCCCCGGCAGCTAGAGCTCGTCGTCGTCCGATCCGGGCAGCGCCGTCGCCGCCGGGTTGGTCCGCACCCGCTGCAGCCAGTCCATGACGGCCTCGTTTCGGCCGGCGATCAGCGCCGGGAACGGGCCGGCCACCAGGTCGATGACGCGGAAGGAGCCGGCCGTGTCGCGCACGAAGTTGCGGGCGTGCAGGTCGCCCACCAGGTAGGCCACGTCATCGCAGAAGAAGAGCCGGGGGTGATCGCGGTTGGCGCGCAGAAAGCGCGAAGGAATCTCGATCAGGCCTGCCGGCAGCACGCCCGAGACGTCCTCGCCCTGCGGGAGCGTGTCGCCCAGCACCTGCTTGGCCACCACGATGCCCTCGGGCGTGACGGCGACCACCTCGGTGCACATGCCGCCGAGGGCGTCGATCAGCAGGAGCTTTTCGAACAGCTCCTGGTACGACCCCGGACGGGCGTCGGCCATCCAATGCGGCTGCAGTTCGTCGCCGCGGCGGAATTCAAAGGCGCTGCCGATCCGCTTTCCCTCCCCTTCCAGCGGCCGGTAGAACTTATAGACCGTCCCGTCGCCCACCGCGGCGAAGGCCCACGCCTCGACGCCGCCGCCGATCCGGCGCAGGGCGGCGTTGTTCTCCTCCAGAGGATTGTCGGCCCCGGCCAGAAATCCGAAGTCCTCCAGCCGCTTGAGCGGCGCCAGGCGGCGAAATTCCCGGATGGAGCGTCCGAGCCGCTCCCAAACGGGGTCCCCCAGCTCCAGCAGGCTCAGGGAGTCTTCGGGGAGCGTGACGAGATCGCGGTCCGGATCTGTTGCCACGCGACATTCGGCTGCGAACGCGCGGAGTCGAGCGAGCGCTTCCAGTCGTCGGCGGTGATGGTCCAGAAGACGGAGTCGGTCCCGTTCCCCGGGCGGGCTGCGTCCGCAGATGAAGGTCTCGGCGCCAGTGAAGGGGTCTTGCATGGATCCGCCATGGCGTGAAGATCGGACTTACGGGCGAAAAATCAAAGGATTATTGCCCACATGTTATTCGGAAGCGGCGGGAGCGGGCGCGCGCGGGCTGAACCGGACCTTGTCGACCCGCCGGCGGTCCATTTCCATCACCTCGACGTTCCACTTGTCCCAGGCAAAGCGGTCGCCGGGATTGGGAATGCGGCCGAACTGGGTGACGACGAACCCGCCCACGGTCTGGAATTCCGCCGCGGATTCCTGCGGCAGCGGCGCGGTCACGCCCAGCAGGGACTTGAGGTCGGCGATGGGCAGGGTGGCATCCAGGACGTAGGACCCGTCGTTCTGAGGCTTGGCCTCGGGGATCGTCCGCTGGCCCTGTTCGGGCAGGTCGCCGACGATCGCCTGAAAGACGTCGATCAGGGTGACCAGGCCCTGCACCGCTCCAAATTCGTCGGTGACCATCGCCAGATGGCGCCCGGACTTCTTGAAGCGCTCCAGCACCTGGATGGCGGTCATGGTCTCCGGCACCATCAGCGGCTGCACCAGAAGATTGCGCAGCGTCGCCGGCAGTCCGATGGCCGAATGCGCCCACAGCGCCTTGACGGCGACCAGGCCCACGATCTGGTCGCGGTTGCCCTGAAACACCGGAAAATACGAGTGCCCGCTGGCCACGATCTTCCGCCAATTGGTGTCCTCGGGGTCGTCGATGTTGAGAAAGACGATCTTCGGCCGCGGGGTCATCAGGGCCGTGACCTTGATCTGGTCGAGGGCCAGGACGCCCTCGACCATCTCCTTTTCCGCGCGCTGGAAGACGCCGGCATGCAGCCCCTGCTCCACGAGCGCCCGCACGTCCTCCTCGGCCACCTGGGCGGAGGCGGGGGGCCGGTGCAAGCCGGCGAGGCTGGCGAGGGAATCCGTCAGCCGCTCCAGCAGGAGCAGAAACGGCGAAGCCAGCCAGGCGAGGGCCCGCATCAGGCCGGCGAGGAGGGTCGCCACCTTCTCGGGATAGGCCAGCCCGATGCGCTTGGGCACCAGTTCGCCGAACAGCAGCATGAAGGCGGACAGGCCGATGGTCACCGTGGCGAAGGACAGGCTTGGGGCCCAGGGACCGAAGCGGTGGAGGAGCCGCGCGGTCAGCGAGCCGTAGATCCGCGCGCCGGCCAGGACGCCGGCGATCATGCCCGACAGGGTCAGCCAAAACTGGACCAGCTCCAGAAAACGCACGGGCTGCTGCGCCAGCGCGAGGGCGCGGGCGGCGCGCTTGTCCCCCGCGGCGGCCCATTCCCGCAGCCGGCTCCGCCGCGCCGACACGACCGCCGTTTCGGCCATGGCCAGGAGCCCGTTTGCCACCACGAGCAAAGCCAGGATCCAAAGATCGGTGACAAGCGGCGGCACAGGGGACAGGCTATCTCCGTGCCGCTGCAGGAGAAGGTTAAAGTGCTGACGGCCGCCGAGGGGCGGGCGCGGGCGCGCGCCCATCTCGAACGCGTGCGTGCGTGGACCGGGCCGCACCGGCTGCGGGCCTCGCGCGGCGAAAAGCACCCGGTGTGGGACTTCCTGTTCGACTACTACGCCTTCCGGCCGTCGGCTCTCGAGCGCTGGCATCCCGGACCGGATGAGGTGGTGCTGGACGATGCCGGCGTGCCGGTCCCGAAGCCGGCCGTCCCCCCCGCCCGGCGGGAGTTCACCCGGTGGCTGCGGGATCTGCTGCGCCGGATGGAGGAGCGCCCGGCGTTCTTCGGCTGCCACGGGCTGCACGAATGGGCCATGGTTTACCGGCAGCCGGAGGGGGACGTCCGCCACGGAGGCGTGCCGCTGCGCTTCCCGCCCGCCGCCTTGGCGGCGGTCGTCGAGGCGCTGCCCGTGCGGTGCACGCATTTTGACGCGTTCCGCTTCTTCACGGCCGAGGCGCGCCCGTTGAACCGGCTGCGGCCGGAGAGAGCCCGGGTGCCGGAACTGGAGCAGCGCGGCTGCCTGCACGCCAACATGGACCTGTACAAGTGGGCGTTCAAATTGGCGCCGTTCGCGCCGAGCGAGCTGATCGCCGACTGCTTCGAATTGGCCCGGGACATCCGCGCGGTGGACATGCGTGCCAGCCCCTACGACCTGGCGGCACTGGGGTTTCCGGCGATCCGGATCGAGACGCCGGAGGGCCGCGCCGACTACGAGCGCCGCCAGCGGGACTTCGAGACCCGGGGTGTCCCCCTGCGCTCGCGCCTGATTGCATTGTGCGAGGCCCTGCTGCACTCTGAAGGCGATGCAAGCCCCCGCGCAGCCGCCGCTTCAGGCCACGCGCAAGAAACCCACGTTTCCGCTCTCTGACGGGCTGCGGAC
>DASRSH010000257.1:0-2734 GCA_035656575.1 Opitutaceae bacterium
CGGCTCGTAGAAATGCTGCGCCTTCAGGGCGTCGCCGATCCGCTCATAGGCGGTGTTGTCGAACAGGATCGAGCCCAGGAGGGCCTGCTCGGCTTCCAGGTTCGAGGGGGCCCGTGCGGGAACGGGTTCCAGGGTGCGCAGGTCAAGAGCGGGGACGACGGCCATGGCTCAAAAGGTACTTAACGAGGCCCTAATTTTCGATGCGGCGCTTCGAGCCTCACACAGGAACATTATAGCAACTGTGGATGGAATTACGCCCCTGCGTCAGCCGGCCGCGGAACGTCAGTATGCGTCCGGTTCAGAGCGTCAGTCCTCCGTCCACGACGAGCGTCTGGCCGGTCACCATCGCGCCGCCGCAGCCCAGGAAGACGATCACCTCGGCGATGTCCTCGGGCGTGCAGCGGCGCTTGAGGACGGCGGCCTGGGTCACGCCGTCGAGGTGCGCCTCCGTCCATTTGACCTGCCAGGCGGTGTCGACCGCCCCCGGCGCCACGCAGTTGACGCGCACCTGCGGTCCCAGTCCCTTGGCCAGGTTCCTGGTGAGGTTGATCAGCCCGGCCTTGGAGGCGGCATAGGCCAGGGAGCTGCCGCCGCCGCCCACGCCGGCGATCGAGGCTACCTGCACGATGGCGCCGTGGGCCGCCTTCAGCGCGGGCGCGGCCGCATGGGCGCAGCGGAAGGCGCCGATCAGATTGGTCTGCAGGATGGTCTCCCAGAGCTCCTCGGTGATCTTGTCGAGCTCGGCGGCGGGGATCTGGGCGCGCACGCCCGGCGTGCCGGCGTTGTTGACCAGCAGGTCGAGCCGGCCCAGCTCTTCCACAGCCCGATCCACCATCGCCTCGCAGCCGCCGGCTTCTGCCACATTCCCAGGCGCGCCGATGACGTCGAAGCCGCGGGCCTTCAAGTCCTGCACCGCCTCTGGCCCGCGCTCGTCGTCGGCCAGGTGGTTGATCGCGACCTTGGCGCCGAAGCCGGCCAGCATGGTCGCGGTGGCCAGGCCGATGCCGGACGCCGCGCCGGTCACCAACGCGGTCTTCCCCTTCAGTTCGAACTGCATGCGCTTTTCCCCTCCGCCATGACGTCCTAGCCGCCCGAGCCCGAGACCGCCATGGACAAGCCCGCGCCTGCAGCCAACTATCTCCGCAACGACGGACCAGAAGGGGAGGGGTCATGAACCGCGTCCTGATTGGATGCGCGCTGGCGTTGACGTTCGCCTGCGCCTCGGCCGCCATGGCCCAGACCCCGCCGCCGGCCCGTCCGCCCGCTGGCCCCGCGTTCGCGCCGGCCCGCATCATCGAGCCCGTGACCGGCGACATCTTCCGCGCCGGCAACGGCAATTGGTGGTCGCTGTTCGCGGTGACCAAGGCGGGGATCATCCTGGTCGACCCGATCAGTCCCGATTTCGCCAAGTGGCTGAAGGCTCAGCTGGACCAGCGCTATCCCGGCGTCCCGGTGCGCTATGTGATCTACAGCCACAGCCATTGGGACCACATCGAAGGCGGGGCGGTGTTCAAGGACACGGCCCTGTTCGTCGCCCAGGACGGCATGCGGCGGAACATGGACGGCCGCTATCCGCACATGCCCGGCGACATGATCGACCGCAATGCGAACGGCACGATCGAGCCCGAGGAGATCAGGATCCCGTCGGATGCCCATCCTGGCGTCTGCGGCATGCCCGACTTCTGGTTCGCCCACCAGGACCGCAACGGCGACGGCCACATCACCCCCGCCGAGCTGTACGCCGACGTGGTCCTGCCCGACATCACCTACACCGACCGCATGACGCTGAGCCTCGGCGGCATGACGGTGCAGCTGATCTTCCCCGGCAAGAACCACGCGGACGACGGCACAGTGGTCTATTTCCCGGCAGAGAAGGTAGTGTTCTCCGTCGATTTCCCGGCTGACGCCCTGGTGTCGACCTCCATGCGCTCGCTGCCCAGCGCCTGTGGCGCCTTCGACCAGCATCCCCTCTCGGAATGGATCGCCTCCTACCGCGCCATCGAGGCCCTGGATTTCGACATCCTGGCCCAGGGCCACGGCCGGGTGCTGTTCCACAAGGCGGACGTCACCGAGGGGCGGGAGTATTTCGAATATCTGCGCGACCAGGTGCTGGACGGCATGCGGGCGGGCAAGAGCCTCGATGAGCTGCGCCGCACCCTGATGCTCGAGAAGTACAAGGACTGGGCCGGCTATGACCAGCGGCGGGTGATGAACATCGAGGCCGCCTACCAGAACCTCAGCATCTACAAGTAGCTGCGGTCGGCTTTCCGAGGGCCGTTAACCTCCGTCGGCGGCGGCGCCAGGCAAGATTTGCCGAGCTGCAATTCCGCGCTGTTTCAGGCTTGAAAACCCCACGAATCACGCCCGCCCGGCGGTTTTTGCCCGGCAATTTCTGCCGACTGGCGGCCCAAAATAGGCAGTATTTGCCGGGCGCAACCTTTGTTATCGAAAGGATAACGCTGCAAATTCAATGATTTAAGTGATTCGATTTGGCCTGCGGCTTGCTCGGTGATGGGCGGCAAAAAGCCCCTGGCAGTTAAAACGACGCCGGGAAAATCGAAAAAGGACGATCATAATGTCGCTGAATAGCGTCAATACGAACGTTGGGGCGATGGTGGCCCTGCAGAACCTGAGCTCCACGGAATCCCAGGTTCAACAAGCCCAGAACGAGATCAGCACCGGTCTTCGCGTCGCGAACCCGATGGATGACGGCTCGACCTGGGCCATCGCCCAG
>DASRSH010000258.1:0-8093 GCA_035656575.1 Opitutaceae bacterium
ACCGTGTATCCTCCCGCCACCCGGGCGGCCGGCTCCGATCCGGGCGCGCCCCATTACGGCACGCGGGCCGACGCCTACCGGAGAGGAATCCGATGAGGGCTGCACCGATCCGCGCCCTGCTGGCGGCCGCGGCCCTGGCCGCGCCGGCCCTCGCCTTTGATCCCGCCGGCTGGGCCGGATACCGCTCGCTGACGGTGTCCGAGCCCTGCGGTGTCGCCCGGCAGGCCGAACCGGTCGACGTGGCGTTCGACGTGCCGTCGTCCGCCTCCCTTCGGCTGGTGCGCCGCGCCGGATCCGGCTGGGAGGAGATCCCGGCCCAGTACTACGCCCTCCACTCCGGTCCGGCCGGGAGCGCCGAGGGCCGCGTGGCCTTTCTTTGCAGCCTGCCGGCGGGCGGCGCCGGCGTGTACCGGCTGTACTACGGGCGGGCTGGAGCGGGACGGGGAGATTTCGGTCCCGACTTCAACTTCGAACCCGCGCCGCCCGGACCGATCGCCGGGCCCATGCACTGGATCGTCGAGAATCGCTTCTACCGCATCGAGACTTATCCCAAGAACGGCCAGATTTGGCATATCTGGGACAAGTCCGGCGCCGACAAGATGTGGTGGTTCAAGGAGTGGGACGGCCTGGAGAAGGGCGGCGACCCGGTGGACTGGGCGCCCAATGTGTGGGTCGCCTATCCCGACCGCGTCAATCCCTCGCCCTCCAATCCCAAGCGCGGGCAGCAGGTCTTTGCGGAGCCCTTCGACTGGCATTACGTGGTCGGCTGGAACCAGCCCCGGACCGAGATCATTGCCGGGCCGGTCTTCCTGCAGATCCGGCGCTGGGGACCGGTGCCGCCGCACCCGGAGCACACGGATTTCTCCTATGATCGGCCCGCCGGCCCCCTCGTCTGGGCGTCTGTGACCTACCGTTTCTACGCCGGCACTCCTTGGTACGAGCAGTCCTCGACTCTCCAGACCGAAGCGGACATGTCCGTGTACTTCATCCGCAACAGCCAGATGGTGTTCCGGGACAGCTTCTTTTCCCACCTGGCCATGCGGCCGCAGACGCCGAACCTGGCGCCCGGGGACACCGATGAGACCTGCGTCGTGCCGCTCATGGCCCACTACGACCGGATGCCCTTTTTCGCGCAGGGGCACACCCTGAGCAACGTCCTGCCCAGTTCCTTCGCCTATTACAGCCTGTTCAATCCCGACGACGGGGACGGCTACGCCAACTTCCAGCTGCTGGAGCGGGATTCCACGCTGTCGGGCGCTCCGCCCACGATGCTGAACCATCACATGAGCCTGTCCGAAGGGCACAACTGGACCGTCTATTTCGCGCGCACTTTCAATTACACCAACCAGCGCTACAATCCCGAGAATGTCACCTTCCTGCCCGCGGGCCAGCGCTTCGAGGACCGGAACATCCACCTGCTTTACCATTATCAGGGGGCGGACTCGCTGCGCCGCCTGGAAACCTGGAACGCGGTTTTCCGCCATCCGCTGAACGCCCAGTGGCGCTGACGGTGTCCGCCTCCGGCAAGCTTCGCCTGGCCACCTTCCGGCTGGAGATCACCCCGCCGCTCGGCCACTCGCTGTGCGGTGGATGGATCCTGCCCGCGCTGGCCTGCGACGATCCGCTCGAGGCGGTGGGCCTCGTGCTGCTGGGGCTGGATCAGCCCGTGGTGATTTGCGCGCTGGACTGGCTGGGCCTGGCCAACGACGCCCACCTGGCCTGGCGTCGCGCCCTGGCCGAGGCCGCCGGCACGACGCCCGATCGCGTCGCCGTGCAGTGCGTGCACCAGCACAATGCGCCCTTCGTCTGCCTGACGGCGGCCGCCCTGGCCGAGGCCCAGGGCGACCTCCCCGCCGTGGTCGACCGCGCCTTCTTCGACGACTGCCTGAGGCGGGCCGCTGCCGCCGTGGCGGCGGCGACCGGGGCGGCCCGGCCCCTCACCCACCTGGCCCACGGCGAAGCCGTGGTGGAGCGCGTGGCCTCGAATCGCCGCGTGGCCCGCGACAGCTCCGGGCGCGTGACGGCGATGCGCCGGAGCAGCTGCACCGACCCGGACCTCATCGGCCTGCCCGAAGGGCTCATCGACCCGCGGCTCAAGACGGTGGCGTTCTTCGACGGGGACCGCAAGGTCGCCTCCTGCCATTACTACGCGACGCATCCGATGAGCTATTACGAGGATGGGCGCGTCACCGCCGACTTCTGCGGCCTGGCCCGCCGGCGGCGCCAGGCGGAAGAGCCGGAATGCTGCCATCTTTATTTCACGGGCTGCGCGGGCAACATCGCCGCCGGCAAGTACAACGACGGCACTCCCGCGGCGCGGACGGAGCTGACCGCGCGCATGCACCGGGCCATGGTGCAATCCGAGGCCGACTTGCGCCCCCGCCCGCTCCACACCGCCGTCTGGCGCTCGGACCGCATCTCTCCCCCGCCCCACCCGGCCCTGCGGGCGGAAGCGCTGGAATGCGCGCTCGCCCGCCGCGCGGGCTCCGCGCTCGAACGGTTGCGCCCCGCGTTTCAACTGGGCTGGCTGCGCCGGAGCGGCCGGGGCGACCCCGTGCCCCTCAGCGCGCTGCATTTGGACGACACCCGGCTGCTGCACCTGCCCGGCGAGGTGTTCATCGAATACCAGCTGGCCGCCCAGGCGGCGGCCCCGGACGCCTTTGTCGCCGTGGCCGCCTACGGGGACATGGGGCCGATGTACATTCCCACCGCCGCCGAGTATCCGCTCGGGGGTTACGAGGTGGGCATGGCGTTCTGCGGCCCCGCGATCGAAGCCGAACTGCGGGCGGCGATCCGCCGTCTCGTGGCCTAGCATGCGCGCCCTCGACTACGCCGTCGTCGGCGCCTTCTTCGTCCTGATGATCCTGATCGGCCTGGCGTCGATCCGCAAGGTGCGCGGCTCGAAGGACTATTTCGTCGGCGGGGGCAAGGTGCCCTGGTGGCTGGCCGGCGTCTCGCTGCATGTTTCCGGCTACAGCGGGGTGGTGTTCGTGGCCATGGCGGCGGTGGCCTACACCCATGGCTTTTCCCTCTATGTGTGGTGGTGCACGCCCTATGTTTTTGCCGCGGCCCTCAGCGCCTATGTCATCGCCCCCCGCTGGTCCCGCCTGCGCCAGAGCCTGCACATCGAGTCGGCGACGGAATACCTGGCGATCCGCTACGGCCTCGGCGCCCAGCAGCTCATTGCCTGCTGCGGGGTGGGGCTCAAGCTGTTCGACGTGGGCGCCAAGTGGGCCGCGCTCGGCGTCCTCCTGCATGGCTTCACCGGGCTTCCGCTGGTCACGGGCATCCTGATTTCCGGCGGCATTTCCCTCATCTACGTCACGGTCGGTGGCCTGTGGGCGGATCTGTACACGGACTTCGCCCAGTTTCTCGTTCAGCTGGTTGCCGGCACCACGCTGCTGGTGGCGGTGCTGTCCAAGCTGGGCGGCGCCGGCGCGCTGTTCTCGATCTGGCACCGGCTGCCCCCCGGACACGCGCGGCTCTTCAATGGCGAATACACGCCGCTCTTCTTCGTCGGCTACGCCCTGGGGAACATCCTCAGCAGCAACGGGGGCACCTGGAACCAGGCGACCCGGTTCATCGCCGCCCCCACCGGAAGCAGCGCCCGCAAGTCGGCCATCCTCTGCGGCCTGCTCTACGTCTTCTGGCCGCTGGTGCTCTTTTTCCCCATGTGGGCCGGCCCCCTGCTCGAGCCCCACCTCGCCCACCCGACCCAGCTCTATCCCCTTTTGGTCCTGCGTTTCCTGCCCCCGGGGCTTGTCGGCCTTTCGCTGGCGGCCATGTTTGCCGCCACCATGTCGATGACGACCTCGGACACCAACGCCATATCGGCCGTCATCACCCGCGATCTCCTGCCGCAGATGTCGCCGGGCTTTCGGGGCCGCAGCGAGGCGGGGCGGCTGCGCATCGCGCGGATCTCCACTTTCGTCTTCACGCTCCTGACCCTGGTCGTGGCGGTCGAATCCGAGCATTTCGGCGGGGTGCTCGGGCTGATCGTCGCCTGGTTCGGCGCCCTGATCGGGCCGACGTCGATCCCCATGGTCTGCGGACTGGTGCCGCTCTTCAAGCATGCGGGTTCCCGCGCGGCGGTGGGCTCGATTCTTTGCGGCGTGGCGCTGTTTGCCGCGGCCGTGGCCCTGGACGCCAGCATGACCGCGCGCGTCGGTTTGCCGACGGCGGGCTCGGCGGTAGTGTACTGCGCGGCGGCGTGGTGGAACCGCCGCCGCCCGGTGCCGGCGCGGGTGGAGAACCTGCTGCGCGGAATCTCGGCCGCCGGAGAACGCAGCCGGGCCGAAGCATGAGCGCCTCTTCCCTGGCCGAACGCTGGCGCGACGCGCTCTACGCGCAGGTCGTCACCGGGCTCCTTCCCTTCTGGCAGCGGGCCGTGGACCGCGAGCGCGGCGGGGTGTTCACGTGCTGGAACAACGCCGGGACCCGGCTGATGCGCCGCGACAAGTACACCTGGTCCCAGGGGCGGTTCGTGTGGCTGTGGTCGCGCGTCGCCGACGCCGTGCGGCGCGGCTACCTGCCGGGCGACGCCGGGGAGTATCTGCGCGAAGCGCGCCGGGCCGCCGAATTCCTGTTCGAGCACGCCCGGCTCCCTTCGGGCGAATGCGCCTTCCTCCTGTCGGAAGGCGGCCGGGCGAAGGAACCGCAGCCGGGCGCGGGCCTGGCCACCAGCATCTACGCCGATTGCTTCGTCGCCCTGGGGTTTGCCGAGCTGGCGCGGGTGTCGGGGGACCGCCTGTGGCTGGCCCGCGCCTGGGACCTCGCCGAAAGCATTGAGCGCCGGCTCGACGCGGGCAACTATCCCACCGCCCCCGAACCGGTGCCGCCCGGCTACCGGGCGCACGGTCCGGCCATGATCCGGCTGAATGTGATGCTCGCCTTGGCGGAGGCCTGCGCCGCGCTGGGCGACGCGGCCGCGCCCGCGGCGGAACGCAAGTGCGCCGCGGCGGCGGAGGCGGTCCTGAGACATTTTTTCGTCCCGGGCGAGCGGCCGCGCGAAATGCTGCGGATCGACGGCGCCGAGCCGGACGAGCTGCTCACGCGCCACTTCAATCCCGGGCATGCCCTGGAGAGCCTCTGGCTGGTGATCCTGGCGGCCCGGCGCGCCGGACGGCAGGACTGGATCGCTCGCGCCCGGCAAGGCATCGTCGTCGCGCTCGAGGCGGGTTGGGACGCCGAGGCGGGCGGGCTGCTGCACTATGCCGATCGGCGCGGCGGCGAACCGCAGGGCCGAGCCGGCGGCTCCCCCTACGAGCAGCTGGTGCTGCGCACCTGGCACCGCAAGTTGTGGTGGGTGCACTCGGAGGCGATCTACGCCGCCGCGCTCGCCGACCAGCTGGCGCCGGATCCCGCCCTCGAGCCGCTCGCCCAGCGGGCCTTCGACTACGCCCTGCGCGTCTTTCCGCAGCCCGACCCCGCGGTCGGCGAGTGGATCCAGATCCGCACCCGCGCCGGGGCGCCCGTCGATGATGTCGTGGCGCTTCCGGTCAAGGACCCCTATCATATCCTGCGCAACTTCATCATGGCCCTCGAACTCTCTCCGCCTCCCTCCGCCCTTCCCGTGCCGGCCCGCCACATTCCGCCGCCCGCGCTCGGCCGCTGCCTGATCGGCGCCGAAGAGGAGGAGCTTGCGCTGGCCGCGCTGCGCAGCCAGTCGCTCTTCCGCTATTATGGCCCGGACCGGGACCGGCCGCCGGCGATGGTCGCCACGCTCGAGGAGGAGTTCCGCGCCCTGATCGGCACGCGCCATGCCCTGGCCGTCACCAGCGGATCGGCGGCCCTGGAGGTCGCCTTCGGTGCGCTCGAGATCGGTCCCGGCGACGAGGTGATCATCCCCGCCTGGAGCTGGGTCTCGTGCTTCACGGCGGTGGTCCGTGTCGGCGCGCGCCCGGTCCTGGCCGAGATCGACGATACGTTGTGCCTCGCGCCGGGAGAGATCCGGCGGCTGGCGGGGCCCCGGACCAAGGCGGTCCTGGTCGTGCATTTCCAGGGGGTCGCGGCCGACATGGATCCGATCCTCCGCGAAGCGGAAGCGGCGGGTATCGCCGTGGTGGAGGATTGCGCCGAAAGCCCGGGCGCCTTTTACCGCGGCCGCCGCGTCGGATCGATGGGCCGCATGGGCATCTTCAGCTTCCAGCAGCAGAAGACGATCACCAGCGGCGAGGGAGGCATGGTGGTGACCAGCGACCCGCGGCTGCACGAGCGGGCGGTGCGGATGCACGACTTGGGCCAGTTCCGCGAGTTCCATGGGCGGCAGCGGCCGCCGGCCGAACCGGCCTTCGCCGGCGGCCAGTTTCGCATGTCCGAGCTCACCGCCGCCGTGGCCCTCGCGCAGTTCCGGCGCCTGGACCGCATCCGCGGCCACTGCCGGGAACTGCAGCGCGTGCTCCATGCCCGGCTCGCCGGGCTGCCCGGAATCGCCCTGCGGCGCATCCCCGACCCGGCGGGCGATTCGGGCTTCGAGACCTATTTCTGGCTGGCGGACACGCCGGCCCGCGATGCGTTGCGCGCCCGGCTCGCCGATGCCGGCATTCCCTGCGAGCAGATGACCGGCACCTACGCGCAATATCGCCGGCCGTACGTTCTGAGCGGCCGGGCGCATGCGCCGGGAGCCAGTCCGTTTCCCGCCGGCGCCGCCTGGCCCGCCGCCGGCTACCGCCCCCAGGATTTTCCCGCGACCGAGGGGCTGATCCACCGGTTCATCGCCCTGCCGCTGGGGGTCAATTACGCCCCGGCCGACGCCGCCTACATCGGGGACGTGGTGGCGGCGCTGGTTTCCAGTTAACTGTTCACCGCAGGAACCGTTGCCGGCGCCGCGACGGCGCTGGCAGTGTCCGCCCGCGGCCCGCCTCAAGCGCGGCCGCGGCCCCGGATCCGCCCCCTTCGGATCGCGACGGCCGGCGTCGCATCCGTCCTCCTTCCACCGTCATGAACTCCTTACTTCCTCCTCGCCTTGCCCGGTTTTCCGCCCTGCTGGCACTCGCGGCGGCGTCGGCCCTTGCGGGCCGCGGCCAGACCGCTTCGAACTCTCCCACCGCCGCTGACGACGAGACCGTCCAGCTGCCCGCCTTCAGCGTCACCGGCACTTCCGCCGATCCTTACCAGGCGCAGGAGGAGATGTCGGCGTCGCGCACGGCGGCGAAGATCATCGACACGCCGATGACCGTCGACGTGATCACCCCGGCGCTGATGGCGGACCTGGGGCCGGACACGATCTACAGCGCGGCCCAGTATTTCGCCGGCGTCAGCCCCGGCCGCGGCACGGGCTCCGGCGGAATCAACGACCGCATGACCTTCCGCGGCTTCGAGAGCTTCAGCCGCACGGTCGACAATTTTTCCGGCTTTCTCTTTCCCGGCACCTCCGCCGACGACGGCCAGTTTGATCCCGCCTTCGTGGAGCACGCGGAGCTGCTGATGGGGCCGGACTCGATTCTCGCCCCCACCGGAGCGCCCGGCGGCTCGATCAACGTGATCACCAAATCGCCGCAATTCACTCCGGACACCTGGGTTTCGGCCGAATTCGGCGAGTACGACGCCAACAAATACGTGGTGGACTCGACCGGCCCGATCGGCGACGGCAAGCACATGGCCTACCGCGTCATCGCCGACTATCAGGACAGCATGACCTACCTCCCCGGCGCCAACCTGTGGTTCAGCGGGGCGGCCGAGTTCACCTACAAGTTCACCGACACCTCCAAAATCACCTTCAAGTACTTCGGCAGCCAGGAGACGTACAAGGGCACGGCCACGCTCTCGAACCTGGACGGCGAATACGTCTACACGCCCAACACGGTCGGGGGCGCGACGATCTCCGACACGCCGCAGCCCGGTTTCACCTACGACGGCTGGAACGGGGACGCCTCGTGGAGCTACCGCACCATGCGGGACAACACGGCCGAGGTGGAGCTGACCTCCGCCCTGACCGACCACATCAACATGCGCCTGGCCGGGCAGATCTACCTGAACTCCACCGACAACGTCATGGGCTTCCCCAGCGCGAGCGTCGCCGAGACCTGGAACCAGCAGACCGGCGTGGAGACCGGCGTCACCGCGATCAATCCCGCCAGCCTCGCCACCGTGGG
>DASRSH010000259.1:0-3116 GCA_035656575.1 Opitutaceae bacterium
CAGGCCATCGGGATGATCTACCTCCTGGCGGTCGTGCTGCTCAGCCTGCGGGTCAAGCGCGGGCCGATCATCCTGGCGGGAGCCCTCAGCGCCCTCACCTGGAACTTCATCTTTATCCCCCCGATCTTCACGTTCTACATCGGCCGCCTGGACGACGGGATCCTCTTCGGCACCTATTTCGTCGTGGCGCTGATCGCGGGCCAGCTCAATGCGCGGCTCCAGGCGCAGCAGCGCAACGAGCGGCTGCGGGAGGAGCGGGCGACGGCCCTGTTCCAACTCACCCGCGCGCTCAGCGCCGCCGGGACCCTCGACGAGGGAGTGTTCGCCGCGCTGCGGCAGGCCGACACCCTGTTCGGCGCGCGGACCGCATTGCTGCAGGGCGAGGACCCGGCCAGCGGGCTCACGCCCCACTTCGCCGGGTCGTTCACCCTCAGCGAAAAGGAGCGCAGCGTTTCCGATTGGGCGTGGCGCAACCGCCGCAACGCCGGCCGCTTCACCGAAACCCTGCCGTCCGCGGAGGGGTTTCATGTGCCGCTGCTGCGCGAGGGCCGCGCGCTCGGCGTCCTGGTCATCTGCGTGCCCGCCAACGAGACGCTCAGCCTGGCGCAGCGGGACCTGATCGAATCGTTCGCCGCCCAGCTCGCGCTGCTGCTCGAGCGCGAGCAGCTGCGCAGCGCCGGCGAACGGGAGAAGATCCTCGCCGAGTCCGAGAAGCTGCACCGCACGCTGCTCGACAGCGTTTCGCACGAACTCAAGACGCCCCTCGCCGTCCTGGGCGGGGCGGCGGAGAGCCTGCCGACCAACCCGGACACGCCGGAGGGCCGGGCCGCGAACGAAATCCGCACGGCCACCCGCCGGCTGAACCGGCTCGTCTCCAATCTTCTCGACCAAACCCGGCTCGAGTCCGGCGCGCTCAAGCCGCGGCTCGACTGGTGCGACCCGCACGACCTCCTGAACAGCGCCCTCGAAGCCGCCCGCGACGCGCTGGCCGATCATCCCTTCGACACCAACGTGCCGGACGACATGCCGCTGTTTCGCGCGGACGCGGCCCTGATGGAGCAGGTGCTCGCCAATCTCCTGGTCAACGCCGCCCAACATACGCCCTCGGGCACGCCGATCTTCCTCGCCGCCGGAGTCGACCATGGCCGGGAACGGGTGTTCTTCACCGTCGCCGATCGCGGCCCCGGCTTTCCGCCCGCGATGCGCGAGCGGCTGTTTCAGAAGTTCCAGCGGGGCGACGAGGCCCGGGCCGGCGGTCTCGGCCTGGGCTTGTCCATCATCCGCGGCTTCGCCGTGGCCCAGGGCGGCGAGGTCGTCGCCGGGGAAAACCCCGGCGGGGGAGCCGTCTTCACCGTCTATCTGCCCTATACGCCGCATGGAGCGGTGCCCCGCGAATGAAAACCGAAGGCTCCCCCACCGAAGTCCTCGTCATCGACGACGAAGTTCAGATCCGCCGCCTGCTGCACGTGACGCTGGAAGGGGCCGGCTACGCCGTGCGCGAGGCCGACACGGGCCAGCTGGGCCTCAACGAGATCGCGCTGCGCCGCCCCGACGCGGTGGTGCTCGACCTGGGCCTGCCCGACCTGCCGGGCCTGGAGGTGCTCAAGCGCGCCCGCGAATGGACCCAGGTGCCCGTGCTCGTCCTTTCGGTTCTCGGCGAAGAGGCGCAGAAGGTCGCCGCCCTCGACGCCGGGGCGGACGACTACCTCACCAAGCCCTTCGGCGGCGGCGAACTGCTCGCGCGGCTGCGCGTGATGCTCCGCCGCACCCAGCCCGAGGACGGCGTGAGCGTGATCCGCTTCGGCAACGTCGAGATCGACTTCAATCGCCGCCTCGTGACCAGAAACGGCGCGGAAGTCTCCCTGACCGTGAAGGAATACGCCCTCCTGCGCCTGCTCGCGACCCACCGGGGCAAGGTCCTGACCCACCGCCAGATCCTGCGGGAGATCTGGGGGCCGAAGTCCGAGGAGCAGACCCACTACCTGCGCGTCTACATGGACCGCCTGCGCCAGAAACTGGAGGACGCCCCCAAGCACCCGAAGTTCCTGACGACCGCCCTCGGCGTGGGCTACCGCTTCACCGCCGAGTAGCCAAGTGTCCTAGATCGACGCAGCGCCGCGCGATAACCGGCCGAAACCGTCCGAGGTGGGCTGTCGGCCCATCGCTGGAAGGCTTCGGCCGGTTATCGCGCGGAATCTTCCTCGAGATCGACGCGATTTTCATGCGCTAGGGGGCTAACTCGCCGCCTCCTCATGCGCGGGTGGTGGCGGCATGCTCGCGAAGCGCGCCGAGACAGGAAACTCAGCCAAAAACCAAGGAGGCGTTCGTGCCGCCGAAGCCGAAGCTGTTGGCCAGGGCGCGGCGGACGGGCTTGGTGACGGCGGTGTGGGGGGTGAAGTTGAGGCCGAGGGCCGCGCAGGCGGGGTCCACGTTGTCCAGGTTGAGCGTGGGCGGGATCCGGCCGTGGCGGATGGCCTGGATGGCGACGAAGGCGCCCAAGGCGCCGGCGCCGCCGAGAAGGTGGCCGGTCATGGACTTGGCCGCGCTGACATGAAGCTTGTCCTTGGTCGCGGCAAACACCCGGGCGATGGCCGCGGCCTCCTCCCCGTCGCCGCCGGGGGTCGAGGTGGCGTGGGCGGAAACGTAATCGACGTCCCCGGCCGGCACGTCGCCGTCCGCCAGGGCAAGTTCCATGGCGCGGCGCGATCCCTCCGCCTCGGGGGCAAGGAGCGAGAGATGGTGGGCGTCCGCGGTGGCGCCGTAGCCGAGCACTTCCGCATAGATGCGGGCGCCGCGGGCGACCGCCTGTTCGCGCTCCTCGAGCACGAGGACAACCGCTCCCTCGCCGATGACGAAGCCGTCGCGATCGGCGTCATAGGGGCGGGAGGCCTTTTCCGGCGCATCGTTGCGGGTGGAAAGGGCCCGCATCTGCGCAAACGCCCCGACGCACACCGGGGTGATGACCGCTTCGGCCCCGCCCGCGATCATGATATCGGCATCGCCCCGCTGAACGGCGCGAAACGATTCGCCGATGGCATGGCCGCTGGTGGCGCAGGCCGAGGCGACGCTCATGCTCGGCCCGCGAAAGTTGAGCAGGATCGCCACCTGGCCGGCCA
>DASRSH010000260.1:0-13988 GCA_035656575.1 Opitutaceae bacterium
GGAGGTGGGGGTGGGGGCGGAGGCGGGGGAGGCGGCGGCACCGGAGGAGGAACGGGCGGAGGGACCGGGGGCTCCGGAGACATGGGCGGCAACGAGTCCGGCGGCAACACGGCGCCGAGTTCGCCGGATGGCGGCGCTCCCAGCACTGCGCCGGACGGCGGTGCGCCGAGCAGCCCGCCGGACGGAGGCGCTCCGAGCAGTGCGCCGGACAACGGCAACACGAACTCGGGCGGGAACAACAGCGGCAGCCCCAGCGCGAGCGGCGACCAGGGCAGCGGCGGCACCAACACCGGCCAAGGGGCCCCGAGCGCCAGCGGTCAGAACAACGGCGGCGCCAGCCCCAGTTCGGCCCCGAACGGCTGAGCCGGGGCGCGGGGAGCCGGCGTTGTATCAGTTATAGAAATACAACGTGCGCAGGGGGCGGGGCGATGCGGATCGTCATGACGGCGCCGACGCGGCGGCGGGAGTGCCGCCCGGCCCGGCGCGCTGAGGCCCCTTGGGTCAAACCTCAAGGGGCGAAGCCTGGCGGCTGAGGTCCCGCCGGCTTGCGACCAGCGCCAGGGCGCCCGCCACCTGCAGGGCGAAGAGCAGGGCGCAGACCAGAACGACGCTTCTTCCCGTCCGGAAAGGCGCGGACCATAGCGCTTGGAAGAAGGCGGCGTACAAGAGATAAAAGCTGATGGCCACGCCCAAAGCCGGCAGCAGAAGGCTGCCGAGGAAGTGGAAGCGGTCCGGCCGCACGCGGCGGTGGTAAAGGAGGTTCGCCAGGTTCACGCCGGCGAAGGTGAGCGCGGCGAAAAAAACCATGGCATCCGACCACCATACAAAGCAGTCGAGACCGTTCTGCAGGAGCACGATCCCCAGCAGCCCAAGCGCCGGGCAAATGAACGCGACGCAGAGGACGGCGGCGCGCGGCGTGGCCGCTGCCCCCGAGGTCTGCGCCAGGCGTTCGGGCAGAACCCCGTGCCGAGCCAGCGCGAAGAGCACGCGCGAGGCTCCCTGGATGCAGCTGAGGTAAATCGCCGTCAGGCCCGTGAACGCCGTGGCGACCACCAGCAGGTCGCCCCGGCCCCAGTAGCGGCGCGCCACCGCGGTGATCGCCGTCAGCCCTGATGACGAATACCTTTCCACTTCCGCGGGGGTGGACGAGAGAGTCAGGGCCCAGGCGTTGGCCGCCCAGAACAAGCCGATCCCGATGACCGCCGCAGTGAGTATCTTCGGTATGTGGCGCTTCGGCGCGGAGGCTTCCTCGGCGGCCGCTGCGACCACATCGAAGCCGGAAAAGCCGAGAATCCCCAGGAGGACGGCGTTCCAGAAACCGGGAATGCCATGCGTCGCCGAGCCCACCGAGAGCGGCGCGAGCGTCAGGCCCCCCGGGGAATGAGCCTTCACGCCGAGAATGGTGCACGAGAGAGCGAGCACGACGGCGGTCTCCAGAATCATGAGCGAAAGGGTGGTTCGGATCGATGAGCGGACGCCGCGCAGGGAGATCCAGCCGACCAGAATCGATTGGAAGATCAGGCCGGCGGCCACCGTGGGCAGGAGAGGGAGCTTGAGGCCGAACTCGCCCGTCAAGTCGGCGAAGAAGAGCCCAAAAAGAACGGGCACGGTGGTCGCCCCCATTACGAAATACGTCACCGTGACGGCGCCGCCGAGCAAGCCGGCGAAGGGGCCCGCCGTCTGCCAGAGCCACGCGGAGCCGGCGGCCGCCGACGGCGCATCCGCGTTGAGCGAGGCGTACGACCGGACGGTGGGCAGAATGATCGCCAGAGCCGCGAGGAAGACCAGGGGGGCGATGGGGCCGGCCTCGACCTCGATCGGCCCCCACGTCGCGAAGAGGCCGATGGCCGGAGAGGTGACCCCGATGACGAGGGCCGCCAGGCCCCAGGGGCCAATCGTGCCCGATTTTAAGCGTGCGTCGTTCATGGAAGAAGAACTCGGCGCGTGGGAGGAGTGGGCGAGGCGTAGGCCTCCAGCACGCTCGCCACCGGGGAATTTTCCGCCTCGCGGGCGATCGCGGCGCCGAGTCGCTGAGCGGCCTCGTGGAACGGCGCGCCGGACAGGAGGGTTTCGAGCGCCGCGCGCACCTCCAGGGTGGAGGCGGTCCTCGGGACGGTCAGGCCGGCCCCCCGCTCGATGACCCGGCTCGCGTTGTCGTTCTGGTCCCGCCCGTGGGGGAGTATCAGCAGGGGCCGCCGGTGCGCGAGGGCGCGAACCACCGTGCCATGGCCGCCGTGCGTCACGACCAGCGCCGAGGCCTCCATCGCGGCGTTGTGGGGGGCGCTGGGCACCAGCCGCGCGTTTGCGGGCGCGCGGAGGACGCTGGGATCGAGGCTTCCTCCAAGGGTCACCAGGACGCGGACGGGGAGCGGCTCGGCTGCGTCGAGGACGCGCTGCACGGCGACGGCGTGGGCTTGGAAGGTCGTCGAGAACGCCACGAGAATCATGGGACGGAGGTCATCGGCGGGAAAGGGCGGAGACCAGGGCTCGGTCCATCCCGGCTCGTCCAGCTGGGGCCCGACGTAATGCACGCCCTCGGGCAAGAGGTCGGGAGCGAAGTCGAACGCGCGCGCTGTGCCCAGAAGCAGGGCTCGTGCGGCCGCGGTCTGTTCAAGGACTCGATTGAGGCGGGGGAGGCCCAGAGCCCGGCGTGCCGCATTGAGGGCCGGAAGACCGTGGTCCATGCCGTCGGAAAGCGCCTGGCGAAGCCGGTCCTGCTCCCGCCGTTCCTCCGGGCTTCCCGCCGGGCGCAGTCCGCGGCCCATGGGGGGAATCCCGGCGATCGAGAAAATGCTCACGTTGGCGCTCAGCATGACAAATGGCTGACGGGCCGCTTCACAACCTGCGGCCACGCCCAGAAGGAGCTCCGAGGTGACGACCAGATCGGCGGGGCCGTCTTGGAGCGACGCGCCGAGATCTTGGGCGTAGGCGAGGGCGGGACCGGTCCAGACCGCATCCAGGGCGCGCTGGAACGCCTCGACTCCCTCGACGTCCCAGTCGCGGAAGGACTCGCTGGCCGGGGTCCGGTCGGGACGATTGGGGGCGCGTCTCCACGGTTTGAAGGGCAATCCGGCGGCTTCAATCTCCCGGCGATTCGCCTCGTCGGAAACCATGCGGACCGAGTGCCCGCGCGCCGCCAAGCGGCGCGCGACCGTGATCATCGGGGCGACGGTCCCGCCGCCCTCCCAGGTGGTCAACAAAAAGCTTCGTTGCGCGGTCATCGGGACTTGGCGCGCGTCGCGGCTCCGAGGATGCCGTCGACCAGACGCTCCATGATCGCCTGCAAGTCCTCGATCGGCCGCTTCAGGTCGCGCCGGACCAGCTTCCAGACATAGAAGTCCAGCGCCACGACGAGCCCATCGATATGGAGCTGTTTCTCGGCTTCCGACAACCCGGCCAGGTTCGGGGCAAAATACTCGGCGACCCACGCGCGATGCTTCGCTCTGCCGAAGTCGGCCATCGGGCGAAGCGAGGGGTGCTTGTCTTCCTGGGCGAGCAAGCGGTGGATGAAGTCTCCCATCGCCTCGTAATCGTCGATGAGGGCCCGAATCGTGCTCCTGCGGTCGCCCCGTGCGAGGGCGCGGCGGAAGCTCATCCGGCGCGCCGGCTCGCTGACGGCGTTCAGCAGTCCGTCCTTGCCGCCGAATTTTCGGAAAATCGTCTGGACCGTGACGCCGGCGTCCCGGGCCACGTCCTTGAGGTGCACGTCTTCAAACCACGCTCCATTGAATCTCCGCTCGAACGCATCGAGGATGCGGCGTCCGGTCGCCTCGGCGGCCTCGGCGCGGGCGGTTTGGCGATAGCGGCGCGGGGGCGGGTGCCTTGCCTTTTTCATGTTAGCGTGCATAACATGAACATGCGCCCCGTCAATATTCAATGTTATCCAAGATAACATCAAAGTGTTGGCGGGGAGCGGCCCGCCGGTGCGCGTGTTCGACGGGGGCCGGGGCGCGCGGCCATGATTCCGGCGCGCAACGCCCGATCAATGGGAAGGGAAGGTCCTATGCCGTCGCATCTGATGATGGTCTGGTCCGGCCCGGCAGACCCGATCCGGGGCGTCCGAGCGACGGCAACAAAAAGTGAATAAGTTTTTGCACCCGTTTTGCTTGACGGCTGTGGGGCAAAATGGGAGGAAATGGGGCGTTGTGGGGAGCACCCCAGCATGTCCGCATCCGCTTCAGGCTTCTATACCGGCTCGTACCGCCATTACCTTGATGAGAAGGCTCGTCTGACGATCCCCTCGGATTGGCGGAGCGCGCATGCGGAAGGGGACACCTTTCTGGCCACGCCGCTGCCGGAGGGGTACATCGCCGTCCTGCCTCCGGAAGAGGTGGCCAAGCTCCATGCCAAGGTCGCCCAGATCGCGCTGAGCGACGCCTCCGGGCAGGACTTCGTGGCCCGGTTTTTCGCGGCGACCCAGTCGTTCCGTTTCGACAAGCAGGGGCGGGTGGGCCTTTCCAGCGACTTGCTGGAGCACGCCGGCATCAAGCGCGATGCCGTGCTGGTGGGCGCCATGAGCAAGTTCAACATCTACGCACCGGAGCGCTGGGAGAAGGTCAGGACGCGCACGGCGGGCGACAACTACGGCGACATCATGCGCCGCCTTGGCATCTGAACGCGATGCGCCCGACCCGAAAGCCTCTTGCCCCCGCCGGTTCGGCCTGGATCGACGCGAACGACGGGCTCGCCTTCACCGTGACGCGGCGTGTGCGGGACGGACTGCCGCTCCGTCCGATCGCCTGCGGCGCGCCCGGCCTGGGCCACCGGCTGCGCAAGGCGCCGGAAAGGAGCTCCGATCGTGCGTCCGCTTGCCGCTGAGGCCGGGCTCCTGCCGCCCATGAGTTTTGGCCACCAGCCCGTGCTCCTGCGCGAGACGCTGGCGCTGCTCGCCCCGCGGGCGGGGGCGCGATTGCTCGACTGCACCTTCGGCGGCGGCGGTCACACCCGGGCCCTGCTGGAAGCGGCGCCGGGCACCCACGTGACCGCGCTCGACCGGGACCCTGACGCTGGTCCCCGCGCGCAGGCCCTGGCGGCGGAATATCCGGGGCGGTTCACCTTCCGGGATTGCGATTTTGGCCGGCTGGCGGAAGTGGCGGCGGGGCCCTACGACGGAATTCTGTTCGATCTCGGCGTTTCGTCCTTCCAGCTCGACTCCGCCGAGCGCGGCTTCTCGTTCCGCAGCGACGCCCCGCTCGACTTGCGGATGGATCCGAGGCAAGGAGTGCCGGCCGCGCGCTGGCTCGAAACCGCCACCGAAGAAATGCTGGTTCGGGCCATCCGCGATTGGGGCGAGGAGCGCCATTGGCGCCGGGTGGTCGCCGCCTTGCGGCAGGCCCGCGGGACGGGCTTGCTCGCCCGGAGCTCGGATGTCGCGCGGCTGATCAGCGACGCGATTCCGGCACGGGAGCGGGCAGTCAGCCGGATCCATCCCGCCACCCGGTCATTTCAGGGCTTGAGGATCGCGGTCAACGACGAACTCGGTGCGCTCGATCGCGCCTTGCCGGAGGCGTTTGCGCAGCTCGCACGCGGCGGCGTCCTGGCGGTGATCAGCTTCCATTCCCTGGAGGACCGGCCCGTGAAGCGCGCCTTCCGCACCCTGTGCGGGCAGCCGCGGGACGCGGACGACGCCACGCCCCAGGACCTGCGTCATGCCGTGGCCGAGCCGCTGACCCGCCGGCCGATCGAACCCGGCCCCGACGAACAGGCCGCCAATCCGCGCAGCCGTTCGGCGAAGCTTCGTGCCATCCGCAAACTCTGATCTTCCACCCATGTCTACCCCGCTTCGTCCAGGATTCTTCAACCCGCTTGTTTCCGGGCTCATTCTCATGGTCGGGCTGACCGGCGCCGTCGGCGTCGGCGCCGCGTGGGCCCAGCGCCAGCTTTCCCTCATCGCCAACGACAATCGCGTGCTCGAGACGCAGATCGCCGCGGTGGAGCGGCAATCGGAGCAGCTGGACACCGAAATTGCCCAGGAACAGGATGCCCGGGTGCTGCTGGCGCGGGCGGCGCAGTGGCACCTGGGGCTGGCCGCTCCCGCGGCCGACCGGGTGGAGCATGTGACAATCGATCCCCTGCGGCACCTATCGGCCAAGGAAGGCGGAGAGCGCCCGGCGGCTCCGACCCTGGGCTTTGGGCTGGCGCTCGGCGAACGCTGAGGTCCATGTCAAAGGGCTTCGCCTCGAACTACCGGATCGGCCTGCTGACCACGGTCGTGCTGCTGGCCTACGCCGGACTCGGGGGGCGCCTGGTCTGGCTGCATGTGTTCGGGCGCGACGAGCTGCTGGGCGCCGTTGAAAAAGCCCGGCGGGAGATCATTCCGGATTTCGCGCGGCGGGGGAACATCCTCGACGCCGACGGCGCGCTGCTGGCGACCAGCCGGCCCGTGATCATCCTGGGCGCCGATCCTTCCTACCTGAAGCCCGGCGACGAGAAGAAGTGGCCGGAGCTCGCCCGGCTGATCGGCCTGCCGCTGCCCGAGCTGGAAAGGCGCCTGACCACCAAATATCGGGAGGTTCCGTCCCGGCCGGGGGCGGTTCCGGCACCTGCGCCCGCCGCGGAGTTCGACGAAGCCCGGCCCGGGTCGCCCGAGCAGGATGTGGTCCTGGCCGATGAGGCGGACGAACACGGACGCCGGCCGATCCGCTGGGTGAAGCTGAGCGACGAGGTGACGGAAACCACCTACGCCGAGGTGGCGAAGCTGAATGTGCGGGGCATCGTGCCCACCCGCGTCTACCGCCGCGCCTATCCCCATGGGGAATTGGCCGCCCACCTGCTCGGCTATGTCAACAAGCAGCAGGTGCCGGTCGCCGGCCTTGAGCGGTACCTCAATTTCTACCTGCAGGGCGAGAACGGCTGGACGGAGTCGGAGAAGGACGGCTCGCCGCGGCCCCACGAGCTGGCGCAATTCCGCAGCCGCGAGGTGCATCCGGCCGATGGATATGACGTGGTGCTGACCATCCGGGCGCCGGTCCAGGACATCGCCGAGCAGGAACTGGCCAAGATCGCCGCGCAGTGGCACCCGGCCCGGGCCACTGTCATCATCAGCGATCCGCGCACGGGGTTCATCCTCGCGCTCGCCAACTATCCGTCGTTCGACCCCAACCACTACAACCAGCTTACCGGCAGCGAGCAGTCGTGGATGCACAACATCGCCGTCGATGCGATGTACGAGCCGGGCTCCGTCTTCAAGATCGTGGCGGTTTCCGGCGCTCTCGACCGGGGCCTCGTGACGCCCGCCACGCGCTTCGACTGCTCGGTCACCAAAACCAAGGCGGAGTACATGGGCCGGCCCATCGGCCTGCCCAAGGAGGACATCACGGACCATTTCGACCACCCGCTCAGCGTGGCGGAGGTGATCGAGCACTCGTCGAACAAGGGCACCGCGCAGATGGCGCTGCTGCTGGGCGAGGATTCCTTTTACCGCTATGTCCGGGCGTACGGCTTCGGCGAGCTTTCGGGCTTTCCCGTGGGCGGCGAGATTCCCGGGCGCGTGATCCGTCCGCACACGCCGGAATGGCACGCCACGACCTTTACCCGGATGCCGATCGGCCAGTCGATTGCGGTCACGCCGCTCCAGATGCACCGCGCGATGAGCGTCATCGCGGCGGGCGGACTGCTGCTTCGTCCGCAGATCATCCGCGAAATACGCTCGCCCTCCGGAGAAGTGCTGTTCCGCTACGGGCCCGAAGTCGAGCGGCGGGTGATTTCCGCGAGCACGGCGCATATCATGGCCCGGCTGCTCTGGGGGGTGCCCAATGCGGCGGAAGGCAATGCCAAGGAGGCGCGGATCCCCGGCTTCGACGTGGCGGGCAAGACCGGCACGGCGAACAAGGTCCGCACTGATGGAGTGCCCGGCTACATGGACCATCATCATGTGGTGTCGTCCTTTATCGGTTTTTTCCCCTCGGAGAACCCGCAGGTCGACATTTCCGTGATCGTGGATGACGCCGACGCCAGCCACGACCCCGCCGCGCGCGGGACGGCCTATGGCCATATCGTGGCTGCGCCCGCCTTTCACGACATTGCCGTAAAACTGATACCCTATCTGGACATCCAGCCGTCCCGGCCGGACATTGCGCTGCCGACTCTGGCCGTGGAAGGAGGCCGGATGTGATCGGCTATCTCACTCCTAACTACGCGCTCATCCACGCCTTTGCCTCGCCCATCACCCGCCGCCGCCGCGGGGCTTCCACCCTCCACCGCATGTTTCCCTCCGCTCCCATGCTCGCCGATCTGTTCGCCGAGGGCGAAGTGCTGGCCGCCAAAGGCCCGCTGGACATTCCCATTTCCGGGCTGGCGCTGGACAGCCGCCGGGTCGTGCCCGGGAACGTGTTCTTCGCGCTGCCGGGCCGGAAAAGCGACGGCGCCCATTTCATCGACGAGGCGGTCAGCCGCGGCGCCATCGCGGTCGTGGGAGCGGGCCTGCCGGTGGCCGGACCCGCCAAGGTGACCTTCATCCGGGTGGCGCAGCCCCGCGCCCTGCTGGCGCGCGCCTCGCGGCGCTACTACCGCTGCCCCGACCGCGACCTCGCCGTCATCGGCGTCACGGGCACCAACGGCAAGACGACCGTCACCCATCTGGTCAAGCATCTGCTGGGCGGCGAGCAGCGCGTCGGGCTGATCGGCACCGTCAGCTACGATCTGGGCGCCCGCACCGTGCCGTCGTTCCGCACCACCCCGGAGTCGCTGGACATCTTCGGCATGCTGGCCCAGATGCGCGATGCCGGGTGCCGGCAGGCGGTGATGGAAGTGAGCTCCCATGGCATCGATCAGGACCGGGTGCTCGGGCTGCAATTCGCGGCGGCCGTATTCACCAACCTGACGCGCGACCACCTGGACTATCACCAGAGCCTGGAAGCCTATTTCGAGGTCAAGGCGCGGCTGTTCACCGGCGGGGTCGGCGCCGTGCCCCCGGTGGCGGTCATCAATCTCGACGATCCGGCCGGGCGCGCGCTCGACGCCCGCCTCGGCGGCGAGTTCCCGGCGGTGAAGCGGGTCACCTTCGGCGAACATGCCGGCGCCGTCGTGCGGGCGGACGCGGTCCGGCTCGAGCCCGCGGTAAGCCGGTTCAAGCTGCTGATCGCCGGCGAGCCCGTGGCCGAAGTCGAGACGCCGCTGCTCGGCCGTTACAACGTCAGCAACCTTCTGGCCGCCATCGCGACCGCCTGGGGCCTGGGACGCGATCCCGCCGTGTTTCTGCCCCGGCTGAAGGGCTTCCGCGGCGTGCCCGGCCGAATGGAGCGGGTCGACGAAGGGCAGCCGTTCAACGTCCTGGTCGACTACGCGCACACGGACGATGCGCTGCGCAATGCCCTCAGCATGCTCCGGCCGATCACGCCCGGGCGGCTGCTCGTGGTCTTTGGCTGCGGCGGCAACCGGGACCGCACCAAGCGCCCGCTCATGGTCCGGGCCGTGCAGGAGTACGCCGATTTCGCGTTTGCGACCGCCGACAATCCCCGCAGCGAGGCGCTGGCGCAGATCTTTTCCGACATGGAGAAGGGGGTCACCGCCCCGGAAAAAATCGCCTGGGTCGAGGACCGGCGCCGCGCCTTGAGCCTGGCGCTGGACGGCGCCCGCCCCGGCGACTGCCTGCTGGTCGCGGGCAAGGGGCACGAAAGCTACCAGGAGTTCGCCGACACCGTCGTGCCCTTCGACGATCGGCAAGTGGTGCGGGAGCTGATCGCCATCAAGGCCCTGCGCCAACGCGATGCCCGGGTTTGACGCCGACACGCTCGCCGCCTGGACCGCAGGCACCTGGACGGCCCGGCCCGCGGGCGAAGTCGCGGGCTTCGCGATCGACTCGCGCCGGCTGCCCCCGGGCAGCATGTTCGTGGCCTTGCGCACGGCGCAGCGCGACGGGCACGACTTTCTGGGCGCCGCCCAGGCGGCCGGCGCCGCCGCGGCCCTGGTGGCGCGGGCGCGGCCGGACTGCGACCTGCCGCAGCTGGTGGTGGGCGATCCCCTGGCCGCCTTCCAGGCCATCGCGGGGGCCCACCGCCGGCGCTTTGCCGGCCCGGTCGTGGGCGTGACGGGAAGCGCGGGCAAGACTTCGACCAAGGAGCTGCTCGCGCGCCTGCTGGGCCCCGAAGCGGCAGCGACCGCGGGCAACCTGAACAATCACCTGGGCGTCCCGCTGACGCTGACCTCCCTGCAGCCGGGGCGCCATCGCTTCGCCGTGGTGGAGGCGGGCATCAGCGCGCCGGGCGAGATGCGCACCCTCGCGGAGATGATCGCGCCGGACGTGGCGCTGGTCACGCTGGTCGGGCCCGCGCACTTGGAGGAGTTGGGCGGAATGGAGGGGGTGGCGCGGGAAAAGGCCGAGCTGGCGCGGCACGTGCGTCCCGGCGGAGTCGCGCTCTTTCCCGACGCGTGCCGGCGCTGGGCCGCCTTCGCGTCGCTGGCAACCCCGGCGCTCGATCTCGACTTCACCCAGCGGACCGCGGGCTCGGGCCGGGAAATCGAGCTGCGGCTGGGCGGCCGCAGCGAACGGTATTTTCTGCCCGCGGCCAGCGAGGGCATGGGGCAGAACGCCGCGCTGGCCGTGCGGACCGCCCGTCATCTTGGAGTAGGAGAGGACATAGTGCGCGAGCGGCTGGCCGGATGGCGGCCAGCCGCTTTGCGCGGGGAAATCCGCCAGGATGGCGGCCGCCTGCTGTATCTGGATTACTACAACGCCAATCCGGCCTCGATGGGCGATGCGCTGGAGGCGTTCGACCGGCTCACCGCCGCGGCCGGGGCGAGGCTGTTCGTCGTCGGCTGCATGGAGGAATTGGGCGCCCAGACCGAAGCCTACCACGAGGAACTGGGGCGCGCGCTGCCGCTGCGGGACGGCGATCGGGTCCTCCTCATCGGCGAGCAGGCGGACGCGGTGCGCCGGGGAGCCGGCGCGCGTGCCGCGCAAATCGCCGAACTGGCCGGGGCCGCGGAAGCCGCGCCCCGGGTCGCCGATTTCTCCGGTCCGATATTCGTCAAGGGCAGCCGCCGGCACCGGCTCGAGCTGGCCCTGTCCGCGCCGCCGGCGCCGCTGCCATGCTGACGTACCTGGCCGACCTGGACACCTACTGGCACCCCTTCAATGTGCTGCGCTACGAGACGGTGCGCACCCTGCTGGCGTCGGGGACGGCGGCGATCATCGGCTTCATCATCGGTCCCTGGCTGATCGCGCGGCTGCGCGAGCTGAAGTTCGGGCAGCATTACGACGACGACCGCACCGGGGACCTGGCCACGCGCTTCGACAAGAAGAACACGCCCACGATGGGCGGCCTGCTCATCTTTCTGTGCGTGCTCGTCAGCTGCTTTCTCTGGGCGCTGCCGAACATCTGGGTGGTCGTCGCCCTGCTGGTGTACGCCGGCCTGACGGCGGTGGGATTTCGGGACGACTACCTGAAGGTCGTGCGCAAGCATCGCGCGGGCATTTCCTCGTGGGAAAAGATCCTCTGGCAGACCGTGATCACGATCGTGGCGCTGGCGATGCTGCGCACGCACGGCTCGAGCGCGGAGAAGATCGGGGAGCTGTGGGTGCCCTTCGTCAAGCATCCGGTCATCGCCAGCCTGCCGATCGCCGTGCTGTTCATCTTCGTCTACTTCTGGCTGGTCGGCTTCTCCAATGCGATCAACCTCACCGACGGGCTGGACGGGCTGGCCATCGGCTGCACGATCACCGTCGCCTTCGTCTACGGGGTCATGGCCTATGCCGCCGGCAACGTGAAGGTGTCCGACTACCTGGAAATCAGCCACGTGGCTGGCACGGGGGAACTTGCCGTGGTGTGCGGCGCCCTGGTCGGTGCGGGCCTGGCCTTCCTGTGGTTCAACTCCCATCCCGCCGAGGTCTTCATGGGCGACACCGGATCGCTGGCGATCGGAGGGCTGATTGGCATCATCGCGTTCATGGTGCAGCAGCCGCTGACGCTCATCATCGTGGGCGGGGTTTTCGTCTGGGAGGCGCTCTCGGTCATCATCCAGGTGGGCTACTTCAAGACCACGCGGCGCTTCTGCGGCGAGGGGCGCCGCGTGTTCCTGATGGCGCCCATCCACCATCATTTCCAGCGCAAGGGCTGGCCGGAAACGAAGGTGGTGCTGCGCTTTTGGGTGCTGTCGTTCATCTGCGCGATGGCGGGCCTGGGCACCCTCAAACTCCGCTGACATGACCGCGCTCACCCTTCCTCCCCAACTGGCGCGGCCGGCCGGCCCGGCGGCGATCCTCGGCGCCGGCGTGAGCGGCCTGGGCGCGCGCGAACTGCTGACGGCGCTAGGCATCGGCTGCACGCTGTTCGACGAGCGCGACCAGGCGTTCACCGAACGCGACGCCGCGCGGCATCCGCTGGTCGTCTATTCTCCTGGGTTCCGCCGCGACCATCCCTGGCTGGCGCTCGCGCGCGCCGCCCGCGCGGATTGCTGGGGTGAGCTGGATTTCGCGTCGCTTTTCTGGAAGGGGCGGGTGGTGGCCGTGACCGGCACCAACGGCAAGACGACCCTGACCGAATTCCTGGTTCACGCGCTGAATGCGGGCGGCCAGGCCGCCGCGGCCGCCGGCAACATCGGCCTGCCCCTGGCGCAGCTGGTCGCCGGGCAGGACGGCGGCCGGCCGGGGGAGATCGCCGTGTGCGAGGTCAGCTCGTTCCAGGCCGAAGGGCTGAGGCATTTCCGGGCGGAGGCCGCGCTGTGGACCAACTTCGCCGAAGACCACCTGGAGCGCCACGCGGGGATGAGCGAGTATTTCGCGGCCAAGGCGCGGCTGGCCTCGCGGTCGGCGGCGGTGTTCGCCGGCTCGTCGGTCCGGCGGTACGCGCGGGGCGCCGGACCCCTGGACTGGGCGGACCGCGCGGTCTGGGTGGAGACCGAAGGCCTGCCGCCGGACGCGGCGCTTGCCGGCACCGTTTTTGCCCAGCCGCCGCAGCGGGAAAACTTCGTCCTCGCCGCGGCCTGGTGGGCCCGCGCGGGCCTCGATCCGGCGCCCCTGTACGCCGCGGCGCGGACGTTCGTCCTCGGCCGGCACCGGCTGTCCCGGGTCGCCGAAATCGGGGGGGTGACGTACTGGAACGATTCCAAGGCGACCAACTTTCACGCGGTCGAGGCGGCCCTGACGCGGTTTCCGCAGGGGGTCTGGCTGATCGCCGGCGGCAAGGGCAAAGGCGGCGATATCGCCGGCTTCGTGCGCCGGCTGGCGGGACGAGTCCGCGAGCTGCTGCTGATCGGCGAGACCGCCCCGCAGCTGGCGGACGCGGCCGCCCGCGCGGATATTCCGCACCGGCGCTTCGACTCGCTGGCCGCGGCCGGGGCCGCCGCGGCCCGGGCCGCCCGGCGGGGCGACCATGTCCTGCTCAGCCCAGGTTTTGCCAGCTTCGACCAGTTCCGCAATTACCAGGACCGGGGCGACCAGTTCGAAGCCGCTGTCCGCGGGCTGACCGCGGCGATTCCCGTCGCCTGCTGACCTCCTTTATCATACCCAAGCACCTGTTTCACGAAAAGCCATCCGCGATGAAAATTCACCAGACCATCGGCATTGTCGCCGGCGTGCACCTGCTCGCCTTTCTCCTCATCTTCGTCAGCCCGGGCTGCAGCTCGACCAGCAATGCGTCGGCCGGCGCGTCCGCGCCCGGAAACACCCCTGTCGTCGCCGCGGCGCCGACCGCGGCGCCTTCGCCCGTGCAGGATGCGCCTGCGCCGCTCGTGGCGGCGCCCAGCGCCGGGCCCGTCTTTTACTCGCCCACGCGGCCGAATACCACGGCGGCGGAAGCGCTGGCGCCCGCGGTGCCGCCGCCGGAGGTGACGCCGGCCGAAACCTACACCGTGCGCAGCGGCGACAGCCTGTGGCTGATCGCGCACCGCCATCACATCCGGGTCTCCGAGCTGGCGGCGGCGAACAATCTGCGCTCCGGCGCGTCGCTGCGCGCCGGCCAAAAGCTGATCATTCCGCAGCCGGGCGGGAGCGCGGGCGGCGCCGGCGGGTCCGCGGCCAAGGGGGCCATGGAAATGAGTGCGTCCGCGGG
>DASRSH010000261.1:0-29283 GCA_035656575.1 Opitutaceae bacterium
GAGGGTCGCGAGGATGAACGGCAGGGTGAAGAGGACCAGCACCGGCTTCAGGACCAGGTTGAACAGCGTGAGCACGACCACGACCGCGATCAGGGTCCACGCATCGCTGCAATAGATCCCCGGCACCAATTTGGTGGCGAGCAGGACGCCCAAAGCCAGAATGGCCAGCCGCACCAGCCGGGCGAGGAGCACGCTGCTTGACTGCGATTCCATGCGAACCGGCAATATTGCAGCCTTGCTCCCCGCCAGCGCCAGCCTGTTTTGTGGTGGAAACACCCGTGCGGAACCGTGAAGCGCCGATCCAGCGGTAGGGATAAATCTTATTCCAGGTCCTCCCCGGGGCGGCGGTCCTGTGGCTGGGAATGGCTTCCGCGTTCCGCCCGTGAAAGGGGGCGGCGCGAACCGTCCGCGGCCCCCTCCCCAAGTTGCCGGAGCGGTCCTGGCTTGTGAAGATCCTCGTGCTTCAGGATTGGCTGCGAAGCGGCGGGACCGAGCGGCAATCGGTCTTGCTGACGCGAAGCTTTCGCGCGGCGGGACATGAGACGGAACTGATCACCTTCCGGCCGGGGGGCAGGCTGGCGGAATCGGCCGCGGACCTCCGCCCCCGTTCCTTGCAGCCTTTCGATTTCAGATGGGATTGGTTCGCCCCTGGGCTGATGCGGGCCGTAAGGGAGGCGCAGCCGAATATCCTCCTGGCCATGGGGCGGATGGCGAACTGCCATCTGCGTCGGGCGGCGAAAGCGCTGCCGAGGGGCGCCAAGGCGGTCGCGACTTTCCGAACCGGCAAGTCCCTGCCGTATCTTTTCCGCCGCTCGCTGCACGCCGCGGACGCGGTCGTCGCCAACAGCCAGGAAGCCGCCGCAAACCTGGCCCAGCTCTATGCCGTGCCCGCGGCGAAGGTGACCGCGATCTACAATGGCCTCGTGTTTCCGGAAACGCCGGCGGCGGCCACGCGCCCGGACACCAAGATCTTTCTTTGCGTGGCCATGTTTCGGCGGGAAAAGAACCAGGCCGGACTGATCCGCCTCATGGGGGGATTGGCCGGCACTTCCGGCTGGGAGCTGTGGCTCGCAGGGGACGGTCCGTGCCGGCCGGAATGCGAGCGGCTGGCCGCGCGGCTCGGCCTGGGCGAGCGCGTGAAGTTCCTGGGGTTTCAGCGCGACCCCACGGCGCTCTATGCCGCGGCGGACGCGGCGGTCCATGCCTCCACCAGCGAAGCGCTCTCCAATTTCCTGATCGAGGCCCAGGCTCACGGCCTGCCCGCGATCGCCTGCCAGGCCCAAGGCGTCGGCGAATGCTTCATTCCGGATGAAACCGGCTGGATCGTCCCGCCCGGAGATCCGGCCGCATTCGCCGCCGCCGCGCGCCGTGTCCTGGAGCTCACCGGCGCGGAGCGCGCCGCGCTCCGGCGCCGCGCGTCGGCTTTCGCCCGCGAGCGCTTCGATCCCGCCCGCCAAACGCAGGCCTACCTCGATCTGTTTGCACGGCTTGCGTGAGGAGCCGCGGGCGACGGGAAAAAGCCTCCCATTGACGGCGCGCGCCGCCGACCTCACTCTTGGCGCTAGCCCCTATCCCATAATGACATTCGCAAATGTTGCCACGGGCCAGGCGCCCATGCGGAGTGCCGCTTCGGCCGTCAATCGCCACTTCTACCTCATCATGGCGCTGGTAGCCGCCGCCGCTGTCGCCTACGGCTTCGGCCACACGATCGGGGCCCGCCTCCTCCATGCCCAGCCGCGCCCGCCGGCGATCCTGACGGTGCATGCCCTGATTTTCTCCTCCTGGATCGTCCTTCTCATCGTCCAGTCGGCGCTCGTGAGCACCCGGAACGTGCGCCTGCACATGACGCTGGGCACGCTCGGCTTCGCCTTCGGGGTGCTGATGCCCATTGTGGGCATCGCGACCGCGGTCGCCATGGCCCGCTTCAAATTCGAGACGCTCAAGGACCCGACCGCCGCGCCTTTTTTCGCCGTGCAGCTTTGGGATATGACGGTGTTCACCACGCTCTTCTGGCTCGGCTTTTCCGCCCGCCGGACGAACAAGGAAGCGCACCGCCGGCTGATCATGGCGGCGACCTTCGCGCTCCTGGTGGCCGCCTTTGCCCGGTTTCCGCAGGTGAAGGGCCCCACCCGAGGCTACCTTTGCGTCGACAGCCTGTTTGTGATCGCGATCGCGCGCGACTGGCTGACCGAGCGGCGCATCCACCGGGCCTACGCGGTCACTCTGGCCGCGTTTGCCGTCAGTCAGCCGTTCATCCTTTACCTCGCGCTGGGGAAGTTCCCGCCGTGGACGGCGTTGACGGCGCGCTATCTGCGCTAGCGGGCGCGGGCCCTTGCATTTTCCCGGGCCCCATGCATTGATGCGCGGTGATTCAGCCGGCCACGCGCGCGGCCGGGATGATCCGCATTCGGGGCGCCCGGCAGAACAATCTGAAGGGGTTCGATCTCGATCTTCCCCTGGGGCGTTACATCGTCGTGACGGGGCTGAGCGGAGCGGGCAAAAGCTCCCTCGTCTTCGACACCCTCCACGCCGAGGGCCAGCGCCGCTACGTCGAAACCTTCAGCGCCTATACCCGCCAGTTTCTCGATCTGCTGGCCAAGCCGCGGGTCGATTCGATCGAGAACATCCGCCCATCGATCGCCATCGAGCAGACCAACACGGTCAAGACCTCGCGCTCCACCGTGGGAACGATGACCGAGCTGACGGACTACTTCAAAGTGTGGTTCAGCCACGTCGCCGCCTGCTACGACCCGGCGACCGGCGAACGGGTCGAGGACGACAACCCGCAGTCGATATGGGCCAAGAGCCTGGAGGCCTACGCGGGCCGCACCGTAGTCATCAGCTTCCGGGTGGCCCGGCCGGCCAACCTCGCCTGGCCGGAAATCTTTGCGAGCCTGAAGGGCCAGGGCTACACCCGCGTCCTGCTGCCCGGACCCGACGGAACGCGGTCGGCGCACCGGATCGAGGAGCTGAAGGACGGCGCCTGGAGCGAAGTCTTTGTCGCGCAGGACCGCGTGACCCTGCGCGCCGACCAGCGCAGCCGCTTCCTCGAGGCCGCCGAACACGCCCTGCACTACGGCCGCGGCCAGGTCCACCTGTTCGCCGACCCGGACTTCGCCCCGGCCGGCCACTATTCGCGGGGGCTGCACTCGCCCAGCACCGGCCGCACCTTCCGGCCCCCGACTCCCGCGCTGTTCTCCTTCAACTCGCCCCTGGGGGCCTGCCCCCGCTGCCGGGGTTTCGGCCGCATCATCGAGATCGACTATCGCCTGGCGATTCCGGACCGCTCGCTGTCGATCGACGACGGCGCCATCCGCTGCTGGGAAGGCGACGTCTACAGCGAGTCCAAGAAGGACCTCAAGGTTTTCACGCGGAAACTGAAGATCCCCACGAATGTGCCCTTCGCCGAACTCACCCCGGCGCAGCAGTCCTTCATCATCGACGGCGAACCCGGCTACGGGGACGAGACGGGCAAGCGCTGGCCCAAGTACTGGTATGGCCTGAAGGGATTCTTCCGCTGGCTCGAAAAGACCACGTACAAGATGCACGTGCGCGTCTTTCTCTCGCGCTACCGGGCCTACAACGTGTGTCCGGAATGCCAGGGCACGCGGCTGCAGCCGGAAGCCCGCTGCTGGAAGTGGCAGGACCGGACCCTGCCCGAGTTGTACCAGCTGCCCGTGTCCGAGCTGCTCCCGCTCATCGCTCCCGGAGGGGAGCGCAACGGCGGCGGCCCGCCGCCGGCGTCCACCGCGGACATCGCCCGCCACTCCATCCTGACCCGCCTGCGCTACCTGGAGCAAGTCGGCCTCGGCTACCTGACGTTGGACCGCACGTCCAAGACCCTTTCGGGCGGCGAGGTCCAGCGCGTGAATCTCACCTCCTGCCTGGGCACGTCGCTGGTGGACACCCTTTTTGTCCTCGACGAGCCGAGCGTCGGCCTGCACCCGCGCGACATCGACCGGCTGATCGCGATCATCCGCACGCTGACCGACGCCGGCAACACGGTCGTCGTCGTGGAACACGACGAGGCCATGATCCGCGCGGCCGATCATGTCGTGGAAATCGGCCCCGAACCGGGCGAGCGCGGCGGCGAGGTCGTTTTCCAGGGCAGCGTCGCCGCCATGCTGCGGGACTCGCGGAGCGTCACCGGCGCGTACCTTTCCGGGCGGCGCCTCCTCCCGCCCGCCCCGCCGCGCGTGGCGGCCGGCGCCGACGCGGCGCACCTGGTGTTTCGGGGCGTGCGCAAGCACAACCTCGACGGACTGGAGCTTCGCCTGCCGCTGCGCCGGCTCGTGTGCCTGAGCGGCGTGTCCGGGTCGGGAAAGTCGACGCTGCTGGACAACGTGATTTATCAGGGCCTGCGCAACGCCCGCCAGCAGCTGACGGAAGACCCCGCCGAAATCTCCGCGATCGAGGGAGCCGCGGAAATCGGCGACATCGTCCTGGTCGACCAGTCGCCGCTTTCCCGCACGCCGCGGTCCAACCCGGCGCTGTACTGCGGCGCCTGGGAGGAGATCCGCGAGCTGTTTGCCGCCACGCCCGCGGCCCTGGCGGCGGGGATGAACGCATCGAGCTTCTCCTTCAACGGCGGGGACGGCCGCTGCGACCACTGCCTGGGCCTCGGCTACGAGCGGGTGGAAATGCAGTTCCTGTCGGACGTGTTCGTGCCCTGCCCGGTGTGCGAGGGCCGGCGCTTCAAGCCGGAGGTGCTGGCGATCGCGTGGCGGGGGCGCAGCGTGGCGGACGTGCTGGAGATGAGCGTCGATGACGCTCGCGTCCTGTTTACCGAGCATCCCAAAATCGCGTCGCCCCTGGCCACGCTTTCGTCGGTCGGCCTCGGTTACCTGCGCCTCGGCCAGCCGCTCAACACCTTGAGCGGCGGCGAATCGCAGCGGCTGAAGCTGGTGCGCTACCTCTCGGGGAGCCTGGCGGACGCCGGGGGCGCCGCGGACAAGGGCGCCCTCCTCCTGCTCGATGAGCCCACCACGGGGCTGCATCGCCATGACGTGGGCACCCTGCTGGCCGTCCTGCACGCGCTGGTGGCGCGCGGGCACAGCGTCGTCGTCATCGAGCACAACGTGGACGTTCTGCGCCAGGCCGACTGGATCATAGAGATCGGACCGGAAGCCGGCGTCCAAGGGGGCCGGATCGTGGCCGCCGGGCCGCCCGCGGCCATCGCCGCGTCGCCGACGGCCACCGCCCCCTTCCTCGCCGCCGCGGCCCGGGGATACGATCCTCAACAGGAGGCGCCGGACGCCAGGGCGGAGGAAGATCGTCCGCTCGCCCTTTCGATCGTCGGCGCGCGCGAAAACAACCTCAAGAACATCTCCGTCGACATCCCCCACCACCGTCTCAACGTGGTGACCGGCGTTTCCGGCTCGGGCAAGTCCACCCTCGCCTTCGACATCGTCTTCGCCGAAGGCCAGCGGCGGTTCATGGAATCCATGTCGCCGTATGCGCGGCAATTCGTCGAGCAACTCCCCCGCCCTGCCCTCGACCGCCTCGCGGGCATCCCGCCGACGGTCGCGATCGAGCAGCGCGTCACCCGCGGCTCCCGCAAGTCGACGGTCGCCACGATCACGGAAGTCGCGCAGTACCTGCGCCTGCTCTACGCCCGCCTGGGCGTCCAGCACCACCCCGACACCGACCGGCCGGTGACGCCCCTTTCCCCCGCCGCGCTCAAGCGGCTGCTGGCCAAGGTCCTCGCCGCGCCCGCGGCGCGGAAGGCCCGGCATCTGTATCTCTGCTCGCCGCTCATCCGCGGGCGCAAGGGCCATCACCAGCCAATCGCCACGTGGATCGGCCGCCAAGGCTACGCGCTGATGCGGGCCGACGGCCGCCTGGTGCGGGTCGATGCCTTCCAGAAGCTCGACCGCTACAAGGAGCACGACATCGAAGTCGTCGTGGCCGACCTCAAGGAGTCCGGCGCCCTGGCCGCCCAGGAGCCGGGCGTGGCGCTGGAAACCGCGCTCAAGCTGGGGCACGGCTCGTGCTTTCTGCTCACGCCGGAGGGGAAGGTCCTTTCGTGGTTTTCCACCACCCGCACCGACGCCGAAACCGGCGAGTCCTTTCCCGAACTCGACCCGAAGCATTTCTCGTTCAACTCTCCGCGCGGCTGGTGCCCGGCCTGCCGCGGCCACGGGCGGATCTTCCCGTGGATGCTCGAACCGGAGGAGGACGAGGAGGACCCGCTGGCCCGGCTGCGCGACTTCGGGATCGAGAGCGCGGAGGAGATCGAGGACGAGGGCCGGCCCTGCCCCGAATGCCAGGGGGAGCGGCTCAACCGCATCGCCCGGGCGGTGAAGCTGCATTTGCAGCAGGCCGATCCGATCTCGCTTCCGGCGCTGCTGCGCGGCACCTCCAGCCAGGTCCTCGCCCATTTGCGGAAGCTTCCCCGGGACGAGCGCACCCGGCTGGTGGCGCGCGACCTCGTGCTGCAAATCGAGGAGCGCCTGAAGTTTCTCGCCCACGTGGGCCTGGGCTACCTGTCGCTCGATCGCCCGACCGAAACGCTCTCCGGCGGCGAGGCGCAGCGCATCCGCCTGGCCGCGCAGCTCGGCTCCAACCTCTCCGGAGTCCTCTACGTGCTGGATGAGCCGAGCATCGGGCTGCATGCCCGCGACAACGAGCGGCTGATCGACACGCTCGAAGCGCTGCGGGACAAGGGCAACACCCTGCTCGTGGTCGAGCACGACGACGAATTGATGGAGCGGGCCGACACGATCATCGACCTGGGGCCGGGCGCCGGCCGCCACGGCGGCGAAGTGCTCGCCCAGGGTTCCCCGGCCGAGATCAAGCGCTGCGACGCCTCGCTGACGGGGCTGTTTCTGGCCCGGGGCATCACCCATCCGCTGCGCGGCGCGTACCGGCCGCTCGAACCGGCGCAGGACGGCGAGGCCTGGATCGCGCTCGAAGGGGCCAGGGCCCGCAATCTCAAGGACGTGGACCTGCGCCTGCCCGTAGGCCGTCTGATCATGATCGCCGGGCCCAGCGGAGCGGGCAAATCCACGCTGATCCGCGACACGCTCGAACCCGCGGTCGCCGCCGCCATGAAAGCGCGCGTGAAGTCCGTCACTCACCGGACCGGGGACCGCCCCTTCCGGCGGCTGCGGGTGCCGGCTTCGTTCCGTTCGGTCATCACGGTCGACCAGTCGCCCATCGGCAAGACCCCCCGCTCCACGCCGGCCACCTATCTGGGCATCTTCGACACGATCCGCGGCTTCTTCGCCTCCCTGCCCGAAGCGAAGATTCGCGGCTACTCGGCGTCGCGCTTTTCGTTCAACACGGCGGGCGGCCGCTGCCCGACCTGCGAGGGCGCCGGGCGCATCCGCTTCGAGATGGCCTTCATGCCCGACACCTACCTGCCCTGCGACGACTGCCGCGGACTGCGCTACGGGCCGGAACTGGCCGACATCACGTGGAAGGGAAAGAACATCGGCGAGGTGCTCCAGCTCACCTTCGAGGAGGCGGCCGCCTTTTTCGACTTCCATTCCCAGCTCAGCCAGGTCTGCCGGCTGATGGCGGAGTGCGGGCTGGGCTACCTCACGCTGGGCCAGAGTTCGCCCACGCTGTCGGGCGGCGAGGCCCAGCGGCTCAAGCTCGTGACGGAGCTCTCGCGCGGCCTGGCCAGCTACCGCGAGCGCAGCCGCGGGACGCTCCCGCACAATCTCTACCTCCTCGAGGAGCCCACCATCGGCTTGCATCTGAGCGACTGCGAAAAGCTGATCCGCGTGCTGCACGCCCTGGTCGACCAGGGGCACACGGTCGTGGTCATCGAGCACAACCTCGATCTTTTGGCCGAAGCGGACTACATCGTGGAACTCGGCCCGGTCGGCGGACCCGAGGGGGGCCGGCTGCTCTATCAAGGCCCGGTGGCCGGCCTGCTGAAGGTCAAGGGCAGTCCCACGGCGCCCTTTCTCCGCCGCAAGCTGGCGCCCCGGCGGGCCTAGACGTCCTCTCGCGCAGCCGCCGCAGCGTCCTTTCCAGATCGCGTTTCACAGGAAGCTCGCTACAGAGTGCGGCGCTGAATCCGCGCCAAGCAGAACCTGCGGCAGGATCGGCGATGGATCGGCCCGCACCGTCGGCGCGGCGCGCCATCGCCGCGGCCACCGTCGGCAACGCCCTCGAGTTCTATGACTTCGTCATCTACACGTTCTTCGCGATCCAGATCGGCCACGCGTTCTTCCCCGCCCAGGGCTCCTATGGGAGCCTGATGCTCTCGCTGGCCACCTACGGCGTCGGGTTTGTCACCCGCCCCATCGGCGGTTTGATCATCGGAAACTATTCCGACCGGGCCGGGCGCCGCGCGGGCATGATGCTCAGCTTCACCCTGATGGGCGGCTGCGTGATCACGATGGCCCTGATTCCGACCTATGCCTCGATTGGAATCGCCGCGCCCATCCTGGTCGTCCTCACCCGCATGGTGATGGGATTCTCGCTCGGCGGCGAAGTGGGCCCCACCACCGCCTATCTGCTCGAGTCCGCGTCCCCCCGGAATCGCGGCGTCATCACCGCGTGGCAGACCGGAAGCCAGACGATCGCCGTCCTCCTGGGCGGCGTCGCGGGGCTCGCCCTGTCGTTCGTGCTCACGCCGGCGGCTCTCGATTCCTACGGCTGGCGGATCGCGTTCCTGGCCGGCGCCGTCACCGTGCCGTTCGGCCTTTGGGTGCGCCGCGGGCTGCCCGAAACGCTGCATCGGGCCGAAGCGGCCGCCACCTCCTTTTCCCAGGCGGCGACGCGCCTGGGCGCCGCGCGCGAGCATGGGCGCATCATCGTGCTCGGGCTGGTCGTTCTCGCCTATGGCACGATCAGCACGTACGTGCGGCAATACATGACGACCTTCGCCCAGGCGACGCTCCACATGTCCTCGCGCCCCGCCTTCGCCGTCGGCGTGGCCAACGGCGTGGCGGCGCTGGCCGGGGTGTTCTATGGAGCCTGGCTGTCGGATCGCATTGGCCGGCGGCCGGTCATGCTCTGGTCGAATCTGGCGGCATTGCTGATCACCTATCCCGTCTTCCTGTGGATCGTCGAGGCCCACAGTCCGCTGGCTCTGCTGGGCGGAATCGCCCTCTTGAGCGCCGTCAGCAGCGTGACGTTCGGCACCTTTTACGCAGCTCTGACCGAAAGCCTTCCCAAGCGCATCCGCGGCGGGGCGGTGGGCACCCTGTACGCGGTCGCCGTCGCCGTGTTCGGGGGCACCTGCCAGTTCGCCGTCACCTGGCTGATCCATGTCACCGGCAACGCCATGGCGCCCGGCTGGTATCTGCTGGTCGCCTGCGCGGCCGCGCAGGTCGCGATTCAGATGATCCCGGAAAGCGCGCCGGTGCGGCGCGCCTGATGCCCGTCAGCCCTGGGGCACCTCGTAGATCTCGACCAGAGCATCGCCCGCCGGCCCATTGGTGCCGGTGACCTGCGCGGTATAGCCGCCCCCCGGCAGGACAATTTCCACCGCCGCGTCCCGCGACAGCGGCGGCAGCGCGAACGCGCCGGTGAGGGCGAAGGCGCTGCTGAGGCCCGAAGCCGTCGAATCGCTCCAATCGTCGTCGGCACTGATGACGTTGGTGGTCCCCGCGGGAATCAGTTTGAGCGTCGGATCCGCCGCGAAGGAGGTGAGGCCGAAGTTGGCCAAGGTTGGCCCCACGCCCCGAATCAGCACCTGCTCCTGCTCCGGACCGGAGGCGGAGATATAGAAGCCGTCCGTCAGCGCATGTCCCGCGTTGTCCACGTATCCGCGGCAGGAGATGTTGTGCAGACGCGTTCCGGACGTGGAGACCTCGTAGACCTCGGCCAGGCCGGTGCCGGCGGCGCCGTTCATTCCGCTCACCTCCGCCGTATAACTGCCCGGGGGCAGGCTCACGAGCAGGGCCGAATCCAGGGAGCCAACTGGCAAGGGGAACGCGCCGGTCGAGCTGAAGGCCGCCTGCAGTGCCGAGGTGTTCGTGGCGGTGCCCCCGCTCCAGCCGTTGTTGGCATAAAGCACGTTGCCGCCCGCATCGAAAATCTGCAGCTGCACATTCGACACGGGGGAACTGACGCCGTAGCCCGCCAGCGCCGGGCCGACGCCCCGCACCAGCACCTGTTCGCTTCCGGACCCCGCGATGATGAACCCGGCGTCAAGCAGGTGGGTGGTGCCCTCGACGTAGCCGTTCGAGGAGATGTTGACCAGCCGGGAATTCGCCGAAGCCCCCTGCGCGGGCGGGAGCGACAGAAGCGTCACGCTGGCTGCCGGGAAGGTGAGGCTGAAGCTGGCGCCCCCGATCCCCACGGTGCCCACCTGCACGTCCGCCAGCGGGTCGCTGATGGGATCGACGCTCCCGTTCGTGTCGGTTTCGGCGCGGGAGTCCTGCGGCACGCCATACTGGTATTCCGCGGCGTTCGCCGCCGGGGTGAAGCCGCTGAGCGCAAAATTTGCGGTCACGCTGACGCCGCTGGGATTGCCGGCGGTCGGAATGCTCTTGTTGACGACCAGCAGGCTCAGCGAGCCGTCGGTGCGCCGGGCGGCGAACACGTCCAGCAGCGAGGAGAGGCTGGATTGGGCGGCCACGACCGCATCCCCGGCGCGGGCGAAATGGGATAGGATCTTGGCCACGTAATAGGTCGGGAAATAAAACAGCCCGTTGGGCTCCGCCCCGGTGACCTCGACAATGCCGTAGTCGCCGTATTCACGCCAGCCGTAGAGCGAAGGCGAGTTGTTGAAGACGGTATCCTGGCTGTTGTAGAGTGCCCACCAAACCCAGGCGTCAAAGCGTGACTGGCAGATATAGCCGAAGCTGTCGGCCATGTAGAGACCGTCCACGAGGCTGGTCGACTGCTTGCCGGGGTTGCTCGAGACCGAATTGTTCTCGGTGTTCAGCATCTCGACGCTGGCCGCGGCCGCGCCCAGGTAGTCGTTGAGTTCGGACTGGAGCGTGGCGGCGGCGGTGAGCCACTGCGACCCCGCCTGCATCAGTCCGGTGTCGCTTTCCTGGCCGGTGTTCTCGGGATATGAGTGATAGATGACGAAATCCGGCGTCACCTGATTTTGGGCCAGGGTGGAAAGGACGACCGCATCCCAGCCGGAGTGGTACGCCCCCGTCACGGGATTCTTGACCGCCTCGCTCGGATAATTGGCATAGTTGTCCTCGCCCAGGGCGAGCACGACCCCGACGCGGGCCGTCGGATCGGCCTGCTTCATCGCGCTGATGTACTGGATCGCCTGCAGCGCGTAGGTCAGGGGATCGTGCGGCAGCGTGTGGGTGTCGTTTTCCCAGCCGCCGTAGCATTCGTTGCCGATCTCCCAGTACTTGACGTTGTAGCCCTTGGCGAGCGCATCCGCCACCCAGGCGCCGGCCTCCTGCGCCGTTCCCGACCCATAATTGGTCGTGATGATCGATTGGATATGATTGGAGGCCGCCAGGACGGTCTCGAACTGGTCGAAGCTCACGCCGTGATAATTCGGCGTGGGGTCGCTCGAATTGGTCGCCCAATGGTAGGTGTCGGCCGTGGAGCCGCCGGGAAAGCGCATCAGCCGCACATCGGTCGCCAGCGCCACCGCCAGGCTGGCGGAGTCCAGCAGCGGCGCGTTGTCCCAGGTCGCCACGTTGATGCCGGCCAGCCGGTCGTCAAACGGTCGCACGACCGTGCCGACGTTGACCGTAACCGTGGAAACTTCCGGCTGCGCCAGCGCGGCCCCGCCGGCCATCAGCGCCGCCGCGGCGGCCCAAAACAAGGATTTCATGAAGGAGTTGATCGCCATCACTACCGGCAGCTGCCGCGAAGGCCAAGCCATTCGACCCTTTCGGCCGGAAGCAAACCTCCTTTCAAGGCTCATCCGGCCGACCCGCCGGCAAATTTGAGGCCGCCCCGCTTGCGCTGCGCCCAAAAAACCGCCTGGAAAATGAACATTCCCTTTCCCTCCGCTGTCGCACCCGATTGCGTCCTTGTCACTTGCTCGACAATTTGAACGAAGCCTTGGCACCGCTCCCTTCGGCTCTGAAAAGGGCGTGCTTGATACTCTCCCCCGCCCGCACCGGTCTTCTGCTTGCTCTTCTTGGCGCGCCCGCGTCCGCCCAGACAGGCGGCGGAGGCGCCGCCATCTTTCGGTCCCTGCCGCCCGTCGCTCAGGGGTCTCCCGTTCAACCCGCCCTCGCTGCCAATAAATGGACCGCGGCCATCCTCGCTGGCCTGCCGAAATATGACCCGTCCCGCTATCTCCCGCCCCGACCGGAGGGCGCGGATCATGACCCCAATGTGATCCGGATGCCAAAGGTCATCGTGCATGCCCTAAAGATGCCGGCGTTTACGGAGCGTCAGCTCTATACCAAATCCGCCCTCGCCCAGCTCGCCGTGAAGCGCTATTTCGGGCCTCTGGCCGGGCTCGCGGCTCCGTTCGGACTGTTCAAAGGCCATATGGAGGCCAGAGCGATGGCGGAATACGACGAGGATGAGCGTCTGAGCAAAATCGCCGCGCTGAAAGACACCACCGACGGCATCATCCTCGGCGGAGACGCCAAGGAAGCCAAAGCGCTCAATAAGCTGATCGAGGAGACTTTTGTGCGCCCGTCGGATTGGATGGACACGATCCCCCACCACCATAGTCCCCGATGGTAGCCAGCACCAGCCGCAGCCCCCCGGTACCCGCCGCCATGGCCATAGGGCCTATAACCGAATCATTTGGGACCGCTTGGTATCCGAAGGAAATCGATGGACGGTGCCCGTGTCCTCCGGAAGATTGCCGCGGCAATTCCGACCATGATCGCAGCGCCGGCCAGCAAGGCCATCTGCTGGCAGCGCGCCTTGACCCTCACCGCAGCATTGTCGCAATATTGTGAGTGAGATGAGCCGGGCTGGGAAATTTGGATGCACTCTTAAGGTCGCCGGGATTGCGTGCGGATTGGGCTTCGCGGCGTCGGGCAGATTGTCGGCTCAAACTCTGCAGACCCTCTGCAGCGGCCTCGCGGTTTCCACAGCCCCCATCCAAGGGGCGGATGGGCGGCTTTATGGCACTACCGGCGTGGGGGGCGCGAACAACGCGGGTTTTATCTTCGCGGTCAACATCGATGGGACCGGGCTTCAGAATCTGCACAGCTTTCCCCCCGGAGTTGTCTCTTTCCCGTATTCGGGCGCCGGACTGATCCAGGGCACCGATGGGCGACTTTATGGGACCACGTCGGGTGATGCCACTGCGCCCGACGGCGGGGTCTTTGCGGTGAACACGGACGGCACCGGCTTCACGCTGCTTCACGCTTTCAGTGGAGGGGACGGTTCCGACCCACAGGACGGACTGGTGCAAGGCACGGACGGGCGGCTTTATGGCACGACTTGGGGCGGTGGCGCCGGAGCGGCCGGAACCATTTTTGCCGTCGCTCCCGACGGCACGGGCTTCGCGAGCCTTTACAGCTTTCCCAATTACCCCGCGGGAGTGTATCCATGGGGTCTTATCGAAGGAAGCGATGGCCGGCTTTATGGCACCACGCTGTTCGGGGGAGCTGACTCGAGGGGAACGCTGTTCGCGTTGAATCGTGACGGAACAGGTTTCAGCACGCTGCACGATTTCGGCGCCACCGGGGACGGCGGCATGCCCGGACCCATCATCCAGGGAAGGGATGGCCGGCTTTACGGCCCAACCCAAATCAGCGGAGCCAATGGCTTTGGGTCGCTCTTTGCGGTCAATAGCGATGGCTCGGGCTATACGACGCTGTGCAGTTTCGATGGCTCAACCCCCTTCGCGATCATGCAAGCGGCGGACGGCCGCCTCTATGGCGCGACCTCGATCGGCTATTTGGAGCCCGACTATGCGGGTGCCCCACTCCCTCCGCCGTCGTTTGGCACGTTGTTTTCCGTCCAGACCGATGGGACCGGCTTCGTGACGCTCTTCAGCTCAGCCGAGGATATGGCCGACACGGGTCTCCTTCAGGCCAGCAATGGGCGGTTCTATGGCGTGGCCGGGCAAAATTTGTATGCTCTGGCGCTGCCCGCGGACGACACGCAGCCTTTGCCCCAGACTCTCGCGGCGGGCGCCGCCACCGTGCTCACCGCTGGCGTCGCGACCGGCGGTTCGACTTTTCAATGGCAGCTCAACGGCGTGAATATTGCCGGCGCGACGGGGGCGACGCTCCCCCTTGTCCCCATTGGCGCCGCGGATGCCGGCCAGTATAGTGTCCAAGTGACGGGACCCTCGGGCGCGCCGACGGAGACGATTGCCGCGGCGACCCTCACTGTCACGGTCGACGCCCAATTGCTGAATGGCTCGGCGCGGGGCTGGGTGGACGCAAATCAGGACCTTGTTGCGGGTTTCGCCCTCGGCGGGCCCACCGCCCAGGAATTGCTCCTCCGTGGCATCGGACCGGCGCTGGCCCAATACGGCGTGACCCAGCCTTTGGCGGTTCCGAAATTGACGCTGTTCGATGACACCACCGCCCCGATTGCCATAGATTCCGGCTGGAGCAATCCCCCGGTGGCGGGGATATCGACCCTCCCGGCAACGATCGACGCGGCGACGGCTGCGATCTTCAGCCAAGACCAGGCGTTTCCCTTGCCGGCCGGCTCCGCCGACTGCGCTCTCGCAGCGACGCTGCCGCCGGGCGCCTACACGATTCACGTTGCCGGAACCGGCGGTTCCACAGGCATCGGCCTGGCCGAAATATATGCCGGCGATTGGGGCTCGGCTTATTCACGGCTGGCCAATCTGTCGGCCCTGGGCTTCGCCGGCAGCGGGCCCCAGGCCCTGGTCGCCGGCTTTGTCATCTCGGGGACGACATCGGAAACGCTCCTGGTGCGGGGAGTGGGACCGGCGCTATCGCAGTACGGCGTCAGCGCCGCCCTCCAGGCGCCGCAGCTCACGCTCTACAATGCCGGGGGGATTGCGCTGGCGACGAATGCCGGCTGGGGCAATGCCCCGGTCATCCCTTCGCTTGGTCTGTTCTCCGTGCCGGAGACAAACGTGGGCCTGGAACCGGCCAGCGCGTCGATCATGAACGCGGTCGGCGCCTTCCCTTTGCCCGCCGCCTCGGCCGACTGCGCGATGGTCGTGACCCTGCCGCCCGGCGCCTACACGGTGCAAGTCGCCGGATGGGATGGCACGAGCGGCGTCGCGCTCTTGGAAGTTTACGACCTTCCCTGACCGCGAGCGTGCAGGTCCCGAGCGAGCCCCCGGCCGCGCCACTGGGCGATCAGGACCCCGCTTGGGCCGCCTCGCGCTGAATGACGGCATCCGCCACCCGCTCGCCCGCATGTTCCGGCAGGCGCGGAACGAAGAAATAGGTCGGGTCGGCCCGCTGCCTCCGGAGGATGGGCAGAATATCCCTCCAGGTGGCCCACAGCCCATGGGTGACCGGGGGAAGGTCGTGCTCGATCGCCCGGCGCAGCCGGGGCAGGTTGTAAAACGGAACGGCGGGGAACATATGGTGCTCCACGTGGTATTGCATGTTCCAATACAGAAAGGCCGGCAGCCAGCCGCAGGTGTAGGTGCGCGTGCACAGCCGAAAATCGGACACGTCCGGCGCCAGGCCGACGTGCTGCGGATACGAACAGGCGATGGCCAGCCAATTGCAGCACTGGCAACCGAGGGTCACGATGACGATGAGGAACCAATGGCCCGTGGCGATGAAAAGGGCGGCCAGAGCCAGGTGCCCGAAGACGACGATTCGGGCCCACCGGCGGTGCTCGCGCCGCAACGCGACGCTGGATTCCGGGAGGATCCGGCGCAGCCACTCGACGCTGAAGAATTCGTCGCAGATCGAGAGCTTGCCCTGGGCGGCGGCCACCCAGTTGCGGACGCTGCGCATGATCCGGACGGGGCTGAACGTCAGTCGCGCCGCAAAGAACTTCACCCCGTACCAGTCGAGTCCCTGCGGCAGCACGACTTCCCCATCTTCATCATGGTGCACCGTCGCCTGATGATGCTTGACGTGGCTGATGCGGAAGCCGACGTAGTCGGCCCAGCTCAGAAAGGCGTAGATCTTCAGGAAAAACTCGTTCCACGCCGGAGTGCGGAAGGGGGTCTTATGGATGAGCTCATGGATGGGAGCCACGAACAGAAAGCGGGACAGGGTGGCGTGCACAAACAGAGCCAGGAGCAGAAGCGGAAGCGCCCACGGCCAATTCTTCGCGTGGACATGGGCGTAGGCGAGATAGGCCAGCGTGCCGGTGGCGACGAACAGCAACAGCTGCGGTATGACCTGGGCCAGGGCCCGCGCATCGCTCCGGCGCATCAGTTCGCTCATGAGCGCCTTGTCCACCCGGCAACGATACCAGTTGATCTTGAGTTGTTCGTGCATGGTCTCCCGCTCCGCTTCGGAAAAGAGGACGTCTGGCGCAGCCAGACGCGCCTTGCGGCGGGCGCGGGGCTGGGCGGGAGGATGCAGCAGCGGCCCTTCCCCGGCGAACACGGAGTGATGGCCCGATTTTCAGGCCAGCGCCCTAGGCCGGCGCCGTTGCCTCCCACACGGCCGCCTCCGCCGGGTGCTCGCGGAGCCAAGGCGGAAGCGGTGAAATCGCGCCTGACAAGTGCGGCGGCTGGCCCATCGTAGAACCGTGGCACGCTTATGGGGACGAGTGGGATATCACGCCGGGATCGGCTTTAAGGCGCTGGAAGGGGCGGCGGAAATCGGGCTGGGCGGCGTGGTCCTCGTGTCGCGCGGCGGATGGCTGAGACTGCAGCTTTATCGCGCCACCCGCTGGGTCCTGCTCGGCGATCCGAACAGCTGGCTGGGGCATCAGCTTCAGGGCGGAGCCAATCAGATGCACGGCACCGCCAAGCTTCTGGCGGGCGCGATCCTCGTCGGCCAGGGCTTCGTCAAGTTGCTGCTCGTGGCGTCGCTCCTGCGCGGCGCGCGGTGGGCTTTTCACGCGGCCGTGGTTCTGCTCTGGCTTTTCGTGGCCGCGGCCCTGTGGCGGTTCGCGGTCGTCCACCGGTTCTGGCTCCTGGCGGCGGCGGTTCTCGACGCCTTGATCGCCATCCTGGTGCGGGCGGAATATGTCCGCCGCGGCGCCGATGGGCCGGAAGCGCAGGCGAAGGAACAAGTCAGGCGGAAATGATGGCCCGGGGGCCTTGGGTCCAATCCGGTCTTTTCTTCGAGGTTTGGCTGATTTGATGTCGCCGCGACCCGCGGTTTGATCGGCTGGCAAAAGTCCGGCCGTCAGCGGGTCCAGACCCGCTAAAAGTCGTGCGAGGCCTGCGCCCGGCGGTCCGGATTTCATAATAATGAACGCCCCGCAGCGGCGGCCCGCCGCCGCCGGGCACAGAAGGTGCTCTGAGGGTTTCACCTGCGCCCGGTGGCCGCCGCCCAAATCAGTCCCATGTCCCTTCCGCCTCCGCCCCAGACTGCCGATCCGCTCGCCCGGCTCTGTATCGCCGACAATGGCACGTTCTGGCCTTGGCTCAAATGGCCCGATTTCGCAAGTCGTGCCGCGCATCGGGATGCGCTCGTGATGATTCCCGTGACCGGCTTCGCAGACGCCGCGCTCGGACACCCGCTCGATGGTGAAGAGACCGTTCTGCTTTCGGTGTTGAAGTCCGCTTCGGAGCACAGCGCCGGCGATGGTCCGCTGCTGGTGCTTCCGCCGCTGAGATTCCTGGCCGGTCCCGGCGAGTATTGCGCCTTCGCCGTGCCGCCGCCGTTGGCCCACGCCCTGATCCGGGAGGTGGTCGAGTCGGTGACGGCCTCGGGGTTTCGGCGGATCGTGCTCTTGAACTCGAGCCCTTGGAATGAGTCCCTCATCGATGTCGCGGCCCGCGACCTGCGGCTGGCGCTGGGGGTGTCCCTGTTTTGCGTCAACTTGAGCGCTCTGGGCCTGGATTTCCATCCCTTCCGCAGCACCTCCCGGCGCCTCGTCCAAACGCTTTTGACCGGATTGTATGGGCGGGAACCGAAACGAAGCGCGCGCGGCTCCTTTCCCGGGAGCTTTGCCCGCGAAGCGCTCCCTCCGGTCCTCGCGCCCTGGGACAATGTGGACGAAAGCGCGAGCCGCGTGCCGGCGATCCTGCGGACCGCAGCCGAACGCCTGTCCTCGCTGTTGCAGGAGATTCGCGCGCATCCCCTGCTTCCGGCCGCATCGTGAATCCGCCTCCCCCCGCCTACCGCGCCCGGTATTTGCCGGCGATGAGCGTGCCCGAAATCCTGGACCTGCCGGACAAGGAGTGGGCTCCCGTCATCGTCCCCACGGGAGCCATCGAACAGCATGGACCCCATCTGCCCGTGGCGGTCGACGCCTTGATGGGCGAGGTCTGGCTGACGCTCTCCCTGCCGCGCCTGCCTCCGGAGGCGACCTGCTACGTCGCCCCCCCGATCACGATCGGCAAGAGCAATGAGCATTCGGGCTTCCCGGGCACCCTCATGATATCCCGGGACTCGCTCCGGGAACTGCTGCTCGCGGCCGCCCGCCAGTTGAAGCGCTGGGGGTTCGGGCACGTCGCCGTTCTCAACACCCATGGCGGCAACCGCGCGGTGGTCCACTGCACGTTGGAGGAGATTCGCTCCGAGTTGGGTTTGCGGGCCACCTTCCTGCAGCCGGGGTTTCAACTCGGCCTTTCGCCCCAGGAAGCAGCTTACGGATTTCACGCGAACGAGGCTGAGACCGCCTGGCTCCTGGCCGCGGCGGGTTCCCTGGTCGCCATGGACCGAGCCGTGCGCGAATACCCGGCGCGCGTGGAAGATCGGGGGGAGCTGCGGCCGGAATTTGCGCCGGCCACTTTCGCCTGGATCACCCAGGACATCTCCCGCTCGGGGATCATGGGGGACGCCCCCGCGGGCACCGCGGCCAAAGGGCGGGCCTGGCTGGAGCACGGGGCGGAATGCTATGCGCAGGCCATCGCGGCTGCCGCCAGTGAGGCCCGACAACGCTGGGCGGCAGCCCGCCGCCCCGGCCCCTAGAAACTCGCTCCGCCACCGGAAATTCCATGTTGCTCCACCAGCTTCTGATCGACGGCGCCCTGCGTCGGCCCCACCGGGTCGCCTTTCACTGGATCGACCGCGGAAGGAGCCTGACCTATGCGGAAGCCGCGCTCCAGATGGAGCGGTTTGCCGGCGCAATTTCCGCCTTGGGGGTGAAAAAGGGAGACCGCGTCACCATCGTCGCGCACAATGGGATGGACTACCTCCTCACCCTGTTCGGATGCTGGCGAATCGGCGCCATCGCCGCGCTGGTCAACGTGAAGTTTGCGGATGAATTGGAGTACTACTTCACGGACCACGAGCCGACGATCGTCGTGTACACGCACGATCTGGGCGCCGACGTGCGCCGTGCGGCGGCCAAAACTCGCTCGATCCGCGCGCTCGTGTGCATGGATGGCGCGCAGGACGGCGCCCTCAGTCTCCCCGCGCTCGTTCAATCGGCTCCGCCTCCGCCCCCCGATCCCGGCGACGAAGATGCGATCGCGCATCTTTCCTACACCTCGGGCACGACGGGGCGCCCGAAGGCGGTCTGTCTCGCTCACGAACCGACGGTTCGGGCGACGCGTTGCATCGCCGAGCGCCTGCGCCTGACCCGCGACGACGCCTTTTTCGGGCCCACCGCGTTATCGAGTTCCTACCAGCTCGTGGCGAACCTCCTGCCCGCCCTGCACCACGCCCTTACCGCGGCGGTGATGGCGCGGTGGACTCCCGAGGCGGGGTGGCAAAAGCTGGAGGAGACCGGATCCACGGTGCTGGCCGGCAATCCCACCCTGCTATCGGACGTGTTGGCGCAGTCGCGGCTGCACGGTCGGACGCCGCGGGGCCTTCGGCTCGGGCTTTCCGGGGGCGGGCCCGTTCCCCTGGCCCTGAAGCAGGCTTGGCGCGACGAGCTGAAGCTGCCCCTGGTCGAGAGCTATGGACAAAGCGAACTCGGCGGCTTCGTGGCCTTGGGCGCTCCCGAGTTGCTGCCTGACGAGAGACTCGCCCCGGTGGGACGGCCGCTGCCCGACAAGGAGGTCCGGGTGCTTGACGAAGCCGGACGCGAAGTCCCGGTCGGCGAAATCGGGGAGCTTTGCCTGCGCGGCGGATTCATGAAGGGCTACTGGGGGGCGGAGCAAAAGACCGCCCGGACGCTGCGCGGAGGATACCTTCATACCGGAGACGCCGGTACGGTGGACGTCGACGGCTTCGTCGTGATGCGCGGTCGCTATTCGGAGCTGTTCCAGGTCGGCGGCCGGACCTGGTTCCCCCGCGACGTTGAGGAGGCGATCTGCGCCTGCCCCGGGGTGCGGGCCGCGGCGGTCGTCGGTCTGCCCGACACCGGACTCGGCAACCGTCCCCTGGCCTTCGTTGTCCTGGAATCCACCTCGCCCCCGCTCGACGCGCCGGCGCTCAAATCCGCGGTTCAGTCCCGGCTGGCATACGACCTGGCCCCGTTGGAAATTGTCCGGCTGGAGGAGTTCCCGCTGACGCCGACCGGCAAGATTGCGAAGGCGGAGCTCCGCGAACGGGCGCTGGCCCGTCAGACCCAGGAGAAATGAAGCCGGTCGACTTTGACTATGCCGCGCCGAAGTCGGTGGCGGAGGCGCTGGAGTTGCTCGCGGCCTGGCGCCACGAGGCGAAGATCTTGGCCGGGGGGCAAAGCCTCGTTCCCCTGCTCGTCGCCCGAAGCGTCCGGCCGCGATTTGTCATCGACATCAATCGCGTCGCCGGGCTCGGGTACATCGAGGAGCGGGACGGCGGCCTCGCCATCGGGGCAATGGTGCGTCAGGCCGATTGCGAAGCCTCGCCGCTGGTGCGCCGAAGCTGCCCGCTCCTGGCGGAGGCGATCCGCTGGGTGGCGACGCCCCAGGTCCGCAACCGGGGCACCGTGGTGGGCAGCCTGGCCCAGCGAAACGCCATCTCGCAGATACCCACCGTGGGCGCCGCGATCGGCGGGCGCCTCAAGATCGTCGGCTCGGGCAACCGGATGCGGACCGCGGAGACCGAGGCCTTTCTGGATGCGAGCTCCGCCGCGACACTGCAGCCGGACGAATTGGTCCTGGAGTGCTGGTTTCCCGAGCAAAAGCCGGGAACGGCATGGGCGTTCGTGGAAGTGCAGCGCCGATTGGCGCATTATGCGCTGGTGGGGGTGGCGGTCGTCTTTGCCATCGACCCGGCGGGCCTGATTACGGACGCGCGCGTGGCGGCCAGCGGGGTGGCGGACCGCCCGATCCGCCTCGGAAGCGTCGAGCAGGCGCTCTCCTCGCGGCCCGCAACGCGGGAAGTGTTCGCCGAAGCCTCCCGGGCGGCGGTGAACGACCCCTTGATGGCCCCCCGGGAAGATGTCCACGCAACGGCGGAATACCGCCGCGCGGTGACGCCCACGCTCGTCGAACGCGCCTTGATCCAAGCCAAGGCCCGGCTGGAGGCCGAAATCCAATCCGGCCGGCAATGAGCCAGCGCCATTCGCTCATTCTCGAGGTAAACGGCCAGATGCGGAACGCCCTCGTGGCTCCGCGGCTCCTGCTATGCGATTTCTTGCGCGAGGACCTCGAGCTGACCGGAACCCATGTGGGCTGCCAGGTGGGGGCCTGCGGCGCCTGCACCGTGCTGTTGGACGGGAAGCCCGTGCGGTCCTGCCTGCTCTTTGCGCTGCAAGCAGAAGGTCGGGCCATCCGGACCGTGGAAGCGCTGGGCACCGAGCAGGCCCTGCACCCGGTGCAGGAGGCGTTCGAAGAGCAGCACGGACTGCAGTGCGGCTTTTGCACGCCGGGAATCCTGATTACGGTCGCGCATTTCCTCGAATCGCATCCCGAACCGACGGACGAGGAGATTATGGCGGTCCTGGCCGGTCATCTCTGCCGCTGCACGGGATATCGAAATATCCTGGCGGCGGTGCGGGCGGCCGCCACCCAGATCGCCCGGGACAAAGCGGCGGCGAGCCCGCGGCCTCCAGGCTGATCCGATGCATCGCCGCCCCGCCCCGCTTTAGGCATGAACACGACTCCGGGCGCGCCCGCGGACGGGGCGAAGACACCCTATTTCGGGCGCGGAATCAGGCGCCAGGAAGACCGCCGGCTCCTATTGGGCCGCGGCCGTTACGTCGCCGACATCAAGCTGCCGGGCCAGGCCGAGATGGCGGTGGTGCGATCTCCCTTCGCCCACGCCCGCATCCGGGCGATCCGCGTCCGCTCGGCGCGCGCGCATCCCGGCGTTTATTGCGTGATCACCGGCCGGGACATTGCGGAGACGCTGAAGCCGCTGCCCGCGCTTGATTTGCAGCCGTCCGCCAAGCCGGCCTTTTCCCGCGTGCTCGCGGGCGATGTGGTCCGGTATGTGGGCGAAGCCATTGCGGCCGTGGTCGCGGTGGACCGCTACACCGCGGAAGACGCCGCGGAGCTGGTCGAGGTCGATTACGAGCCGCTGCCGGCGCTCCTCAGCCTCGAGGCCGCCCTGGCCCCCGGAGCGATTCACCTCTATCCGGACTTTGGCACCAATGTTGTGCAGACGTTTGCGCAGGAGGCGGGCGATGTGGACCAGGCCCTGGCGACCGCCGATCGCGTTTATCGCGAGAAATTCTCCATCCACCGCTATACCGGCATACCGATGGAAACGCGCGGGGTGCTCGCCGACGCGGACCCGAACACGGGCACGGTGACGCTGTGGACGTCGACGCAATTTCCGCACCGCGTGCGGGATTGCGTGACCGAGGTTCTCGGCTGGCCGGCGGGCCGCCTGAGAGTCATTGCGCCGGACGTCGGAGGCGGCTTTGGCGTGAAGGAGGCCATCTACGGCGAAGAGGTGCTCGCGCCCTTGCTGGCCACCCGCCTGGGCCGGCCCGTTCGGTGGATTGAAGACCGGGCGGAGCATTTTGTCGCCTCCTGCCATGGACGGGAACAGGACCATGAAGTCGTCGCCGCCGTTCGCCATGACGGCGTGATCACCGCGCTGGAGTCCGTCTGTGCGACGAATATCGGCGCGGCCTTTGCCACGTTCAGCAATGCGCCGGGTTACTATGTCAGCGCGATGATCCGCGGCCCCTACCGCATTCCCCATTATCGCTCCAAGGTGCTGTCGGTGGTCACCAACAAGACTCCCCTCAATGTCTATCGCGGTGCCGGGCATCCGCAGGCCGTGTTCTGCATGGAACGGCTGCTCGATCGGATCGCGGACGATCTCGGCTTGGACCGGGCCGAGATCCGGCTCAGAAATATGCTGACCCCGGCTGAGCTGCCGGCCGACCGAGCCGTGACTCTGGGAGCACGGCCGAACTCACGGGTGATTTACGACAGCGGCGATTATCCCCGCTGCCTGCGTCAGGCGGTCGCCCTTCTCGATTATCCGCATTTCCGAAGGGAACAGCTCGCCGCCCGCAACGCCGGGCGCTACCTCGGAATCGGGCTTTCCTTTTACGTCGAGGCGACGGCATTTGGCCCCTACGAATTCTCCGAGCTGTGGGTGGATGCGCGCGGAGCCATCACCTTGTTCACCGGATCGTCGCCTCATGGGCAGGGAACCGCCACGACCCATGCCCAGCTGGTCGCCGACGAGCTGGGCGTGAAAGTCGACGCCATTACGGTCGTGCACGGGGACACGGGGGTCGTGAAGGAGGGGATCGGCACCTGGGGAAGCCGCAGCGGCGCCGTCGGGGGAACCGCCGCGCGGCTCGCGGCGGTAAAGTTGAAGGAAGCGGCCCGCGACCTTGCCCGGCGCCTGCTGCCGGCCCGCGACGAGGAGCTCGAGTGGACCGAGGGCCGAATTCATCTGCGGTCGGACAGCCAACGGGGCTATTCCCTGGCCGAGCTCGCGGCCGCTTCCGCCGGCGGCGGCCGGGCGGACGCGCCATCGCCCGGACTGCTCAAAGCCGAAGTCCGCTTCCAAGTGCCGGGCGTCGCCTATGCCTATGCCGCGCACATCGCGATCGTGGAAGTCGAGATCGCCACCGGCCGGGTCCTGGTTCGGCGCTACGGCGTCGCTCACGACTGCGGGCGGGTGATCAATCCGCGCATCGTCGGCGGCCAAATTGTCGGCGGGGTCGCCCAGGGGATTGGGGGCACGATCCTGGAAGAGCTGCGCTACGACGCGGACGGCCGCATGCTCACCCGCGGGCTCATGGACTACCTCATGCCGAGCGCCGCCGACATCCCTCCCATTGAGCTCGTCCATCTGGAGACCCCCACGCCCCACAACCCTTACGGCATCAAAGGGGCGGGCGAAGGAGGGATGACCGGGGCTCCGGGCGCGCTCGTCGGTGCGATCGAAGACGCGCTCAAACCCTTTGGCGTCCGGATCAACGATGACGGCCCGTTCACCCCCTCCCGGGTCCTGGCCCTCGTGGGAAAGGCCGCCCGGCCGCAACGGGCGCCGAAGGCATCCGCCTAGAGATGCCAGCGGATGGTCACCGACGCCGAGATCGGCTCGCGGACGAATATTTCGTCATTGCCCGCAAAGGTCACATCGATCGGATCGAGCAGGCGTTGGTTGGTGATGTTGCGCACGTTCACCCGGACGTCCCAGCGTTTCTGGCGGTAGAACAGGTAACCATCCAGCTCGTATTCGCTCGGAATGTGGAGCGCTTCCTCGTCGTCGGCATATTGCCGGCCGAGGATCTGCGGCCCGAGGCCGATTCCGAATCCATGGGGAAATTTGTATTCGACGAACAGATTGGCCATGAACTGGGGAATGCCCGGGGCCCGCATCCGGCCGGAGGGCGGGACATACACTTCGAAGTTCGGGCTCCCGTTGCCCGTCCCGTATTTGCCGTCAACCAGGTAAGTGGTCGGGTAATCGTCCAGGTAGCTCCCCGTCTGCTCGTAAAAGCCCCCACCCGCCGGCGCGAAGGCGGTGTCGTTCTGGTAGGTGAGGTTGGCGTTGACGGCGAGGGCGAGGGTCGGCTGGTAGACGGTTTCAAACTCAAGGCCGTTGTCCTTGAGCAGATAATTCGGGCCGCCCAGCTGCGAGCCGAGGCGGAGCTGCTGAAAGGCGTCCACCGCGAAATACAGCGTGTTGCCGAACAGGCTCTGCTTGTAGCCCGCCTCATAGAGCGTGCACGGCGTGGTGAGCGAGGACTGCAGACCGGCTTGCTGGGTCGCCAGGGTCGTTTCAGCGGGGACACTGACCCCGCCGAAATTGTCGGAGCCCAGCAGCGCGTCGATGCGATTATATGTGAGGTACAACGTGCTCGTCGGGACCGGTTTGTAGAATAGGCTGGCGAAATAGGACGGATCCGCCACCGACCCGCTCACGTCGCGCAGGGCCCCTTCCGGGACGTAGACCGGCGAGTTGAACGCGACGAAGATGAAATCCGAGTTTTCAGCGCCGACCTGATCGAAGGGCGGACTGGCATCGGAAGCTTCGATGCCGTCGAGCCGGTAGCCGGCCACGGCGGAAAGCTTGCTGGTCAGCTTGACCGTGTCCTGGGCGAAAACGGCACTGTCGTAGATGAACGTATCCTGGTCGTCCGCGTAGGGCCCGCCGCTGTACGTCGTCGTGCCGGGGACGCGATAGCCGCTGCCGAACGTGTAGTTGTCGGCTGCATAGGCGGGATAGACGTTGTCCTGGGACGCGGAGAGATCGAAGTAGGCATAGGGTTCGACCGTGAAATCGTCGTACGACAGCAGACGGGTGTAACGGAAGTCGCCCCCGCCGATGAAGGTGTTGGCCATGCCGAGCAGATTCAGACTGTCGTGAAATTCCAGCCGATCCTGGATCGATTCCTCCACCGGAATGTATTCGTCGTACCCCAGCAGATCGACCTTGTTGGAATGGCCCACCGAAACATAGGTCCGGTTGATGATCTTCGCGTCGTCAAACAGCTCGTCGGTGGCGACCAGCTGCGACTGGAACAGGCCCGAACGGGCCACGTCCCCCGGAGCCACCAGCGCGTCGTAGTCGGGCAGCTTGACCGTCCCGGTGGGCTGGACGATCGAGTAGGCGCCGCTGAAGACCGTGGGGGTCGTCGCGCCGACGGGGATCGTGTCGTTGCCGTAGGCCGCCACCGCGGGCCCGGTGACATAGGTGCCGTTCCAGATGAACTGCTGGGTCACGCGATTCGCGCCCTGGGACTCCTCCGTCCGGTCCTCGTAAAACTGCGCCCAGAAATCGAGCCTGAACTTGTCGCTGGCCAGATAGGTCAGCGCCGCGAAGACGTCCTGGGTCTGGTTGTGGTCGTTGATGTAATAGCTGTCCCCGTAGCGGCTCAGGTAGCTGACGCGGTAGGCCAGCTTCCGGCTGAGCGGCCCGCCCAGATCGATCGTGAATTCGGGCTCGGCGTAGGAATGTCCGCTCGTCCAATAGCCCAAAGTGGCCGAAAGTTCGGCGTGAAAGCCGTCGAAATACGGCTGCTTGGTGACGAGATTGACATAGCCGCCGGCGCCCTGGTCCTGGGGCCCGTAAACGGCCGAGCCGGGCCCCTTGACGATGTCCATCGCGTCGATGCCGTTGAAGCTGGGCGGGACGCTGTCGCGCATGAACATCATCGCCTGCCCGTTGACGTACATCTGCGCCAGATCGCCGCGGATGAACGGCACCGACGGTATTCCGTACTGAGCTTCAGAATACACCCCGGGGGCGAACTGCCCGAAATCCATGGCGTTGGTCACCTGGCGGTCGTCCATCCAGGCCTGGTTGACCGAGGTCACGGATCGGGGCACGTCGAGGATGTCCTCCTCGTCGCCCATGACGCTGCCGATGGGCCGGACGGTGGGCAGGATCTGGTCGACCAGCGGGACCCCGCTGACCGTGTATTTATCCAGTTCGGTCACCGGGCCGGCGGCCGCGGTGTCTTCCGGAGCCGCGGCCTGGCCGGCGGCCCGGTGGACCGCTCCGCAGAGTATGATCGCCAGCCCGAGACGGGCGAGGAGGGAACGTGTTGACATGGTGGTGGGATGATTTCCCGGGCGGGGCAGTCACGGGCGAAAATAGGCGTAAACCAGGAAGAGCGCCGCCAGGGCATAGGCCAGGCCCGTCACCTGGCGCCCTCGGCCGGTCGCCAGATTGAAGGCGGCGTAAACGACCAGCCCGATGCCGATGCTGTCGCTGATGCTGAAGGTCAGCGGCATCAGGAACATGGTGATCACGGCGGGCAGCGCCTTGCCGAAATCGGTGAGGCCGATGTGCACGGCGCCCTCCATCATGAAGACGCCGACGATGATCAGGGGCGCCGCCGTCGCCACCAGGGGAATGGCCAGGATGAGCGGGGTGAGGAAGAGCGCCAGGAGCATGCACACCGCGGCGGTGATCGCCGTGAGCCCGGTCCGTCCCCCCTCCTCCACGCCGATGGCGGATTCCGAATAGCACTGGACGTTGGAAGTCCCCAGGCAGGCGCCCAGCATCGCCGCGCCGGCGTCCGCGAGGAAAACGCGCCCCGCCTTGGGCACGCGGCCGTCCTTGTCCAGGAACCCCGCGCGATTGCAGATCCCGATGAGGGAGCCGAGGTTGTCGAAAACGCCGACGAACAGCAGCGCCAGGACCACGACGAAGGTGCTCGAGAAGTGGGTCCAGAGATACCTCAGATCCAGTTGCAGGAAAAGCGGCCGCAGGGAGGCCGGCAGCCCGACGGGATCCCGCGGCAAATGCGCGAGGGTGCCCCCTCCGGGCCCGTGCACGAAGCCACACACGACGGTCACGGCGAGCACCCCGATGACGACCGCGCCGCGCACCCGCTTTCGGATCAACGCACCGGTGAAAATGGTGCCCGCGAGCGCGAGCAGGCAGCGCGGATCGGCGAGGTGGCCCATGGACACCAGCGTGTAGCGATTCGCCACGACCAGGCCCCCGTTTTGCAGCCCGATGAAGGCCATGAACAGCCCGATCCCGCAGGTGATCGCGAGCTTCAGTTCCATCGGGATCGCATCCACGATCCGGGTCCGGATGCCGGAAATCGAAACGACGAAGAAGAGCACGCCGCTATAGAAAACAAGCCCGAGGGCGGCCCGCCATGGCACCCCCATCAGGCCGCACACCGTGAAGGCGAAATAGGCGTTGGTGCCGCCCGCCGGCCCCATGACGATGGGATAGTTGGTCAGCAGCGCCATGGCCGCGGTGAAAATGGCCGCCGACAAGGCGGTGGCCGTGACGAGTGCGCCTTTGTCCATGCCGGTGGTCGCGAGGATCGCCGGATGCACCGCCAGCACCGAAGCCATGGCGGAAAAAGTCGCGAGCCCGGCGAGAATCTCCCGGACCATCGGAGGACGGCGGCGATGACTGACGGGAGGCTGCGCCTCGAACGGGACGGTGGTCGCTGGCTCTGTTGATAGCACCGGCTCTCCACAAGCACGCGTCATGCCACGGAGAGGGCAAGTGCTGTACAGTATGATGAACAACAGGTTCGCCAACTGGGCGCTGTCGGGGAAGCGGGCGTTGGCATGTGGCTTGCTTCCCTCTTCCGTCCATGAGCCGACCCCACGATGGCAAAATTCCGGACGATGCCGCCACCATCCGCCGCTTGGTGGCACTCGCGCGAAAAAACTTTGCCAGCGGTCATCCGGTCCCGTTTGCCGCTCAGATTTATGTGACGCGATCCGGGCGAGAAGTCGCGACGGCGCTCAACCGCGTGGTCCGCGGGTGCGATCCGACCGCTCACGCTGAAGTGCGGGCGATTCGTCTGGCCTGCCGCAAGCTGGGCAAGGCCAACCTCGCCGGATGCACGCTCGTCACCACGTGCGAGCCCTGCCCCATGTGCATGACCGCGACGCTATTTTCCGGCATCGGCCGCGTGGTCTACGGCACGGTGGTGCGGCGGCCGGACGCGACGACACCTCCCTTGTTCGACTACGGCGCCAAATCCTTTGTCGACCAATCGGGCTTCGACTGCGTGGTCGGGGGACCGGTCGAGGAGGCTCTGTGCCGCGCGCTGGTGGACGATCCCCGGGTTCGGCGTTATGTCGAACGGCAGGGCCGCCGGGGAGTATTCATATGACGACTACCGATATGACTTCGAGCCCGGACGCTCTCCCGGGCGGCGGCCCCTTGAAGAAATGCACGGACCTCCCGGTCTACACTCCCCGCGATGGGGGCGACTGCCTGCGCGGGCACAAGGGCAGCCCGCTGTTCTCCTTTCTCCAGGCCTATCGGACCCTCGGCCCCATCTTCCGCTGCCGCTTCGTTGGCACGGATGTGGTCATGATGGGCGGCTTGAGGGCGAACGAGGTGATTTGGGGGAATAACGATTACTGGGACTACCACCGGTCCAACGCCCATTTCCGGGAGCAATTCAACGACCGCTACCTCAACCAGCTGGAGGGGGCGGAATTTTACAAAAAACGCCGGCGCACCGTCCAAGGCTTCAAGCCGAGCGTGCTGCTGGCCCAGACGCCGGGAATGAGCCGGGTCCTGTTCGAGGAGATCGACGCGCTGCGGGGAGAGCGCGTGGAAATGCGGATCTTCTCGATGCGCCTTTACATCTGCATGACCGCGCGGGTGCTGATGC
>DASRSH010000262.1:0-2791 GCA_035656575.1 Opitutaceae bacterium
TAGCCTGGCCCCTCTTGAGCGGTCGTCAGCGCTGACTTGGGCCGCGACCCGGGCTCGTTTCCAGATGAAGAAGTCCGAGAGGGCTTGAGATAGCCTGTCCCCATTGCGGTGAGGGCGCGCGCGGTGGAGCGGCAAGATAACCTGTCCCCCTTCGCGCCTTCTCGCTGTTACTTTCAGCTCTTGGCTTGAGATAGCCTGTCCCCGTTGGGAACACCCGGTCCCCTCTTTAGCGGTAATTGGCGCTGACTTGGGCCGCGACCCAGGCTCGTTCCCAGGTGAAGAAGTCCGGGAGGGGGGCGGCGGGGTTGGTCCAGGGGGGCGGGAGGGCTTTGAAGTAGGCTCGCCAGCGGCCCATGGAGTAGGAGTCCATCATGCCGGACCAGGCTTTGAAGGCGTAGTCGTTTGAGTCGTCGTGGCTGCGGTCGTTGCCGGCCCAATAGGTGATGAGGGCCAGGCCGTCGCGCAGGCACTCGTGGCGCTCGGCGGGCGTCTGGCCGTAGGCCAGCGCGCGCTGCTCGTAGGCATCGAGGCGGAATCGCGGGGTCTTTGAAAGGAGGTCGTCGGCTTCGCCGCCGAGTTGGAGCAGGCGAGCGGAGGCCGCGCGGAATGCCTCCCGGTTGCGTTGCATGCAGGCGGCGGTTGCGGCCTGCGCCACGCCCAACGCCTCGTTGGAGAGGACCTGCAGGCGGAAGGTGATCAAGTCGAGGCGATAGGGCGCGTTGGCGGAAAAGCGGGGAGCGGCCGCCGCGAATCGCCGGACCGCGGCGGCAAATCGCGCCTGGTCGTAGGAAATGCCCAGGCCCCCCCAGTGGGTGACCGGTTGGGGGGGGAGCGCGGGGCGGGCGCACAGGACGTCCTCCGGTGCGCCCCCCGCCTTCGAATTGTACGCGGTGGCGAGCAGCCCTTTCCAGGCGGCGGCAATGTCCGGGTCGGGAGCGCCATACCGGTACGCTTCATAGCCGGCGAGCCACGCGGCGGGGTCCACGTGTTCGCGGTGCCAGGCGAGCTCGAGCACCAAGTCGTAGGCGGCCGGGTTGTTGTCGATGCCTTCCGGCATGATGCCCGTCCCCTTCAGGTACCGGCCGTAGGGGCCGGTGCGGGCGCGATAGACTTCGTCGCAAAAGCGGCGCAGCGGGCCGAAAAGGCCCGGCCGCTCGCCGAAGTTGTCGATGCAGCACCAAACAAAAGGCGTTCCTTCGTAGGCGCCCCGCTTTTCCCAGTTGTTCGTGTTCTCGCCAAACAGCTCCTGAACCAGCACGTGCGACTTGTCGGTCGAGGCGATGAGTTCCTTGCGGGGATTTTCCAGCCAGCCCTGGAGGACCCAGACCGCTCCCGGAAAATGCGCCCGCATGGCGGCCTGCACCGCCACGCCCGCTTTTCCCAGGTCCACGCCGGCCATGACGCCGCCTTCGTGGAAGGGGTCGCCAGAGAAGAACCGGAAGTCCGCTCCGTAGAGCCGCTTCAGCTCCTCATAGTAAATGCCGGCCACGCGGGGAAATTCCGGGTCCGTCGGATCGAGGATCGCCGGCCGCTGGAATCCGTCCCACAGGCCCTGGTCCACGACGTGGGCATGAAGGCGGCGGGCCAGGGCCGCTGGGATCATCCCATAGAAACCGGGCATGAGCGGCTGGATGCCCAGTTCGCGCATGCGGCCGATCATCCGACGCTGCAAGCCGGCCCGCCGTGCAATCATGCCGGCGCTCATCGGTCCTCCGGCCCCTTCCAGATTTCCCATCAGCCACCACGCCGTGTACGTCGGCCCGGGGAGGAACGCCGCGATGTCCCGTTCGCTGAGTCCGAGCCGGCGCATCACCGCGGCCCACACCGCCTCCTCGCCGTTCGCCACGAGCATCAGATTGACGCCCGACAGGGCCATCCAGTCGAGCTCGTGCTCCCAGTCGGCCCAGGAGTAGAAGCTCATCGCGTAGTTGAACGTGCAGTAGTTGAGCGCGTAGCGATAGACCGCCCACGATTCGATTCGGATCGGCGCCCCGGGGACAGGCACCGGACTTACGGGCCCCAGGTTGTCGCCCAGATGAGACATCGAGCGGTGGCAGCAGTATTTGAGATACCAGCCCAGCCCCGCCGCGGCGGCGTTGGCGCTGGTGGCGCGGACCACCACGCCGGGGTGCCCGGCGGCGATCTCGAAGGCGTCAAAACCCGACGACGGCAGCCGGTCGAACCGGATATGGCCGGCGAGCCAGGGCACGCGGCGGGCCACGATCCCTTCCGCACCGGGATACGCGTCCGCGATGGCAGACGGCGCGACGACGACGAGGCTGAGAAAAAGCAGGCCGAAGGGCCGGAAGCAGCGGAGCATGGGGAACGGGGCTGCCCGAGGGTCCCATCCCAACCGCTCGCGGGCAAGCGCCGGCGCGTCCTTGTTATTATGGCGGTGCGCATGGGAATGTTTTCCTTTCTGGTTCGCCGGGCTGCGGGCGCCATGCCCCTGGCCACGGCGGGGGGCTGCATGGCGGCAACCGTGCTGGTCGCCTTCGGCGCCGTTTGCCTGATCGCTCCGCTGGCGGGCGCCGCGGCGCCCATCGTGGACGCCCTGCGCCTGCCGCATGCCAAGACCCTGCTGGCGGGAATCGAGTGGGTGTTTGTCCTGGCGGCCGCGGCGGCGGTGGCCCTGTTCCAGGCCCGGTGCCTGGCGCTCTGCTATCCGCAGCGGTTTGGGCCGGCGCCGGAGCGAGGCGGGGGGAGGCGTCGGACCAGACCCGTGGCCCGCGTGGCGGATCTTCCGCTTGCGCACGAGGATCTCTGCACATCGGTCCTGGTCACCGGAGTT
>DASRSH010000263.1:0-15837 GCA_035656575.1 Opitutaceae bacterium
TGCCCTACTCCCATCGCAAGCACGATACCGCGCCCACCCCTTTTCCGCCCATTTACGATCCCTTGGAGATCGCCATCGTTTCGGCCTACCAGCAATTGAGCTATCCCGCCGACGCCGGAAGCGTGTCCAAATGGGTCCGCACCGAATGCCCCAAGCTTCCGAAGGATGTCGAAGGCATCGTCCGCCGGCTCAACCGGCGGGTGCATGAGCAGATGCGCTACGTCCGGAGGGAAGAGCGCGGGGTGCAGACCCCGGCCGAGACGATCCAATCAGGGGCCGGCTCCTGCCGGGATTTTGCGACGCTTCTTCTCGATGCGGTCCGCAGCCTGGGAATCGCCGCCCGCTTCGCCAGCGGCTACTTCGAATGCGCCGCGGCGGAAGCGGGCCATGCTTCGACCCACGCCTGGGTGGAGATTTATCTGCCCGGCCACGGCTGGCGCGGATACGATCCGACGACGGGCGGGGAAACCTCCGACCGCCACGTCGCCACCGGCTTGAGCAATCACCCCCGCGGGGTGATGCCCGTCGTCGGCACCTACTACGGCAAAGCGTCCGAGTTCAAGGCGATGGCGGTCTCGGTCAAACTGACGCGTGGGTAGCGCCCTCGGCCTTCGCTCCGGGAAGGGCGCTCGCCCTACCCGTCCGCCAGCTCCACCGTCACTCCGGTGTGCAGCCGCTGTCCCCCGCCGCCGCTGAAGAGCCCCTTGACCGGACTCACGTCGGAATAATCCCGTCCGCGCGCCACGACGATGTGACCCGCCCCGACGAAACAGGCATTGGTCGGGTCGTAATCGACCCAGCCCGTGCCGGGAATGTAGACCGACACCCAGGCATGGGACGCGTCGGCGCCCACCAAGCGGGGCTTGCCGTCCGGCGGCCGGGTCAGGAGGTAGCCGCTGACATAAGCGGCCGGCAGGCCCCGCTGGCGCAGGCAGCTGATCAGAAGATGCGCAAAATCCTGGCACACGCCACGGCGGGTCACCATGACCTCCGCCAGCGGAGTCGAGACCCGCGTCGCGTTGGGATCGAAAACGAAGGACTCGTTGAAACGGCCCCCGAGGGTGCGCAGCCACTCCAGCGCGGAGGTGCGCGTGGGATCGATGTCGGCCGTCAATCCGCGCGTCAACGACTCCGCCGCCGGCAACAGCGGCACGAGCGGTGTGGCGTGCCGGAACTGCTCCAAGCTGAAATCCTCCTCCCGCACGGCCGCCGCGACCAGCCCGGGAATATCGGCCAGGTGAGGGGTAAGTCCGGCCAGCGGCGGCTGCGGCACCTCGCGGCGGACGAGGCTGCGGCTGGTGATGCGCAGCTCGGCGTGCGGTTCGCGCAGGGTGAAGATATGCTGCTTGTTGCCGAAGTAATCGATGCGCCCCGCCAGATCGGTCGGATGGGGCGCGATCTCCAGTTCGAACGAATCGCAATGCTGCCCGTGCTCGTGCCGCGGTTGCAGGAGCAGCGCCTGCCACGCTGCCGTGGCCGCCGTCTCGTGCGTGTAACGCGTGCTATGGGTGACCCGATAGAGTGGCATGGGTGCTAGCTGCTGGCGGCGGGCAGTTCGCTGTGGCTGAAATAGATTTGCGTCAACCGGTCGTTAAGTTCGGTCAGAGTGCCGGACGTCTCGTCGAAAAATTCCGCGACCCGCTGGAGGTTGCCGCCCGCATTCGGCACCTCGAACAGCTTGACCGTGCTGACGAGCCGGTGCGCCGTCGCGCGCAGCGCCGATGCGGCGCGCGGGGCGAGCTCTTCCGGGAGCGCGGCCAAATGTTCGGCGATGCGTTCCGTCTGGAACAACAGGCCGCGCGGATTCTCCTGCGCCCCCAACAGCCACGCGAAGATCGAAGCCGGATCGAAAATCCCGTGATAGACGCTGCGGTAGGTGAACAGGCTGTCGGTGAAATGAAGCAGCGTCTGCAGTCGAAACTCGGTGAGCGTGGCCGGAGCCTCGCCGGCGGCCCGCTTCGGAAGCAGGAGGGCCCGGGCGAGAAAGACGATCTGGCGGGCGCGCTCGATGCGCCGTCCCAATTCGAGAAAACGCCAGCCCGTGTCGTGGGCGACCGTCTCATTGCCGAGCGCCTCCAGGCTGGAGAGCTGCTCGACCAGGTCGGAGGCGAGCTGGGGATGGCCGTGAGCGGCGATTCCCCGGAGGCGGCGCAGGATGCGCCAGAATTCCGGAGGCAGGTTCACCTTCACCTGATCCAGGATGCGAATGAGATGCCCGAGGTTGGCGGCGAGGCTGCCGGGGTGCCGCGTGTCGTCCGCATCGACGCGGATCTGAGCCGCGATTTCGTCGGCGGTGGCGTCGGCCGGTGCGACGCTTTGCTGCGCCGCAATCAGAAGGCGCAGGGCGTCGGTCGCGACCGACGGGTCCAGCGCGGCGATTTCGTCGCGCAAGAGCGGATCGTGCCGGTCGAGAAGCCGCGCCAGTTGCGAGGTGCGCTCGAGGTAGCGGCCGAGCCAGAAAAGATTGTCGGCCATCCGGCTGGGCGTCGCCGCCGGCCGGCGGTCCAGATCCGCGAAGTGCAGATTGATCGGAGGGGGGGCCTCCTCCCGGCCGGGGCCCAAGACCCAGGTGTCCTTGGTCGCGGCCCCCTTTTGCAGCGAAACGATGGCATCGGCCCCCGAAGGGCTGAAGCGGGTCAGCCCGCCCGACATGACGCGGTAGTCTCCGTCTTGCCAGGCGACGAACAAGCGCATGACAAAAGGGACGGGCCGAAGCGCCCCGTCCGACCAGGCGGGGGTTGTCCCCAGGAGCACCCGCTCTTGCCCGCAGAAAGCGCCCGGTCGCGCGGCGATCTCCCGGGCCAGGTCCGCGCGCTCCTCATCGCCCAACAGGGCCCCGTACCGCGTCGCAAAGGCGCCGCGTTCCCGGAAGGCGGGCTTGACGACCAGGTCGCGCAGGTTTCCCAGGACATACTCCCGCGCCGCGGCATGCCCGCACCACCAGGTGGCGACGCTGGGCAAGCGCAGGTCCTCGCCGAGGACTTCGCGGCACAGCGGCTTCAGGAACGCGAGCAGGGCCGAGCTCTCCAGCGCCGCCCCGCCCAACTGATTCGCAAGCGCGACCCGCCCTCCATGAACCGCGTGCACGAGCCCCGGCACGCCGAGGACCGAGTGGGGATTCAGTTCCAGCGGGTCGCAAAAACCGGAATCCACCCGGCGGACGATCGCATCGACGCGCTTCAGGCCCCCCACCGTGCGGATGAAGACCTGCCGGTCCCGGGTCGTGAGATCGGCGCCCTCCACCAGCGGGTAGCCCAGATACCGGGCGAGGTAGGCGTGCTCAAAATAGGTTTCGTTGGCCGGACCGGGTGTGAGGAACACCACGCGCGGCTCCTCGCTGCGGGCGCTGGACCGGCCCAAGTCGGCCAGCGATGAACGAAATCCGCGAAAGAAGGAATAGAGCCGGCGCACGGGCGTCCCGTGGAAAGCCGGCGCGAGCGCCGTGCGAACGATGCGCCGGTTCTGCAGCGAGTATCCGAGCCCCGACGGAGCGTCGAGCCGGTCCTGCAGGACCCACCACTGGCCGTCCGGAGACCGGGCGATATCCACGGCATAGGTATGAAGACCCCCGGCCGAGCGCTTGCCCAAGCCGGCGCAGGGGCGCAGAAAATGCGGATTGGCCATGGCCAGTTCGGCGGGAAGGGCGCCGCTGCGCAGATACTTCTGGGGGCCGTACAGGTCCGCGAGAAGCGTGTCGTAAAGCCGGGCCCGCTGGCGAAGTCCGTCGCTCAAGACGGCCCAATCCTCGGCGCTCACCAGGTGGGGAACGACATCGAGCGGCCAAGGATGCGATTCCGAACGCGCGCCCGCGTAAACGTTCATGCTGACATCCTGCTCCAGGACGGCGCGCCCGCAGGCGTCGTTGGCGGCCCGCAACGTCTCTGAAGGGTTGGGCCCGAGAAGACGCAGGAATTGCGCCCAGTGCGGGCGGAGGGTTCCATCCGGCGCGCGGCACTCGTCGTAACGCCCAGACCGGCCCGTGTACCCCGGCAGAGGATCGGCGCCGAGGGGGGGCGAAGCGAAAACAGGCATGGAGAAAGGCGGGCGGCGGCTTACTTCGCCTCGTTTTCGCCGGGAATGGCGTCCCGCAAATCGAGCGTGTACCGAAATTCCGGAGAGGGGGGCCTGGGCTTCAGTCGCGTAATCTGCCCGGGATTGTGCCCGAAGGAAAAGAAGCGGGCCAGCCGGCGGCTTTCGGCCTCGGAGGAATTGACCGGGACGGTCTGGTAATTGCGGCCCCCGGGGTGAGCGACGTGGTAGGTGCAGCCGCCGAGGGATTTCTGGTTCCACGAATCGATCAGGTCGAAGACCAGGGGGCTATCCACCGCGATCGTCGGGTGGAGCGAGGAGGGAGCGCTCCAGGCGCGGTAACGCACGCCGGCCACGTGTTCGCCGGCGTTGCCGGTCGGATGGAGGGGAACGTGAACGCCGTTGCAGGCGACCAGGTAGCGGTCGGAGGTGAGGCCGGTCACCTTGACCTGGATCCGTTCGACCGAGGAATCGACGAAGCGCACCACGCCGCCGCCGGAGTTCTCCTCGCCCATGACGTGCCAGGGTTCGAGCGCCTGGCGCAGTTCCAATTCCATCTCGCGGCAGCGCACCCGCCCAAAATAAGGGAAGCGAAATTCGAAGTGCGGGGCGAACCAGCTTTCGTCGAAGGGCATTCCCCAGCCTTGCAGATCGCCGATCACGTCGCAGAAGTCGGCGTGCAGGTAATGGGGCAGCATGAAGCGGTCGTGCAGGTCGGTGCCCCAGCGGACCAAGCGGCGCGGCAAATAAGGGTGGTCCCAGAAGCGGGCGATCAGCCCCCGCAAGAGCAGTTGCTGGACGAGGCTCATGCGCGGGTGCGGGGGCATCTCGAAGGCGCGCAGTTCGAGCAGCCCCAAGCGCCCCGATTCGCTGTCGGGCGAAAACAGCTTGTCGATGCAAAATTCCGCGCGGTGGGTGTTGCCGGTGACGTCGATCAGGAGATTGCGGAAGATGCGGTCGACCAGCCAGGGCGGGCAGCCGTCCGGCCGGCCGGCGGCGGCGAGCTGGCGGTTGAGCTCCCGAAAGGCAATTTCAAGTTCGTAGATGCTGTCGTTGCGCGCTTCGTCGATGCGGGGAGCCTGGCTGGTCGGCCCGATGAAAAGCCCGCTGAAGAGGTAACTGAGCGAAGGGTGCTGGAGCCAGTAGGCCAGCAGGCTTTGCAGCAGATGGGGACGGCGCAGGAGCGGGCTATCCTCGGGGCGGGGCCCGCCCAGAACGATGTGATTGCCACCGCCGGTGCCGGCGTGGCGGCCGTCGATCATGAACTTGTCGGCGCCGAGCCCGCATTCCCGGGCGGCTGCATAGAGCCATTCGGTTTTCTGCGCCAGCTCGGGCCAGCTGGCCGACGGGTTGATATTCACTTCGACGACGCCCGGGTCCGGCGTCACCTTGATGTTGTCCAGGGCGGGATCGAAGGGGGGCAGGTAACCCTCGAGGACGACCGGCATTGCCAGCGCGGAGGCGGTCGCCTCGACGACCGCCAGAAGCGCGAGATGGTCGTCCGCGCGGTCGGCGGGCGGGAGGAAGATGTGGACGTGGCCGGCGCGTGCCTCGACGCAGAGCGCCAGGCGGACCTCGGCGTCCGGGTTGGGCACGCTGGGAGGGGGCGTGCGCCAGGGCTGAAGATCCAACGGCATCCGCAGGCCCATCGGCGAATCGCCCGGAATCAGGAACATCCGCCCCGCCACGAAATGCCAGGGGGAGGAAAGCCAGCGTCCCGCCGGATCGCGCCGGAGCGGAAGGGCGAAGCCGATGGGCTGGTCGAGGCCGGTCTCGAGGACGCGGGCCACGCGCGCCCGCTCGGCCTGGTCCTTCATTGCCTCGTCTTTAAAGTCGAGCCCGATCGGAATGCGCCGCTCTTTCCAGACGTAGTAAAAGCTGTCTTCAAACCCCGGAATCAGCCGTTCGGCGGAGAGGCCGAGCCGCGCGGCCAGGTCCTCGGCGAACCGGCGGGCGTCGGCGGTCGTGAGGCTGCCGGGCACGAGCGGATCGGCGAGCAGCGCCGGATCGCGCCAGATCGGTTTGCCGTCGCGGCGCCAGACGCAGGCGAGAACCCATCGGGGAAGCGGCTCGCCAGGATACCATTTTCCCTGGCCGTGAGCGATGAAACCGCCCCTGCCGTATTGGGCGAAGAGCCGCTTGAAAAGCTGCCCGGCCAGTTCGCGCTTGCGCGGGCCCAAGGCGAGGGTGTTCCACTCCGGGCCGTCCATGTCGGACATGGCCACAAAGGTCGGTTCGCCGCCCATGGTCAGGCGGACGTCGCCGGCGCTGAGAACCGCGTCGATTTTCCGTCCGAGGGCGTCAATCTTCGCCCAGGTTTCCTCCGCATACGGGAAAGCAACCCGGGGCGCCTCGGAAATGCGGCGGACGCTCATGGCGAAATCGAACTGCGTCCCGCATTTCTCGACGACGCCGCTGATCGGGGCCGCGCTGGAGGGCTCCGGTGAACAGGCCAGCGGAAGGTGGCCTTCCCCGGCGAGGAGGCCGGAGGTGGGATCGAGCCCGATCCAACCCGCCCCGGGGAGGTACACCTCGCACCAGGCATGGAGGTCGGTGAAGTCCTGCGCGGCACCCGCGCCGCCGTTGAGCGGCTTTACGTCGGCCAGCAATTGGACGAGGTAACCGGATACGAAGCGGGCGCCCAACCCCAGGTGGCGCAGCACCTGCACGAGAAGCCAGGCCGAGTCGCGGCAGGACCCCCGCCCCAGCGTGAGGGTCTCCTCCGGAGACTGAACGCCGTGTTCCAGCCGGACGATGTAGCTGACCGCGTTCTTGATGCGGAGGTTGAGATCGACGAGAAAGCCGATCGCGGGGCGCGGAGTGAGGTCGATCGCACGGAGGAAGCTGAGGAGCGCGGGAGTGGAGGCGTCCTTCCGGAGGTAAGGCGCCAGTTCGACCGCGACTTTCGGCTCGTACGTAAAAGGGATCGTCTCTGCGCTCGGCTCCAGGAAAAAATCGAAGGGGTTGAAGACGGCCACGTCCGCCACCAGGTCCACTTCCACGGAAAATTCCTTGGTCGGAGCCGGAAAAACGAGCCGAGCCAGGTAATTGCCCTGCGGGTCCTGCTGCCAGTTGATGAAATGCTCCGCCGGCGAAACCTTCAGCGAATAACTGAGAACCGGAGTGCGGCAGTGCGGCGCCGGCCGCAGCCGAACCGTCTGGGGCCCGAGGGTGATCGCCCGGTCGTATCGGTAAGTGGTGCGGTGGTGAAGGGCGAGCTGAATGGCCATGGGTGAGTCGGACGCGGAGCCTTCCCCATCTCAGCAGGACCCACGCCACGGGCAACGCCTAAGCAGGGCGCTCCAACGCGCCCTAAGCGGAACCGCCGCGATGGCGGCGCTGTCCCAACGGGGGAACCGCATTCAGCAATGCGGATACCGATCGCATGCAACCTCGAGTGGTCCTGGGAGCATTTGCCGCCAGCGCCTGCTTGTTCGGGTTCTGGCTTCTTTGCGCGATGAACGACAGCCCGTCGGAATGCCTCGCCGCGGCCGGCGGGGCGGCGCTGGCTATGGCGGGGCTTCTGCGCTACGCCCGGGTGGCCCGGCTCCGCTTCCGGTTTGATCGCGCGATGTGGGCGCAGGTGCGCTATCTGCCGCAGGACGTGTTCAGCGGGAGCCGGGCCATGCTGGCCGAACTCGGGCGGTTCCTTTTCACCGGGAAAACCCTGGGCAGCCACCTGACCGCCCTGCCGTTCGGCCCGTCTGAAGACACGCCTCGCGCCGCGGCCTGCCGCGCGTTGGCCGAATCCCTGCCTTCGTGCGCTCCGAATCTGGTCACCTTGGGGGCCATCCGCGGGGAAAGGCTGCTGCTTTTCCATCAAACGCATCGCACCCGGTCGATTCCGATCGTGCGGAACTTGGCCGCAAGGAGGACGGAATGAATTTCTGGCTTTGGGGCGCCGCCGGACTGGTGCTGGCCTTGGTGCCCGTGGGCGTGGTGTGCTTCCGGGGATCCACCGGGGATCGGCTGACGGGTTTGGAACTGGCCAGTTCCATCGTCGTCCTGGCCCTCATCGCCCTAGCCGAGGGGTTTCACCGCAATATCGACATGGATCTGCCCCTGACGCTGGCGATCCTGGGCTTTGGCAGCGGAATGGTCTTCGCGCGCTTTCTCCAGCGATGGCTTTGATCATCCACACCCTGATTCCCGCGGCGCTGCTCGGCCTCGCGGTATTGCTCAGCCTCGCCGCGGGGCTCGGCACGCTTTTTTCGCGCAACCCCTACCAGCGGCTGAATTTCTCCGGCTTGGTCAACGCCGTAGCCGGCCCCTTGGTCGGCGTGGCCCTCTTCCTCACCGACCACGATGCCACCATGCGGATCAAGACCGCGCTGTGCGTGCTGCTGCTCTTCCTGATGGGCGGCGTGCTCGGGCATATCACCGCCCGGGCCAGCTTCATCCGGCGGCGCGAGCGCTGGGCCGTCAAACCCGGCGATCGGATTTCCACTCCCGGTCATGGTTGAAGTTCTCCAGGCGGCGATCCTCATTCTCCTGGCCGCGGCCGGAACCGGCGTCGTGCTCACGCGGGATCACGGGCAGCAGGTGATCGGAGTGAGCTTCTTCGGCTTTCTGCTCACGCTTCTGTTCACCGTGTACCAGGCCCCGGATGTCGCCCTCTCGGAGATCGTGGTGGGCGCGGTCGCCCTGCCGTTGATGGTGCTGCTCGCCCACGCCTCGACCGAGCGACACGGGCGGGAGCAGCGGCGCCGCCGGGAACACTCGCAGTCATGAGCCGCGGGTGGCGCATCTTCCTCTTCGTCTTCGGCGCGGCGGGCCTCGCGGCGGCCTTTGCCGCCTTGAGCCTGCCGTTGCCCGGGCCCTCGTCGCTGCGGAGCCGCTACCTCGAAGCCATCAATTCGCGCACGGTGCCCGAGCGCCACGCCACCGATGCGGTCTCGGCGGTCAACTTCGACTACCGGGGCTTCGACACCCTGGGCGAGGAGTTCATCCTGTTTGTCTCCGTTTCCGGGGCCATGGTCCTCCTGCGCGAAGGCCGGGAGCAGCACGGCAAGCTGCTCCCCGACGGCATGGCGCGCGGCCGGGAGGTGGCGGGATCGGACGCCGTCCGGCTTTGGGTCCTGGCCATGCTCGCGCCGAAGATCCTGTTCGGCCTGTACGTCGTCACCCATGGGCAGCTCACCCCCGGCGGCGGCTTTCAGGGCGGGGTCATTCTCGCCACGGCGGCGTTCATTCTCTATCTCGGCGACGGCTTCGATTGTTTTCGGCGGGTGGTGCCGCACGGACTCGTGGAGATCGGCGAAGCGATGGGGGCGGGAGGTTACGTCGCCATCGGCCTGCTCGCCTTCCTGTCGGGCCGGGAATTCCTGACCAACTTCCTGCCGCTGGGCCGGCCGGGCCAGGTCACGGCGGCGGGCACGATGCCGGTGATCAGCCTGCTCACCGGCCTGGAAGTGACGGCCGGGTTCACGCTCCTGATGTTCTCGTTTCTGCAGGAGACTCTGACGCCGAAGGAGGATATCGACGAATGACGCACCTGCCCTACTTTGTGGCCGCCTACCTGCTCCTGATGGGGCTGTACGGGGTGACGACCAGCCGCAACCTGATTCACCTCATTCTGTGCCTGACGGTGGTCCAGGCGGCCACCTACGTGGTGCTGGCCGCGGTGGGCTATCGCCCCGGCGCGACCGCCCCCATCTTTGCCGACATTTCGACGCACCGCCCCGCGGTGGATCCGGTGGTGCAGGCGCTGATGCTGACGGACATCGTCGTCGAGGCGACGGTGGTGGCGCTGCTTCTCGCGATCACCGTCCAGATCAAGAAACGCACCGGCGACGTCGATCCCGACCGGGTCGACGAATTCAAGGGCTGAGCCGTGGAATTCCCCTGGCGTGATGTCGCTCCGCTGCCGGTCGTCGTCCCCCTGGGGATGGCGGCGGTGCTCGCCGGATTGGGAAACTATATTCCGCGACGGGCGCTGGACATCGCCGCGTTGCTGACCTCCGTCGGCACCGTGGCCTTGAGCCTGATCCTCGCCGCCGGAACCGTCCACGCCCCGCTGATCTATTGGTTTGGCGGCTGGAAGCCCGACGCGCGGCACTTTCCCATCGGAATCGGCTGGGTCATCGACCCGATCTCGGCGGGCCTGGCCGCCTTCGTGGCCCTGCAGGTGACGCTGGCGCTGCTCTTTTCCTGGAAGTGGTTTCGCGTGGTCAAATCGCTGTACCACGTCCTCATGCTGGTCTTTCTCGGCGCGATGTGCGGGCTTTGCCTGTCCGGGGACATTTTCAACCTCTTTGTCTGGTTCGAACTGATGACCGCGGCCGGGGTGGCGCTGTGCGGATACAAGTGCCATGAGGAGGGGCCCCTGCAGGGCGCGCTCAATTTCGCGGTCAGCAATTCGATCGGGGCGTATGTGACCCTGGTCGGCATCGGCTTCATCTACGCCTTCACCGGCTCGCTCAATTTTGCGGGCATCGCCGCCGCCCTGGCGGCGCGGCCGCCGCCGCCGCTCTTTCTCGCCTGCGTCCTGGTCTTCGTTTGCGCGGGCTTCCTGGTCAAGTCCGCCGTCTTTCCCTTCCACTTCTGGCTGGCCGACGCGCACGCGGTCGCGCCGACCCCCGTCTCGGTCCTGTTTTCCGGGATCATGGTCGAACTGGGGCTTTACGCGGTCGCGCGGATCTATTTCGGCATGTTCGCCCCCGTGTTCACTCCGCACGTCGAAGCCGTGCGGGTCCTGCTGCTGGCCGGAGGCGCGGCCACGGCGCTCCTTGGGGCGATGGAGTGCTTTCTCCAACACCATCTGAAGCGCCTGCTCGCCTTCTCCACCATCTCGCACGTCGGGCTCATGCTGATTGCCCTGGCGCTGCTCTCTCCGGCCGCGCTGGCGGGATTCCTGCTTTACGCGTTCGCGCACGGGCTCATCAAGGCGTGCCTGTTCATCTGCGCGGGCATCCTGCTGCACCGCTTTGGCTCCCTCGACGAGCACGTGTTGCACGGCCAGGGCGCCTCAATCCGGGGCATCGGCGTCCTGATGGTCGTCGCCGCGCTGGGCCTGATGGCGCTGCCGCCCTACGGCACCTTTTTTGCGTCGAACCTGGTCGACTATGCCCGGCATTCCGAGCGGGAATGGATTCAGGGCGTCTATATCTTCTGCGGCGCGCTGACCGGCGGGGCGGTGGTGCGGTTCGCCCTGCGGGCCTTTTTTGGCCTCGGCCTGAAGGCGCCCGTCGCCCAGGCCACGCCGCAGCACGAGGCGCGCGAGACCCGCGGCGATTACGACCGGGTGCCCATCCCGATGGCGCTGGCCGGGGGACTGGCGCTGGCCTTGGGCGTGCTGCCGGTGGCGCTGCCCGCTTATCGGGCCGCTTTTCACACGTATGCCGCGGCGCTCATCGGGACGCATCTGTTTTCCGCCGCCGTCCTGGGCGGGCCGCCGGCCTCGATCGCCCCCTCGCCCCTGCTGCCCAAGCTGGATTACTGGCCGTCGCTCACGTCGCTCGCCTTTGCGCTGGTCCTCGTCTGGTCGGTGCTCGTCCCGGTCGTGCGCCGCGGCACCCATGCCGTGTTCGAAACGTGGCGGCGCTTTCAACATTTCCAAACCGGCCGCGTCGGCGACTACGTGGCCTGGCTGGTCGCCGGTTTGGCGGCTTGGGCGGCCTTGCTGGCCGTGCAGATGCGCTGAGCGCCACCCGACAGGTGCGCCCGCTGCGCTCCCGATGACCTGAAGACGGCTGGTGAGGGGACTTCCCCATGGCCAGCCGGCTTCAGGTCATCCCGCGCGCTCCGGGCGCCACCCGGTTTCGCGCTTGTTTTTCGGCGGCCCGCGTGTAGGCATCCGGCCGTGCGATCCCCGGCATGATTTCCGTCCAGGCGAAGGCCGGCGTCGGCGCGGACCCGGAGGCGGAAATACCCCTCCGCGAGAAGTGCGCCTACGGCTTCGGCAACTTCGCCTCCGTCCTGTATTGGCAGACGTTCATGGTGTACCTGGCGTTCTTTTATACGGACGTCTTCGGACTGACCGCGGCCGCGACGGGCCTGATGCTGGGACTGAGCCGCAGCCTGGATGCCTTTGTCGATCCGCTGATGGGAATGCTGGCGGACCGCACGGCGAGCCGGTGGGGAAAGTTTCGGCCTTATCTGCTCTGGCTGGGCGTTCCGCTCGCCCTTGCCGGCGTGGCGACGTTCACCGTGCCGGCCTTCAGCCCGGCCGGAAAACTCCTCTGGGCGATCGTCACCTACAACGTCCTGATGCTGCTCTACACCGGGATCAACGTTCCCTACGCCGCGCTGATGGGGGTGATGAGCCCGAATCCTGCCGAGCGGATGCGCCTCTCGTCGATCATGCTCATCGGCGCGTTCACGGCGGGCAATGTCATCTCCTGGACTCTCCTGCCCTTGGTCAACGGGCTGGGCCGGGGCCGCGCCGCCGATGGCTGGCGCGATGCCTTCATCCTCATTGGCGCCGTCGCCGTGGGCTCTTTTCTCGTCACCTTCGCCCATTCGCGGGAGCGCGTCGTGGCTCCGCAGGCCCAGCCCGCGTCGGTGCGCCGGGATCTGGGCGATCTGGTCACCAACGGGCCCTGGCTGATCCTGCTGGCGGCCACCGTCACCTTTGTCCTCTTTGGCGCGGTGCGGGCGAGCGTCAGCGCGCACTATTTCAAGTATTTCGTCGGGCCCCAGCGGGTTTCGCTGCCTTCCTTCCTGCCGTGGATCGGGGGCGAGCACGTGCGCTCGTTCGCCTCCTTGGTTTCGGCCTTCAATGGCGTCGGGCAGGCCGCCTCGCTGGCCGGGGTGCTGCTCATGCCGCTTCTGGTCCGGCGGCTGGGAAGCAAAGCGGTTCTGGTCTCGAGCTTTGGCGTGGGGATTGCGGGCACCGCCGCCAGCTATTTTCCCGCGCCGGACCAGGTGGGCCTGATTTTCCTGCTCAACGTGATCGTCGCCTTCTGTTCCGGCCTGGCCTTCGTGCTGCTGTGGCCGATGTGCGCCGACACCGCGGACTATGCCGAGTGGAAGACCGGGCGGCGGGCTACCGGGCTGGTCCTGTCCGCTTCCATTCTGGCCCAGAAGCAAGGCTGGGCGATCGGCGCTTGGCTGGCCCTCGGGCTGCTCGGGCACTTCGGTTTCCGGGCGAATCAGATTCAGTCCCCGCGCACCCTCCACGGCCTCGTGCTGCTGATGAGCCTCATCCCCGCGGCATTGGGCGCGCTGTCGCTCGTGATCGTGCTGTTCTATCCGCTGACGGAAAGCCGCCTTCGCCAGATCACGGCCGATCTCAAGACGCGACGCACGCGCGCGGACGCCGCGGGCGGACGGTAGCCCTGGCCCATCCGGCCGGCGGCCGACTCGGTCCTCTACTTCATCGCGTGCGCCGGCGTGCCATCCGACCAGCGACCAACGGGCACCAGGAAGATCGTCTCCGGCTCGGGCATGTCCGTATAGTCCTCGTTCAGCATGACCGGCGAACCGGGCAGGTTTGCGCCCCAGGTCGCGCCATCGGTCTTGGGAATGTGAAACATCAGGTGGGGATGCCAGTGGCCCACCCCGTCGCCGAGATAGCCCCCTTTCGCCATCATGAAGGACATCGCGCCGGGCTCCGGCACCGGCAGCTCGTGGCTCGCGACGGCGGCCACGATGCGCGCATGGAGCTGGGCCTTGGAGTCTCCGGCCAGGACCCATTTCGTCCGAAAAAGCGTGTAGGGAAGGATGGAGCGCACCGCCGCCGGATTGTAGCAGACCGGACCCCGCAGCTTCGGATTCCAAAAGTCCGGGCTGTCGAACGGCGACATCCACGAGCGTTCGACCAGGCAGGTGAAGCCGTTCTTGCCGACGACGGCGGTTTGATAGCCCGTCTTTCCCATCACGAGAACGGTCGCATCGCGGGAAATCGCGTCCGGCGCGGCGCTTCGGGCCAGGGCGATTTCGGCGCTCGGATCGGCCATGAGGTACTGAGCGAGCGGCGCCATCGCCGGATAGGGCGCTTGGGCGTCCTGGGCCTGGGCTGCGGAAACCGAGCACAGGGCAATGGGCAGCACCCGCATCACGAGCATGCGGGCTCGGAGCGGCAAAACGCGGAATGGAGCGATCGGGATGTTCATAGGGTGTTCCTCACTACCTTAACGAACGGGCCGCCCCAAATCGGACACCCGGGGGGCCTTCCGGTCAATGCATCCGATCGAGCGCCCAAAGCTCGGCCATCCTCGCCCGCCGCTCGCGGGTTTCCTCCTCGTCGAATTGCCCCATCGCCCGCTTCTCCGGGGTGCTCCCCCGGCCTTCGGCCGTGCTGTAGCCGCTGAACAAGGGAAGGTGGAACGCGTTCAGCGCGGAGTCGAACTCGGAGATATAGCGCTTCATCGCGAGCTCTTTTAACCCGGCGGGGGTGTATAGCTCGCGTTCGGTGAATTCCCGGAAGCGCGGGTTATGGACCACGAAGGCCGGCATCCGCACCACGTTAGGATTCACCCGGCTATCGGGGCCAGAGGCCGCGGCGCTCGGATCGTAATGAGGCAGGAGCGGCGCGAGAGCGGCGGCCATCGCCGGCGAGAGCTGATGCGTCGGCGGGACTTGGGGCCGCGGCCGGGACGCGTCCGCGTTGACCCGGATGAAGATGGGGGGCCACTGCGAGTCAGCCGGGCTGGGCTGCGCCGAAGCCGCGAGTGCGCTGAATCCCAATCCAGCGGCAAAGCGAAGGCAGGGAGGGTGGCGGCCCATGCGGAGGGGTGAGAGTCGTCCGCGGGCAGGTCTGTTCCGCAAATCCCGCAGGGCCGAAAGAGGAAACGGCTCCGTCCCGCGCCCTTGCCCTCCGCGGCTTTTTCGCTCGCCGCGGGGCCGCCGCGGGTCCAAGGCAAAGCGCATGAACCGCCGTCCGTCGTCGACCGTGACCCATTTTGATCCGCAGCAGGAAACTTGGACCCGTGAAAACTGCGGCATCGCGGAACTGTTCAACGAAGCCCATGAGCGCGGCTGCTCCATCGCCCGGGCCCGGGTCAAGCCGGGCGACGGCACCGAGCTGCATGCCCTCACCGGGACGAGCGAGTGGTACGTCATCGTGGCCGGCGAGGGCGAGGCGGAGGTGGACGGAAGGCGGGAGCGCGTGGGCCCGTTCGACGTGGTCCACATCCGCCCCGGCTCGGCGCAGCGCATCCGCAATGTCGGCGCGGGCGAGCTCCTGTTTCTCTGCGTGTGCCTTCCCGCCTTCGCGCCGGAATGCTACGCCGCGCTGGAGGCGCAGCGGCCATGACCGCGGACGAGTTCAGGCGCTTGGCTTTGAGTTTTCCGGGGGCGAGCGAGAGCAGCCACCAGGGGCACCCGGACTTCCGCGCGAATGGCAAGGTCTTCGCCACCTTGGGCTATCCGGATAAGGCCTGGGGGATGGTCAAGCTGCCGCCCAGCGAGCAAATCCGCCTGCTCGAGAGCCGGCCGAAGGTGTTCACGCCCTCCGCGGGCAAGTGGGGTGCCGGCGGCTCCACCCTGGTGAGCCTGGCTCACGCAACGGAACAGGTCCTGCGCCCGGTGATGACGCTGGCCTGGAAGGGCGTCCAGCCACCGGGGCCTTGAAAGGTCCGGCCGTCGCGGCCACGGAGGGCCGGGGGGGACTACATGTCGGCCGGAGGGTGGGCCTCGTCGCCGCCCTGCCCTGAATGGCAGGCCAGCCGCGCGAACCAGAGGCTGAGACCGAACGTGACCACGACCACGATGAGGCTGGGCCACAGGCCAACGGGGTGACGGTCAATCGAAAGTTCGACACTGAAGACCAGGCGCAGGACATGGAGGACGCAAACTGCCATGAACAAGGCGCTGGCCAGCTTGAGGGCTCGGAGGGGATTTTTCATGTTATGTGTGGGGTTCTTT
>DASRSH010000264.1:0-6161 GCA_035656575.1 Opitutaceae bacterium
GCACTATGACTTTCGCCTGGAGATGAACGGCACGCTCAAGTCCTGGGCGGTGCCGAAGGGCCTCCCCTACGAGCCAGGGGTGAAGCGTTCGGCGTTCGCCGTTGAGGACCATCCGCTCAGCTACATGCGGTTCGAGGGCACGATTCCCAAGGGGCAGTACGGCGGCGGCACGGTCATGGTATGGGACATCGGCACCTACCAGGTCGCCAAGGGCGATTACGATTCCGGGCGGCTCCACGTGGTGCTGAAGGGCCGCAAGCTGAAGGGCGGCTGGCATATGTTCCGCATCCGCAGCCAGGAGGGCAAGGACGTGTGGCTGATGGAGCGGGAAGGCAAGGCGATGCGCCCGCTGACCGCGCGCCAGGAAGACGCTTCGGCGCTCTCGCGGCGCTCGATGGCGCGCATCGCCCGGGACAACGACGCACAATGGCAAAGCTCCGCCGCCTAGCGCTCCTCGCGGCCGGCCTCGGCGCCGGACTTGCTTCCCGGGCCGCCGCGCCGCTGCCGGCGGGGGCGAGCGACATCGTGGTCCTGTGGCCGCAGGGGGCGCCGGGATCGCAATCGCGCCGGAATGAGCCGGAGACCGTGGTCAACGGCGACATCACCAACGAGCAGAATCCGGCGGTGGTGGTATTTCTGCCGAAGGTCGTCGCGCTCAACGACGCCGGCCACAGCACGGGAGCGGGCGCGGTCGTCATGCCGGGCGGCGGCCACCGCAAGCTCAATGTCGAGCGCGAAGGCTACGCGGTCGGACGGTGGCTCGCCGCCCATGGCGTGGCCGCGTTCGTGCTCAAGTACCGGCTGGCGAAGGCGCCGGGCTCAATCTACCGGGTCGAGGTCGAGGAACTCGCCGATGCCCGGCGCTCGCTGCGGGTGGTCCGGAGCCGCGCCGCGGGCTGGGGGGTCGATCCGAAACGCGTGGGCGTCCTCGGCTTCGCGGCGGGCGGGCAGTTGGCGTCGCTGCTGTCCGAACGCTACGATACCGGCATCGCCTCGGCCAAGGATCCGATCGACCATTGGAGCTGCAAGCCGGCGTTCCAGGCGCTGATCTATCCCGACGACTGCGAAGACGTGGCCGCCAACGCGCAGTCGCCGCCGGCGTTCCTCGTGGCGGGCTTTGACGACGTGCCGGATATTTCGCAGGGCATCGCCCGGGCTTATCTGCTTTTTCAAAACGTCGGCGTGTCCGCCGAGCTCCACATCTACGCCGGCGCGGGCCACGGCTTCGCGCTGGATCCCGGCCCGGCGCAGTCCTGGGCGGACCGGTTCCGCGCCTGGCTGACGACCAGCGGGCTGGCGAATGGCCGCTAGCCTGCCCGACAAGCTGAAAGAGGAACTGCCCCCCGGGCTGTGGGGGAAGGTCCTCAGCGCGACCCCCATCGTCATGACCGTGGTGGCCACGGGGCTCGCGGGGTTGTCGTCCAACGAGATGAACCGGGCCCAGTACGACCGCGCCAGCGCGGCGCAACTCCAGGCCAAGGCGAGCGACCAATGGAGCTTCTTTCAGGCCAAGCGGCTGCGCAGCGCGCTGCAAAGCGACGTCGCCGAGCTGCTGGCGGGGGAGCACGGCCGCAATCCGGACGCGGCCCCGGCGCAGCGGTACGCGTTTCAGACGGCCAGCGCCGTGCCCCAGATGCCGGCGGCGGTCCAGGCGGCCCTCAAGGCGGAAATGGCCGGCCGGTCGGACGACGCCCTGGACGCCCTGAGCGCGGCGATCCCCCTGGCCGCAGTCGAGGCGGCGCGCAAGCTGGCCGTGGAGCGGGTGCAGCAGTTCGACGCCGAGGCCGCCCGGTTCAACGCCGGCGCCCTGGACGCCAACGCGCGCCTCTGGTATGCATCGGCCCGATACGACGCGGAGTCCGGCCTGGACGAGGACGTCGCCTATTTGTACGAGCTGCTGGTCCGCAAGAGCAACCTGGAGGCGCGCCGCCACCACGCCCGCAGCCAGCGCTTCTTCGTCGGCATGCTGCTGGCGCAGGCGGCGGTCATCTTCGCCACGTTCGCCCTGGCGGCGCGGATGCGGCATGTGCTCTGGGGCATCGCGGCTGCCGCGGGGCTGGTGGCGGTCCTGTTCGCCGCTTACGTGTATCTGTGGACCTAAGCTGGAAGCGGCGTCCCGCCCGCCGCTTCCACCGTCACAGCGTGCGGCGGAAGAGGGGGGTCGCGCACGCGACCGCCAGGACGGTGAAGGCGCCGAGGAAGGCGAGATCGGGCAGGATGGGCCCCAGGCCCGTGTTCTTGAGGGCCAGCTCCTTGAATCCGTCGACCGCGTAGGTGAAGGGATCCACGCGGGAGAGGAGCCGCATCCAGCCCGGGAAGGCCTTTTGCGGATAGACGGCGCCGCTGGGGAAGAACAGCAGCGTGTTCAGCATGCCGAAGATCGCGCGGGGCAGGAGCGGATCGTTCACCCGCACCACGATGAGAAACATCATGGTGATGAGGGCGAGCGAGGTCATGACCACGAGCAGGAGCATCCGCAGCAGCCGCAGGACGTTGAGCGGATCGGGGATGCCCGCGATGATCGAGCCGAGCGTCACCAGCACGAGGCCGGAGAGAATGGCCTTGGCGGCGCCGGAGAGGTTGAAGCCCAGGATGAGCTCGAACTTGCTCACCGGCGTCACGAGGTAGCCCTCGTGCAGGCCGCGGGCCTTGTCGTCGATGTAGATGATCCCGCCCCCGATCATGGCCGAGACGAAGATGGCCAGGGTGATGCTGCCCGGCAGCAGGTACTGGATATAGGGGACGTAGGGATAGACCTCGACGACCTGCAGCGACACCGCATTGCCGAGCCGCTCCGTTGTCGGCACGGGCCGGTATTCCGAAACCATCTGGTCCAGCGAGGCCTCGAGCGCGGAAGAGGAGAACTGGTCGGTGTTGTCCTCGACCAGGGCGATCTGGGGCGCCGCGCCCGCCAGGACCTTCCGCGAGAAATGCGGCGGGATCACGATAACCCCGTCGAGCCGGCCGTTGCGCAGATCGCGCACCGCCACCTGCTCGTCGGAGTAGGCGACCGCGTGGAACGTGCGCGCGTTGGCGGCCACGGCCTGGCACATCTCGCGAATCTCCACCGCGGGAATCCCGTGGTCCTCGTCCACCACGCCGATGGCCAGGCCCTTGATCTTGCCGCCGAAGGCGTAGCCCAGGACCACGAGCTGCACCAGGGGCATGATCATGGACATCGCCATCAAGGCCGGGCTGCGGCGGAACCGGCGCAGGTCGCGTTCGAGGATGGCCCAGATCCGAATCATGGCGCGTCAGCTCCGGCCCGGACGTTCCGGCTTTTGATAGACAAAGGACGTCTGCAGCGCGTCGCGCAGCTGCCGGCCCGTGTAGTGGACGAAGACGTCGTCGAGCGTCGTGCTCTGGACGGACAGCGACGTGACGGCGACGCCCGCGCGGCCGGCGGCCTCGACCAGGGCGACCGTCGTGGCGGGGCCGTTGTCCGAGGCGAGGCGGAAGATGTTGCCGTCGGCCTTGACCTCCGTCACGGCCGGCAGGCTGCCGAGCACGGCCGGCCAGTCGGCCGGCATGTGGGCAAAGCTCGTCTCGAGGTAGTTCTTGCCGGGCACGGACGCCTTGAGGCGCAGGGGCGAGTCGAGGGCCACCAGCTTGCCGTGGTCGACGATGGCGATCCGGTCGCAGAGCTTGTCCGCCTCGTCCATGTAGTGGGTGGTGAGCAGGACGGTCAGATTCCGCTCCCGGCGGATCTTGACGAGCATTTCCCAGACGGCGACGCGGGAGACCGGGTCCAGGCCCGTGGTGGGTTCGTCGAGAAAGAAGATGTGCGGCTCGTGCACCAGTCCGCGGGCGATCTCCAGCCGGCGGCGCATGCCCCCGGAGAACTGCTTCAGCGGCTTGTCGGCCCAGGGAGTCAGGTCCACGGCCTCGAGCAGCTCCGGGATCAGCCGCCGGTATCGCTCGCGAGGAATCGAGTAGAGCTTGGCGAAGATGAGCAGGTTCTCCCGGGCCGTCAGATCCTGGTCGGAGGTCATCGCCTGGGGGATGACGCCGATCGCGCGGCGAACGTGGTTGGGATCGGAAGCCACGTCGCATCCCGCCACCCGTGCCACGCCGTCAGTGGGCAGGATCAGGGTCGTGAGCATCCGGATCAGGGTCGACTTGCCCGCGCCGTTCGGCCCGAGCAGGCCGAAGACCTCGCCGTCCGCGACGGAGAAGCTCACATGGTCCACCGCGCAAAAGGTGCCGAAACGCTTGGTGAGCCGGTCAACTTCGATCGCGGCCATGGCGATCAGCGGGACTCGATCGGCAAGGTCACGAACGCCGTCATCCCCACCGCCAGTTCCCGGTCGCGGTTGTCGCAGCGCACGCGCAGTTCGAACGTGCGGATGTCGCGCTTGGAGCGGCTGACGTCGCGCTGGGTCGCGAAGTCGGCGTCGACGCCGCGGTAGAAGATGACGCCCGGAAGCTCGCGGCCGGAAGGCAGCCGGACCGTGACCTTTTCGCCCAGCTTCACCTGGTCGATGTAGGTCTCCTCCACGTCCGCGCGCACCCACAGGTCGTCGGGATTGATGAGGGTGATGATCGCCTGGCCCGGGTTGACGACTTCGCCCTGGCGGGCGGCGAGGACATCGACGATGCCGGGGATCGGCGCCGCCACGCGGGTGTAGCCGAGGATGATGCCGGCCTTGTCGGTCTGGGCGGCGGCCGCGGCCGCCTGCCTTTGCGCCGCGGTCACGGCGGCTGCCCGCACCGCCACCTGGTCCGCGTCGGCCTGGGCCAGGCGCACGGCGGCCTCCGCCGCGACCGTCTGCTCGCGCGCGGCCTGCAGGCGCGCCTTGGCGGCGTCCTCGCCCGTCCGGGCCTGGTCGAAATCGGAGACGGAATTGGCGCCTTTGGCGCGGAGGGCGCGCGCGCGGTTGAAGGCGAGCCGCGCGTTCTCCTCGTCGGCGCCGGCCGCGGCTTCCGTCGCACGCGCCGCGTCCAGGTTGGCCTGGGCCTGGCCGATCTGCGCCGCGGTCTGCGCCTGCTCATAATTCAGGTCGGCCTGGGCCTGGGTGATCTCGGCCCGGGCCTGGCCGGCGGTGTCCCGATAATAGGCCACGTCCGCCTGGTATTCGGGCGGCTGGAGGACCGCCACCTCCTGGCCCGCGCGCACGATGTCCCCCTGCTTGACCGCCAGCGTCTGGAGCCGGCCGGCGAGCTGCGAGCTGACGATGACATCGTCCGTCGTGACGATGCCGGTCAGCTCCAGGCGGTGGCGCCGCGGGCCGAGCGCGATCGCCAGCACGACCAGCGCCGCGACGACGGCGGCGGCGATGAGCAGTTTGCGGCGGGACTTCACGCTGCCGACGCTGCTGGCGGAGGAAGGGTGTGACAACGGGAAAGAAGTGTGTTCTCAATTACGATCCATGAAGAAGGCCCTGGTCACCGGGATAACCGGCCAAGACGGCTCGTATCTGGCGGAGCTGCTGCTCGCCCAGGGCTACGAGGTCCATGGCGTCATCCGCCGGGCGTCGACCTTCAATACCAGCCGCATCGACCACCTATATCAGGACCGGCACATCCATGGGGTGCGGCTTTTCCTGCACTATGGCGACCTGGCCGATTCGGTCCAAATGGTGAAGCTCCTCTACGAGCTGCAGCCGGACGAGGTCTATAACCTGGGCGCGCAGTCCCATGTGCGGGTGAGCTTCGACATTCCCGAGTACACCGGCGACGTCGACGGCCTGGGCGCCCAGCGCATCCTGGAGGCGATCTGCGAAGCCGGCCTCGTCAAGAAGGTGCGCTATTACCAGGCCTCCTCCTCGGAGATGTTCGGCAAGGTCCAGCAGGTGCCGCAGACCGAAACCACGCCCTTCTGGCCGCGTTCGCCCTATGGCTGCGCGAAGGTTTACGCCTATTGGCTCACCGTGAACTACCGCGAGAGCTACCACCTCCACGCGAGCAACGGCATCCTCTTCAACCACGAGTCGCCGCGCCGCGGCGAAACCTTCGTCACGCGCAAGATCACCCGCGCGGCGACGCGGATCAAGGCAGGCCTGCAGGATTCGCTCTTCCTGGGCAACCTGGACGCCAAGCGCGACTGGGGCTACGCCAAGGAATACGTGGAGATGATGCACCTCATGCTGCAGCAGGACCGGCCGGACGACTACGTCGTGGCGACGAACGAGACCCACAGCGTGCGCGAGTTTTGCCAGGAG
>DASRSH010000265.1:0-11272 GCA_035656575.1 Opitutaceae bacterium
GCATCGAATCCTACACCGGCAACGGCTCCGCCACGTTCAACAACTTCTCCTACAGCAATTGCGCCGGCGGAGAAGAGTTCCTCGCGAGCGGGTTCATCGTGAACTTCTGATCCGAGGCAATCTGCGGCCGTCCGGCGGCCGAGAAAATGCGGGCGGGCGCGCGAGCGCCCGCCCCTTTTTTTTGGGATTGGGCGGCCCGGGAGGCTTGCGACTGCCGCCGGTCACGGGCGCCGGCGGGCGCGGGTCCGGCACGAGTCGGCGATGAGCCAAGCCACGGCGGCCAGGGCAAAGTTCAGGAAGGTCTCGGACCATTGGTTTTGCGGCGAACCGGCCCATTTGGGCGCGGGGTGCGCAAAATAGGTGGGAAGCCAGACCAAAACGCCAAAAAGACCGATCATGATCGCCTCCAGTCCCGCCGCCAGCCGCGGGAGGATTCCCAAGATCAGGGCGATGCCGGCGGCGGCGTGGCAGGCGCCTGTGAGGTACACCAGCGCCATCCGTTCCGGGAACCACGCCGGCACAAAAAGGAAGGAGTACGCCGCGTACGCGAAGTGAGCGATGCCCCAGACCAGGCACGCCCCGCCCAAAAGGATCCGCCCCGCACGCAGCGCGCCATCGCTGGCGAGGGCCATGTCCCCTGCCCCCTGATCGAAGCGCCGACCCAGCGCATACAGCGTCCACACCCCCACCAGCACGCTCACGGCTTCACTGAAGCCGTACCAGGACCCGACGCTGAGCGGGGCATGAAGAATGGGCGGCACGCGCAGCACCGCCCAGGCGGCAGCGCAGGCGGCCACGATGATGGTGCTTCCGGCCACCGTGGCCTTCCACAGAAGGCCGGCGCAGGCGGCCAAAAGGAGCACCCCCAGGCCATAGGTCCAAGCTTTCGGCCAGGCAAACGGATCGAGCAAGGGAGCGAAATTGCCGTAAACCAGGCTGAGCGCGGCGAGCCCCGCAACCGAGGCCGTGAATAAAGCACCCGCAAGCCCGATCCTACGCATGGGGTGAGCGCCAGCCACGTCGGTCATCGCACCGCCTGGCCCCCGACGACGAGACATTTAGCCCCGCGCTTTTCGAGTACTGCGATGAAATCTCGGAAATGCCGATTGCGAATCATTCGAGGGCGCTTGAGCGTCATGGATGCGCTCCAGCGCCTCAAGCCTGGAAGCGTGCGCCTGTCCAGCCTCAGGCCCCCACCGGACGGCCAGCGCAAAATACTCGGTCGATGGACGCGCCGCCCGGTTCGTAGGCGAGCAGGCGTTCGTCGGCGTGGGCGAGCAGGAGCAGATCGGCCCGCTGGCCCGCCTCGAGCGTGCCCCGATCGGTCAAGCCCAGCACCGCCGCCGCATTGACCGTCGCCGCCGTGATCGCCTCGGCCGCGGACAGCCCGCAGAACCGCGCCGCCAGCGCCATGGCCATGGGGAGTGAGTGGATGGGGCACAGGTCGGGGCTGAGATGGGTGGCTAGCGCCACCGCTCCCCCTTGATCGATCAGGAAACCTCCGCGGGCATAGCGGCCGGTGGTGTGAAACCCGACCCCGGGAGCAATCACGCCGCAGACGTCCGAGCCTCCGAGCGCGATCAGGTCGGCCTTGGTGGAGGTTTCGAGGTGATCGGCGCTGCGGGCATGAAGGCGAATGGCCTCGGGCAGCAGGCCGAGCGGCTTGGACTCGTCCGCGTGCACCCGGAGCGGATGATGCTTGGCCGCCTTTTCCAGCAGGCGCACGCAGGTCTCGCGCGTCCACGCGGCTTCGTCGGCCTGCACGTCGACCGCAATCCCGGGAAATTCCTGCGAGACTTCGTGCAGCAAGCCGCGCGCGGCGGTCACCGTGTCCTCGTCCGCGCGGCCGGCGTGGGCATGTCCGATCAGCGCAGTGGGCACGACCGTGCCCGGCCAATCCTTTCCCGCGCGCACGACCGCGCGGAGCATCTTCAGCTCCGCCTCTCCGGTCAGCCCGTAGCCGCTTTTCACCTCCACGGTGGTGGTTCCGTCCCGCAGCAGGCGGGCCAGCCGCTCCCGCAGCGCGGCGGCGAGCTGCTTCAGCGTCGCCTCCTGCACCGCGCGCATGATCGCCGGAGTCCCCCCGCCCTTCGCGCCGATCTCCGTCTCGGTTTGCCCGCGCAGTCTCTCCGTCCAATCGTCCAGCCGGCTGGCGACGAAGCACGCGTGCGTGTGGCAGTCGACGAAACCCGGCATGAGCACCCGGCCGGCGGCATCGATCACCTCGGACCCCGGCGGCGCCTCGACCTTTTCGCCCACGGCGGCCACCTTGCCGCCCGCAACCAAAAGCTCGCCGCGGGGAAGCACCCCCAATTCGCTCATTTGCTTCCCGCGCCGCAGGCGCGTCCCTCCCGCCAAAGTCAGGATCCGCGCGTTTTTGAAATGAATCTCGTCGCCCACGCGCCGGCAGGATTGGCCGAGAGGCGGCCGGCCGCAATCGTTACCTGCCGCCGCCCCCATCCCTGCGCCGCCGGGGACACGAGCACGGGCCGGCGCGCGGCCGCCTCCGATGGCGTCGCGGGACCGCAGGCGGGCGGAAAATGAATATCCGCAAGGTGCATACGCGGCCGCATCGGGAACGCAACGTTTCCACAGGGCTATCCTTGCCGCCCGCCCGGGACGGGGGCCAGAACCGGCCGATGGCACGCGACCCCGGCGTTCGAGGGCTTTGGCGCGGGCACCGCGCGCCCGCAGAGGAAACGCCCGCCTGGCGCGAGGCGGTGGGATTTCGGTACCGGACGCCGTATCGGTATTACTCCCTGGCGAAGGTGGGATTCGCCCTCGCGTACCTCTGGTACGTATGGGATTTTTTTCGCATCCACGCGGCCTGCCGAGGCGACCTCCCGCTGCTTCTGCCCGACCCTCGGTACGTCGCACTGACCGGCAGCCCCTCGCTGGATGCGGTCCTGCGCCCGATAGCCGTTTTTCTCAACCGCCCGCCGGTGGTCGCGTGCTTTGCGGTGGTGGCCCCCATCGCGGCCGGACTGTTCCTGTGGGGCCGGCGCAAGTGGCTGCAGGTGGCGGTGGGCGGATGGATGAGCTTCAGCATGATCGCGCTGAACTGCCTGCTGGGCGTCTTTTCCTCCACGGTCGATGTCTGGCTCAATCTGAACTTCGTTATCTACGCTCTGGCGGCCGCGGTCACTCCGGCGGACGAATGGGATCGTGCGGAGCCCGGGCTCAGTCCGGCGCGGTGGCACACCAATCCGACCCTGTGCAGCACGTTCGCGTGGCTGGTCGTCTGGCTGCAATTCCTGGTCTATTTTTTCGCCGGCGTGAACAAGCTGGTCCTGGGATGGGTGCCCTGGACCAGCGGAGTCGCCTTGCAGAACCTGGCCATCGACAGCTCGATGCGCGACTTCGTCCGGGGTGTGCCAGTGCCGTTCTGGATTTCCCTGGTCCTCTGTTATGTCACCTTGCTCCAGAGGCTGGTGGTCCCGTGGGGATTCTTCTTCCGGCGGTGGCGCTTATGGTCGGTGCTCATTCTCGGCACGATGCACCTGGGCTACGCCCTCCTGATGAACGTGAATCTGTTTCCGCTCATTGGCATCGCCGCCCTGCTGATGATCCTGCCTCCCCGCCAGCCGGAGTCGCCGTCCCTGGCCCCGGCTCCTCTGGGCGGCTGGGGGGCGAAGGCGGTGGTCGGGCTCTTCGCCCTGGCCTTGGCTTTGGAATCCGCCCGCCTGACCCATTTTCGCCCCGCCCCCTGGGAAAACAAGCTGATGGTCACGCCGTCTTGGAGAATGTTCGCGGACGGAGGCGTGGCCGCCGGCGGCGAATGGCGCGTCATTCTGGTGTCGCCGCGCCAAGGGATCGACGGCACGGAGTTTCCCCTGGCGGCCCTCCCGCATCTCTGGCGCGATCGGTTCTATATCAACAATATTTTCAACGACCTCATGAACCGAGATATGGGGCCCGGTTCGCTGGTGGACCGCCTCGGGCGGGCCACGCGAATCCTCTACCGCGAGCGGGAGATCGCGCAGGGGCTCGCCCCCAGCTTTGTCGGCGTGGGTTTCGAGCTCTATCGCTGGTCGCCCACGGCCGGAAGCGCCTCCGCGCGTCCGTGAAGCGCGGGCACGACCGGAAGAAGGCCCCGCCACGGGAGCGGAGGCCGGCCGCCCCTGCGCGAATCTCCCTACGCCCATCCCGGAAATCCTCCTATGGAACCGAAGGTGCCGCAGATTGCACCCCCCCGGCCTTCCTGTTTCCTGGATCCCATGCGACTTTCACTTCCCTCGGCGAAAATCCTGCTGGTCGACGACAAGCCGGAGAACATTCTCGCCCTCGAGGCCGTCCTGGGCGGCCCCGAGTACACCCTCCTCCGCGCGCACTCGGGCAAGGAGGCGGTGCGCCAGGTGAAGGAAAACCCGGACCTCGCCTTGATCCTGCTCGATGTCCAAATGCCCATCATGGACGGCTTTGAGGTCGCCCGCCGGATCAAGAACCTGCCGGAAGGCCAGGACCTCCCGATCATCTTCATCACCGCCATTTATACCGAGGATCCCTTCATCCGGCAGGGTTTCCAGGCGGGCGGCGTCGATTATTTCAGCAAGCCTTTCGATCCGGAAATCCTGAAGCTCAAAGTCGGGATTTACGCCGCCTTCCGGCAGAAGGCCAACCTGCTCAAGCAGCGGGAGCGGCAGCTCCGGGAATCCGAGGAAATCCTGCGGGCCGGCCGCAAGTTATCGACGGTCCTCGAATCCCTGCCGGTCGGCGTGATCATCGCCGATTCCGCGGGCCGGATCTGCCAGACCAACGACGAGATCCTGAAGGTCTTGAAGTCGGTCGAACAGGGCCGCGATGATTCCTACGGCGCGTTCCTGGAATGGTGGGAAGGGGACGGCCGAGTCCTGAAGGCCGAGGACGGCCCGCTGATGCGCGCGCTGACCCGCGGGCAATCCACCCAGACCGAGACGATGCCGATCCGCTGCTTCGACGGCTCGGCCAAGTCCGTATTCATCTCGGCTTCCCCCTTGCGCGGCCTGGCTGGCCAGACCATGGGCGCGGTCGTGCTCCTCCAGGACGCGACTGAACACCGGAAGGTCGGGGATGATTTCGAGCGGCGTATCCATCACCTGGTGTCGCTGGGGGTGGAGCTGGAGGAAGCCGGCGGGAAGCTGATGGCGCAGGCGGAGTAAAGCGGGCCGCGCCGCCGGGAATTTCCCGGCCCCGGCTCCGTTTCGCCCCGGAGACCGTGCCCGGAGCAAACGCCGGGCCGGGGCCGCAAGTTGTAGTTGCCAAGCGGAGTCAGGCGGGCGAGCCTTTCGCCGCGGGCCCGCCCGGAAAGCGACTTCACGATGCCAGACGCACCGCGCCATCAATGCCTGATCTACGACGGCGCTCCGTCGCCGCACTTGGACAGCATCGCCCAAACGCTGATCGCGCGGCTGGACGCGAATTACCGCTGCCTGTATCTGAACAGTCCGCCCATGGTCGCCGGCATGCGCTCGCACCTTGCCGCCGCCGGCGTCGACCTGCAGCGCCAGACGGAGCGGGGCGCCTTGATCCTTTCCTCCGACCAAGGGCACCTGCGCGAGGGGAAGTTCGATGTCGACCGGATGCTCCAGATGCTCCAGGCCGCCCTGCACCGGGCGCTGGCCGACGGCTTCGCGGGCCTCTGGGCCTCGGGCGACATGACCTGGGAATTGGGGAGCGAAAGCAATCTGGCCAAGCTGCATGAATACGAACGCCGGCTGGACCAGTTCATCGAGGGCAACCCGGCGATGAGCGGCATCTGCCTGTATCACCGCGACACGCTGCCGCCGCACGCCGTCCAAACGGCGCTGCAAACGCACCCGGCCCGGCACGTCGACGCCAGCCTCTGGCAGATCAACCCGCAGTATTACCGGCAGCTCAGCTAAGAGGGAGCCGATCCCGTCCGCGCCAGGTCGCCGCTCGCCGGGGGCGAGATCGTCGGCATCGGCGGGACCGCCCCAGTTCTATTCAAGCCCGCTTGCGCAGTTTGACCGCCGTTCCGTAGGCCAGCACTTCCGTGGAGCCTTGGATGAAGTCGGTGGCGTCGTAGCGAAAGGCGATCACGGCGTCCGCGCCCAGTGCCACGGCATGCTGAACCATGAGGTCATAGGCGTGCTGCCGGGCCTCCTCGCAGACGCGCGCATACTCCGGGATGTTGCCTCCGCCGATCGAGCGGAGCCCCCCGATGATTCCGCGGCCGATCCCGGTCGCCCGGACGATGATGCCCCGGACGACGCCGAGGTACTCCGTGATTTCGAACCCCGCCACTTCATTGCCGCCGGTGATTACGATGGTCATGGGATAAGGTGCGCCGTGACGTTATCGCCCCGGGGGCCCTCCGGCAAGTGCGGGCCGCGGGCCGGCCCGTTCCGGGCGCTCATCGGGTCAGCGCCCGCGCCCGTCCCAAGGCCGCGGTCAGCGTCGGGCAGACGTTGTCCGGGCCGAGCCGATCCAGGAACCCCGCCTTTTCCATCAGTTGGCGCGGCTGGCTCCGCGTTCCGCTGAGAATCAGCCGGCGCCCATGGCGCTCGAGCTTCGCGTGCAAGGTCTCCAGGGCCCGGAGGGCCGTGCCGTCCATGGCCACGACGGCCGCCAGGTGCAGCACGACCACCTGCGAGTCGCTGCCCATCCGGCGCATCACCGCGTCCAGCTTGTCCGCCGCGCCAAACAACAGGGCCCCGAATACCCGGTACACCAGCGTCCCCCGGGGGACATCCAGCGCCGGCTCATGGCCCAGCGCGCCGGAACGGTCCACGACATCGTCCAACGTGCCGACTTCGGTCGTGTCGGCGATCCGCTTGATGAAGAGAAATGCGGCCATGATCATGCCGACCTCGACCGCCACGGTCAGGTCAAACACGACGGTGAGAAAGAAGGTGACCACGAAGACCGCGGCATCGCTCTTGGACTGGCGGCCGAGGACGAGAAACTCGTCCCACTCGCCCATGTTCAGCGACACGATGATCAGCACCGCGGCCAGCACGGTCAGGGGCACATATTGCGCCAGCGGCGCCGCCGCCAGCACGATCGCCAGCAGGGTGAGCGCGTGGACCATGCCCGCCACCGGCGTGTGCGCGCCGCAGCGCACGTTCGTCGCCGTGCGGGCGATCACCCCGGTGACGGGAATCCCGCCGAAGAGCGGCGTGGCAAAATTGGCGATGCCCTGGGCCATCAGCTCCTGGTTCGAGTCGTGACGGTCGTCGATCATGCCATCGGAAACCACGGCGGAAAGCAGCGATTCGATCGCCCCAAGCACGGCGATCGCCATGGCCGGATGCATGAGGTCGGCCAGGTGCCGGAAGCTGAAGGCCGGCAGCCGCAGGCTGGGGAAGCTTCGGGGGATCGCGTCCGCGCCGAAGCGCGATCCGATGGTGGCCACGGGCAGATGCAGCAGGCGCGCCGCCAGGGTGCCTGCGATCACCGCGACAATGGATCCGGGCACCCGCCGGCCCCAGGACTTCGGCCAGAGCTTGATCAGCAGGACGCTGGCGCCGCCAAGCAGGACCGTCGGCCAGCTGAGGCCCCGCAGATGGGTGGCCAACACGATCACCTTGCCGACGAAGAGCGGGGGCACCGGGCCCAGAGGCAGGCCGAGAAAGTCCTTCACCTGCGTCGAGATGATCGTGATGGCGATGCCGCAGGTGAAGCCGGTCGTGACCGGATGGGGAATGAACTTGACCAGGGATCCCAGCCGGGTCGCCCCGAGGATGAAAAGGAAGATGGCCGCCATCATCGTGCAGAGGATGAGATTGCTCATCCCGTAGCGCACCAGGGTCAGGTACACCAAGCCGACAAAAGCGCCGGCCGGGCCGCCGATCTGCACCCGCGATCCGCCCAGGAGCGACACCAGGAAGCCACCGATGATGGCCGTGTAGATGCCGACCGCCGGCGACACGCCGGAAGCGATGCCGAAGCCGATCGCCAGCGGCAGGGCCACGACGCCCACGGTGATGCCCGCCAGAAGGTCTGCCCGAAGCGTGCTCGCGGTGTAGCCCCGCATCGCATCCCACAGTTTGGGCCGAAACGAAAACATAAGCCCTTCAGGCTGGGGCCGGCCGCGATCCAAGCTAACCCAAACCCTGCGCGCAATTTGGCTATTTTTGGCCGCATCTTGCGAAGGCGCCCCCGGCCCGCTGCGGATGATCTCCCCGGGATTCAGTCCCAAATATGGGACGAGCCAATCCCAAGATCGCAGCAACGGAGCGGCGCGGCTCCAGGCGCATAATTCGCATGGATTTGGCATTGAGCGGTTAAGGCGACGAGGGACAGATGGCATCGCTTCTGCTAGATTTACTCCGCCCATGATCTCCGACTTCCGGTTTGCGCTGCGCAGCCTGGTTCGAGCCCCCGGCTTTGCCGCCGTTTCCATCGTCATTCTGATGCTCGGCATCGGGGCCGTCACCGCGGTTTTTTCGGCGGTCGAGGCCGTGCTGCTGCGCCCCTTTCCCTTCGCGCATCCCGAGCGGCTGTTCGTCATCGACTCCGCCGCCCCCGATCAATTCGGACTGTTTTCCCTGGCGGAATTCCGCGCCTACCGCGATCAGAACCGCTCCTTCCAGGGGATGGCCGCGCTGGCCAGCGCCACGACGAACCTGGTCGCCGAGGGTAACGCGCAACTGGTGCAGGGCTTCAAGGCCTCGGCCTCGATCTTCGACCTGCTGGGGGTGAAGCCGGCGCTGGGCCGGCTGCTTGAGCCCCGCGACGACCTGCCGGGCGCGCCCAAGGTGGTGGTGATCGGAGCCGGCCTGTGGCAGCGCGCCTTCGGCGGCCGGCGGGATATTGTGGGGCGGACCGTATCGCTCGACGGCGAAGCGCGGGAAGTGGTCGGCGTATTGCCGGCGTCGTGCGTGCTTCCCCTGATCGGCTATCACAATGACGTTTGCCTGCCGCTGCAATCGGAGTCCGATCCCACGCGCTATCGCCACGGCACCCTGCACTATCTTCGGGTCATCGGCCGGCTGCGCCCCGGAGTGTCGCCGGCGCAGGCGCAGTCCGACTTGGCCGCCGTGCTGGCCGACCTCCGCCGGCGCTACCCGGAGGCGTACGCCGGACCAGGCGCGACGGTGATCACCGCGATGGAGAACCAGATCGTCAGCGATTCCCGGCCGGTGCTCCTGACGCTCTTTGGCGCCGTGGTGGCGGTCCTGCTGCTGGCCAGCAGCAATCTCGCCGGCCTTCACCTGGTTCGGGCCATCGGGCAGCAGCGCGAATTTGCGGTGCGGACTGCATTGGGAGCGTCCCGCTTCCGGCTGATTCGCCTCGTGCTGGCGGAATGCCTCATCTTGGCCGCGGCCGGCGGGGCGGCGGGATTGATGCTGGCCGGATGGGGCGTGCGGTCGCTGGTCGCGCTGATCCCCCCTTCCCTGCCCCGCGGACAGGACCTGCGGTTTGACGGCGCGATCTTCGGCTTTGCGGCCCTGGTATCCATCGTGTTCGGACTGATTCCGGCCCTCGCGCCGGTCTGGCTGATTTCCCGCTCGAACCTGCGCGAGGCCATGGCCTCGGGGGGCCGCGGTGCCACGGCCGGGCAAGGCCGGATCCGCCACTGGCTGGCCTCCGTGCAGGTGGCGCTGGCCCTGGGCCTGCTCGCCTGCCTGGCACTTTTCCTGCGCAGCTTCTGGGCGATCGGCAAGCAGCGGCTGGGGTTCGACTCAGCCTCGGCCCAGGTGGTGACGGCGAGGCTCTCCCTGCCCACCGCTGGCTACCCCGACGCCCCGGCTCTCATCCGCCTGGTCGAGCATCTGCGGGACCGGCTGACGAACTTCCCCGGCGTGGAGCGGGTGGGCGCGACCTCGCTGCTCCCGCTGGTTCCGGGCCTGGCCACGGTGCAGTTTCAGATTCCCGCCCACCCGATCGTCCCGGAGGCGGAGATTCCCTCCGCGAACTACCGCCTGGTGACGCCGGACTACTTCGGCACGATGGGGATCCGCCTGCGCGCCGGCCGGGGCTTCACCGCGCGCGACGATGCGGCGCATCCGCTGGTGGCGATCATCGGGGCCAAGCTGGCCAGCGCCTATTTTCCCCCGCACGACGCGGTCGGCCAGCGCATCCAGGTCCAGGATACCCTTACGGGCTACCGGACCGCCCTCGTCGTCGGCGTGGTGGACGACGTCAAGCAGGACAAGCTGGAGGCTCCGGCCACGTTCGATGTCTGGGTGCCGTATCGGCAGATGGACCCGGTGGCGGTGCCGTGGCTGCGGTACCGGACCTATTGGGTCGTGCGTGGAACCGCCCCCGCCTCCGACCTGGAGAGGGATCTGCGGCGGGCGGTTCGAGCCGAGGATCCCTCCATCGCCGTCTCCTCCGTTCGGACCTTGGCCCAGGTAACCGCCGCGGCGGGCGAGACCCGGCGATTCACGCTCGTCATCATCGGCTTCTTTGCCGCCACGGCGGTTGTGCTCACGATCGCCGGCATCTACTCGGTCATCGCCTTCGGGGTGGCCCGCCGCACGCGAGAAATCGGCCTGCGCCTGGCGCTGGGGGCTCCGGCCGACCAGGTGCGCCTGCTCATCCTGCGCGAAGGGGCCGGCATCGTGCTGCTCGGCGCGCCGGTGGGCATCGTGGGCTCCTTCTTCGTTTCCCGCCTCATCGCCGCGCAGCTCTACGGCGTCGCCCCCGGCGACCCCGCGGCCGTCGCGGCGGCCATCCTCCTGGTCGCGCTCATCGCCGGGCTCGCCTCCTGGCTTCCCGCCCGGCGCGCATCGCGGATCGATCCCCTGATCGCCCTGCGCGCCGAGTGAGCCGGCGCCCCGCGGGTCACGGGGCGGCAACTCCCGCGGCCGGGGCGTTGCGGAGCGGCGCGACGTCTCTCGTCATTTGGCGGGATTGCGGCGCCGCTTGCGGTCCTGCGTCGTCATGTTGAACACCAGGAGGCAGGCCCCGCCGGCGGCGCCCAGGAAGCACAGCATCGCGAAGCCGGGATAGCCAAAAAGCTTCCAGCGGGTGTCAACGCGCGTCATCAGGGCGCCGGCGATGATCAGCGCCGTGAGCAGCAGGCCGTGGGTGATCCGGTTCGCCACCTTCTCGATGCCCTCGACCACGATTTTCGCGTCCGTCGAGCGGATCTTCACCTCCAACTCCGCGTTGGCCACTGCGTCCATGATGCGGTTCAGCCGCGCCGGCAGATGCGTCGCGAAGTCCTTCGCCTCGAGCAGGGAAGTCATCAGCCCGCCTTGGGTCGTTTGCTGGCCCATGCGCTTCGAGGCCATCTCCCCGGCGTGCCGGCGCAGGGAACCGTTCACGTCGAACTGCGGGTCGAGAAGGCGGCCGATCTCATCCAGCTGCAGCATCGTCTTTG
>DASRSH010000266.1:0-20622 GCA_035656575.1 Opitutaceae bacterium
TTGGCGGCTGGCGCCCTCGACCAGGCTGATCATGTGGTCGAGAAAGCCTTCCCCGGGATTGGCCGTGACACGGATGACCAGGGAGTCGGACAGGACCGTCGTGCCGCCGGTGACCGCGCTGCGGTCGCCGCCCGCCTCGCGGATCACCGGGGCGGACTCGCCGGTGATGGCGGATTCATCCACCGAGGCCGCGCCCTCGACGACGTCGCCATCGCCCGGGATGACCTCGCCGGCCGTGACCACCACGAGGTCGCCCCGCCGCAGCTGGGTCGCGTCCACCGTCTCCAGGCCGCCGCCGGACTTGCGGCGCTGCGCGACCAGCTGCCGGCGCGTGGAGCGCAGCGCCTGGGCCTGCGCCTTGCCGCGGCCCTCCGCCACGGCTTCGGCAAAATTGGCGAAGATGACGGTGAACAGCAGCCAGAGCGCGACCTGCAGGACGAAGCCGAACGGCTCCTTCGAGGTGAAGAGCTGCTCGAAGGTCAGCAGCGCGCCGATCAGCGTCACGAACATCACCGGATTCTTCACCTGCTGGCGCGGATTCAGCTTCACCAGCGAATCCGTCAGCGCCTTGCGCAGAATGTCCCGGTCGAAGAGGGAAATGGCTTTGGAACTCATGGCGGCAGTTCAGAAAAGGGCGCCGGCGCGCATCAGGTAGTGCTCGACGATGGGTCCCATCGCCAGGCCGGGCAGGAAGGTGAGGGCGCCGACCAGGACCACGGTCCCCACCAGCAGGACCACAAACGTGGTCCCTTCGGTGCGGAAGGTCCCGGCGCTGGCCGGGATGAATTTCTTGGCGGCCAGGTTGCCGGCCAGAGCCAGGATCGGGACGATCATGAGGAAGCGGCCGATGAGCGTCGCCACGCCGGTGTACGTATCCCAGTGCACCTCGTTGCCGCTCAGGCCGGCGAAGGCGCTGCCATTGTTGCCCACGCACGAGCTGTAGGCGTAGAGGATTTCGCTGAAGCCGTGCGGCCCGGCATTGCCCAGGGCGTCCGTGCCCCACTTGGTCACGCAGCTGAGGGCGGTGAAGCCGAGGATCGTGGCGGCCAGGATCATGAGCGTCAGCATGGCCATCTTGACGTCGTAGGATTCGATCTTCTTGCCGACGTATTCCGGCGTGCGGCCGACCATCAGCCCGGCGATGAAGACCGCCACGACGACGTAGATCAGCATGCCGTAGAGCCCGGCCCCGACGCCGCCGAAGATGACCTCGCCCGTCTGCAGGTTGAACAGCGGCACCAGGCCCCCCAGCGGCGTGAACGAGTCGTGCATGGAGTTGACGGCGCCGCACGACGCGTCGGTCGTGATCGTGGCGAAGAGGGCCGAATTCAGGATGCCGAAGCGCACCTCCTTGCCTTCCATGTTCCCGTCCGCCGCCGCCACCCCCAGGTGCTGGTGAATCGGATTGCCGAGGCTCTCCGCGCGCCAGCAGGCCAGGACGCCGGCCAGGAACATGACAAACATCGCGGTCCATACGGCCCAGCCGTGGCGGGGCTGCCGGACCATGCGGCCCAGATAAAAGGTCAGGGCGCTGGGGATCGCGAAGATCGACAGCATCTGGATGAAATTCGAAAGCGGCGTCGGATTCTCGAAGGGGTGGGCGGCGTTGGCGTTGGTGTAGCCGCCGCCGTTCGTCCCCAGCATCTTGATCGAGATCTGCGAGGCGATCGGCCCCTGCACGATGGTCTGGTCGGCGTGCGCCTCCAGCGTCTTGGCGACCGTGTAGGGACGGAAATTCTCCGGCATGCCCTGCGAGACGAGGAACAGGGAGAACACGAAGCAGATCGGCAGCAGCAGGTAGAGGCTGATCCGCACCAGGTCGACCCAGAAGCAGCCCAGGGTTTTCGCGCTGTGCCGGGCCAGTCCGCGCACCAGCGCCGCGGCGATGGCGATGCCGGTGGCGGCGGAAGCCCAGTTGTGGAAGGTCAGCGCCACCATCTGGGACAGGTAGGACATCGTCGACTCGCCGGTGTAGAACTGCCAGTTGGTGTTGGTCGTGAAGCTGGCGGCGGTGTTGAAGGCCAGGTGCGGAGTGAGGCTCGGCAGGTGCTGCGGGTTGAGCGGAAGCCGGCCCTGCAGGCGCAGAATCGCATAGGTGAAGAGCATCCCGACGGCGCTGAACACCAGCATCGATATCGTGTAGCCGAGCCAGGTCTGCTCGCCGGCGGCGTCGATCCCGCACCCGCGGTAGATCAGCCGCTCCACCGGCCGCAGGACCGGGTCGAGCCAGGTTCGCCCCTTGGCGTCCAGCACCTGCAGCAGATAAAGTCCCAGCGGCTTGGTGATGAGCAGCAGGGCGCCGATGTACAGGGCCAGTTGGACCCAGGCGTTGGGATGATTCATGGGCGGAAGTGGCGGCTCAGAATTTCTCCGGGCGGAGGACCGCGACGACCAGGTAAACGACGCTGGCCAAAGCGATGAGGCCGATGACGAGATTTTCCATGGCGGGCAGGACAGGCCTCAGCCGACCTTGCCGCAGAAGACGGCGTAGGCGGCCGCAATCAGGAAGAAGGCGACCGAAAGGCCGAGGTACAGGATGTCCATGCCCGGGACTGTACCGGGCATTCTCCCTCGGGCCTAATCAACACCCGCGCCGTTCGCGTCAAATCGGCGTCAATGCGCCGGAACCGGACGGACGATCACCTGGAATGCGTGGCTGCCGCCCAAGTACCGGCGGGCCAGCGCGTCGATCTCCGCCCGGGTGATCGCATCGAAGCCGCTGTAGCGCGAGCGGGCCCAGTCCAGGCGCTGGGGAAACTCCTGGCAGCTGCCGATGACGGCCCCGAGCCAGTACTGGTTGGTCCGGGCGCTTTCGCGCAGGCCGGTCAGGATCGGCTCCTTGGCCCGTTTGAGCTGGTCGTCGGTCACGCCCTGCGTGGCCATTTCGTTGGCGACCGCGACGACCGCCCGCTCGATCTCGGCGGCGCGCTCGGGCGCGACCATGACTTCGCTGATGAGAAAGCCGTAGTGCGTGAAGGTGTCGCTCGGCTCGCTGACCGCTTCCGGGCTGTAGGCGCCGCCGAGCTGCTCGCGGATCCTGACCCGCAGCCGGTCGGAAAAGATCTCGGAAAGGACGGACAGGCGGCGGGCGACGCGCACGTCGAAGGCGTCCGTCGTGGGCCAATAGGCCGCGACCACGGCCTTGGGGATCTCGCTCGGCACGGCATAATTCTTGGTGAACGCCTCGGCCGGGAAGTGAACGATCCGCTGCTCAGCGTAGGCGGGCTTGGGCGCTCTCGCGGGGAGGGCGCCGAGCGTCCGCGCCACGGCCGCGATGATGGTGTCGACGTCGGCATCTCCCGCGACGCCGATCTCGACCGGCCCATGCTGCGTCTGCGGGCTGACCCAGGCGCGCTCTTCGGCCAGGGTGCGCGACTGGGTCACGGCCTCGGGGGGGAGGCCGAAGCGGGGATCGCCGTCGGCCAGGAGCCGCGGGACCACTGTCTGCAGGGGGCCCTCCACCGAGTGCGCCAGTTCGCCGTAGAATTCCGCGATGTTCTTGCTGGCCACGCGGAGCGACTCGGGGCGGTAGCCCGGATCCGTCATGTAGGCGGCGATCAGCTCCATTTGCAGGAGGAGGTCGGCCCGGTTGGTGGCTCCGGCGATCTCCAGGGCGTCATTGCCGACCTCGAAATCGAACCCCACCGCATGGCCGGCGAGCAGGCGCTGCAGGTCGTCCGCGCTGTGCCGGCCGAGGCCGCCCAACTGGAAAGTCAGGTCGGTGAACGCGTCCAGGCCCGGCTCGGTCCGGGGCTCGATGAGCCGGCCGGCGCCCACCCGCACGCGAATGCGAATGCGGTCGGCTTCGAACGCGGTCTTCTTGACGTTGAGCCGCACGCCGTTGGCGAAGCGGACTTCGGTGATGCCCAAATCGGGAACGTCCCGGCGCCAGACCACCTGCCCCGGGGTTCCGAAATTCGTGTAGGCAAAGTGGTCCGTGCCTTCCGGCGGCGGCGGCCGCACGGGCACGGCGTGGGCGGAGGTGTAGGCCCGGGTGATGACGGCCGGGGCATCCCCGTCGATCTTCGCGTTGCCCTCCACCATCACGAACCGGCCGGGCGTGCCGAACGCCAGACGCAGCGCCTGCATGCAGTCGGCCGGCGTCAGCGTGGCCAGGGCCGGCGCGTACAGCGCGAGGTCCTGCGCGGGGCTGGTCTGTACTTCCCGCGCCACGATGTTGCTCACCATCTCGTCGGCCACGTCGGGCGAGCGCCGCGTTTGGGCGCCGGCCGCCGCCTGTTCGAGGGCCGTGCGGAAGTTCGATGCGGCTTCGCGCAGTTCGGCCCGGCTGAATCCGTAGGTCAGCGCTCCGCGCAGCTGCTGCTCGGCCAAGGCGAGCGCGGCCCGCCACTGGCCGGGATTGCATTCGATGTTGATCCCCGCGTCGTGCACGAAGCGAAGGTCCTCTTCAATGGCGGCCTCCGCCCGGATGAACGGGGCGCCTTCCTTCTTGGACAGGATGTCGAAGCGCCGGTTGAGCATCGCGACCGCGAGGTCCCGCTTGAGGTGCGCCAGCCGGATCACGGTCGAGTCGATCGGCGGCCGGTAGGGGGCGATCACGTCGATGCTGACCTGGGTGGAGGGCGCTTCGGCCTGATAATAGTAGCCGGTGCGCAGGCCGAGCGCGACCGTGGCCGTGCCCAGATTGGGCTCCGGCCGAGCGGGGGCCCGGTCGGCGACGCCCGCGAAGATGGCGGCGATCCGCGGGATGACCCGCGCCGGGTCGATGTCGCCGACCACGATCAGCGTCATCCGTTCGGGCCGGTACCAGGTGTTGTAGAGATCCTCGAAGAGCGGCCGCTGGGCGTGCTCGATGACCGACGTCAGGCCGATGGGGAAGCGCCGCGGGATCAGCGAGTCGGGCAGCAGGAATTTTTCGCTGGCGACATATTCGCGGTAATCGACCGAATCGCGGTCGCGCTTTTCCGCCAGAATGATCGGCCGCTCCTTGTTGATCATGTCCGGGCGCAGCAGCAGCGTGCCCGCGAAATCCGCAAACACGCGCAGGCCCTCGTCGATCGACGCCGGAGCCACGGAAGGGAGCTCGATCTTGTAGCAGGTGTGGTTGAACGAGGTGTAGGCGTTGGTATCCCCGCCGAAGTTCATGCCGTTGCGCTGGAAAAACTCGATCAGGGTCCCGGGCGGATAATGGGCGCTCCCGTTGAAGGCCATGTGCTCGAGAAAGTGCGCCAGGCCCTGCTGGTCGTCCCGCTCGTACAACGAGCCGGCGAGCACCACCAGCCGCAGCGACACCCGGTCGCGCGGTTCATGATTGGGGTAAACAATGTAGCGCAGCCCGTTGGGGAGGGTGCCGAAGCGGGCGGCCGGATCGGGGGGCAGGTCGCTGCCCTGCTGCGGAAAAGGCATCGCCGCCCGCACATTAGCCGCCGCCACCACCACCAGCGCCGCGATCAGCGGCCAGCGAAGCACATTCATGTCAGAAGGTTTAGGTTGAGGAGAAGACGGCGAAGATCAAATTGGATCGCTGCCATGCTTTGGCTGTATCGGCTCCTGTTCGCGCCGGCCCTGGTTGTCCTGCTGCCCTCTTATCTGCGGCGCATGCGCCGGCGCGGGGGCTATGGCCGGAACTTCAGCCAGCGGTTCGGTTTCCACCGCTGCCCGCCCCGCGGGCCGGCGCCGCGGGTGTGGCTGCAGGCGGTCAGCGTGGGCGAGATGATGGCCCTCGGCCCGCTGCTGCGCGAACTGCACGCGCGGGGCATCGAGGTTTACCTGACCACCACCACGTCCACGGGGTTTCGCGTGGCCCAGGACCGCCACGCCGGAGTGGTCTTGGGCATCGGGTATTTCCCGCTGGACTGGTGGCCGTTCTCCCGGCTGGCGTGGCGCCGGATTGCCCCCGATGCCGCGGTGATCATGGAAGGGGAGCGCTGGCCGGAGCATCTCCACCAGGCCCGCCGCCGAAAAGTCCGCACCGTGTGCATCAACGCGCGGCTCTCCGAGCGCAGCTTCCGCCGCCTGCGGCGCTTCCGGCCGGCCGCGCGGCTGGTGCTGGACGGGATCGATGAGCTCCTGGCCTCATCCGCCGCCGAGGCCGCGCATTTTGCGGCGCTGGGCTTTCCCGCGGAGCGCCTGTCGGTTTCCGGCAACCTGAAATTCGACGTGGCGATCGCCCCGCTGTCCGGCGCGGAAAAGGCGGCGCTCCGGCGCGCGCTGGGCCTGCCGGCCGACTCTCCCGTGCTGGTGGGCGCTTCGACCTGGCCGGGCGAGGAGGCCGCGCTGGTCGGCGCGCTGCGCGCCGCGCGCGCCGGCGGAAGGCGCCTGGCGCTGCTCATCGTGCCGCGGCACGCCGAACGGCGCGACGCGCTCGCGGCCGAATTGAAGGCGACCGGGCTGCGGGTCCACTTCCGCACGCGCGGCGACGCCCCCGGGGCGGACATCGACGTGGCGGTGGCGGACACCACGGGGGAGCTGCATCGGCTGCTGCAGCTGGGCGACCTGGTGTTCGTCGGCAAGAGCCTGCCGCCGCACACGGAGGGCCAGACGCCGGTCGAGGCCGCCGCCTTGGGCCGGCCGCTCCTCTTCGGTCCGGGCATGAGCAATTTCCGGGGGCTGGCCCCCGAGCTGCTCCGCCGCGGCGCCGCGCGCGAGGTCGGGGATGCGGCCGCGCTCGCGGCGGCAGTGTGCGCGCTGCTCGATGCGCCGGAGGCGCGGGCGGCGTTGGCGGCGCAGGCGGCGGCCTGGCACGCGGACAACCGCGGAGCGGCCGCCCGCGCCTTCGCGGCGATCTACCGGGCGGTCGAGGCGAAAGGCGCCTGAGACTCCTCGGCGGGCATTGCCGGCGGCGCGGCCGCCGGTTCGGGCGGGGCGGCGGTGAAGTCCGGCTTCATCGGGTACTGGCGCTGGAAGCTCGCGAAGTCGATGAGTTCGAAGCGCCCGTCCCAATGCTCGACCAGCGCCGTCAGCGTCTCCACCCAGTCCCCCGAATTCAGATAATGGATGCCGTCCACCATCTTGTCGGCCGGGGTGTGGATGTGGCCGCACATCACCCCCGCGCACCCGCGCTCCCGCGCCAGGCGGACGACGTGCTGCTCGAAGTTGGAGATGTGGTTCACCGCCTCCTTGACCCGGGCCTTGATCGCCTTGCTCAGGGACCAGTAATCCAGGCCGCGCCAGGCGCGCCACGCGTTGTACAGGCGGTTGATCCGCAGCAGGAGAACGTAGCCCCAGTCCCCGACGTGGGAGAGGAACACGAAGTTCTTCGTGATCGTGTCGAAGACATCGCCATGCAGCACCAGGTAGCGCCCCCGGGGGCCGACGTGAATATGCTCCTCGACGATCGACAGGTTCTCGAAGGAGAGGGGCAGAAACCGCGCGAGAATGTCGTCGTGATTGCCGCGCAGATACACCACGCGCAGGTTCCGCTTCTCCATCCGCTTGAGGACCAGGCGGACAAAGCGGGTGTGCGCCTTGGTCCACTGGCCGCCGCGGCGCAGCTGCCAGCCGTCGATGATGTCCCCGTTGAGGATCAGCTTGGCGCAGCGCACATGCTTGAGGAAGTGCACGGCCTCGCGCACCTTGCTTTCCTTGGTGCCGAGGTGCACATCGGAGAGGATCACGGTCCGGACGCGCAGTTTTTTCATGGGGCGGGCGGGGGGAGGAGGACGCGGAGGCTGGAGGGCAGGACGGAGACTTCGAACGTGGCGGCGGCGGCGTGGGTCTCGCCGTCGGTGTGGATGAGCCCCGGGGCCGGGCGCTCGATCCGAAAGTGGGACCCGCGCCAATGCTCGACACCGCCGGTCCGGTCGATGCTGCCGGAAAACAGGCGCGCGATCAGCAGGGGAACCTGCATCCACGGCACCGGCGGCACGGACACCAGGTCGAGCTCCCCGTCCGCCACCGACGCGCGCGGCGCGATGTAGGCGTTGTTGCCGTACTGGTCGGAATTGGCCACCGCCAGAAGCAGCAGGTCGAGCGTGGCGCGTCTCGTCCCGTTGCTGATCGTGCAGCGTTCGGGCCGCTGCGTCCGAAACGCGTCCCAGACGGTGCGGGCGTAGGCCGGCAGGCCGCGCCGGCGCAGGCGGTTGAAGCGGCGGCTGACTTCGGCGTCGAGGCCGAAACCCATCGCATTGAAAAAGGGCCTGCCGTCCGCGATGCCCGTGTCGATGCTTGCGACCCGCGGGTGCCCGTGGGCGATGAGGCGGAGGCACTTTTCCGGCGCGGCGGGCAGGCGCAGGTGGCGGGCGAGGCCGTTGCCGGAGCCGCAGGGGACCAGGCCGAGGGCGGCGGGCGTTCCCACCAGCGACTGGGCGGTCTCGTTCAGGGTGCCGTCGCCGCCGACCGCGACCACGCGCTCGGCGCCGGCCGCGACCGCGTCCCGGGCGAGGACGGTCGCATGCCCCGGCCCTTCCGTGATGGCCACCGCGGCCGCGCCCGAGCTGCCCGCCGCGTAGGCGCGCAGCAGCGGCAGCAGCCGCGCCGTGCGCGCGGCCCGGCCCGAAGTGGGATTGTAGATCAGCAGGGTCCTCATGGAATGCGCAGGCTCTCCAGCGGCCGCCCCGCGGGCTGGGCGGCCAGGAGCGAGCGCGCGACGGCGCGCGCCGCCTCCGGCCGTGACAGGTCCTCGAGCCGCCGGCGCCAGTCCCGCCAGGTCCGGCCGCCGTCCGCAAAAGCCGCCTGCAGCAGGCCGGCGATCGCGTCCGGCGTCCGGGCGAAGCCGCCGATGCCGTGGCGGCGCAGCAGCTCATAGTTGCCCTCCTCCTGGCCGGGCACGATCTGGTTGACGACCATGGGGCAGCGCGCCGCGATCGCCTCCTGCGTGGTGGCGCCCCCCGCCTTGCTCACCAGCGCGTGATGGGTCATCAGCAGCTCGGGGATGCGGTCGGTCCATCCCAGGATCCGCGCCGGCCGGGGCCGGCCGGCGGCGGCCCGCTCCAGGCGCCGGCGCAGGGCGTCGTCGCGGCCGACCGCGCAGGTGATTTCCCATGCGGACTCCGCGAGGAGGCGGCGGGCCGTGGCCTCGGCGCCGATCGTGCCGGAATTGATGATGTAAAGGACGCGGGGGCTGGACGCCGGACAGGCGAGATCCGGCGGAAAAAGTTCCTGCCGATTCCGGGCGAAGCGGAGGTTGACCGGGAATCCGCTGACTTCGATCCGGGAGCCGGGGACGCCCGCCCGGCGCAGGGACTCGGCCGACTCCTCGTTGGGCACGAACCAGCCTTCGCTGCCCGCGCGGTGCCAGAGCGAATTGATGCTGATGGAATCGGTGACGACGGTGTAGAGCGGCGGGCAGGCGTAGCCCTCGCGGCGCAGCCGCCGGACCATGAAGCCGTAGGCGGGATAGGTGCTGCAGAGGCAGGTCGCACGGCTGGCCTGGAGAATCCGGACGAGCTGCGCCCGCTCGCGTTCGAGGAGGAAGCCGTCCAGGCCCCAGGCGAGCAGCCGCGATCGGTCCATCCAGGCGTACAGGCGGCTCCACAGCCGCGGCGTCCGATTGATGGCCGCGATGTAGGCGCGCCGGGCGAACTCGTTCGTCCGCGGTTTCGCCAGGGCGAACGCGTCGACCAGCTCGGCGCTGTCCGGGCCCGCCGCTTCCCGGACCGCTTCGACCACCGCCCGGGCCGCGGCGTTGTGCCCTTCGCCGTAGCTGGCGCTGAGGACCAGGATGCGCGGATTCATGAGGCGGGAACGAGGGCGGACAAGTCGCGTTCGAAGCGGGCGATGACCACGTCCCAGGACTGGGCGGCCATCGTGGCCGCCGCCGCCTGGCCGAGCCGCGCGCGCAAGCCGGTCTCGCGCGCCAGACGGACGCCGGCGGCCACCAGCAGGTCGGGCCGGTCGCGCGGCGCGGTCAGCCCGTTGCCGCCGTGGCGCACGAACATGCGGCCGGCGGCATAATCGAAGGTCGCGGGCGCGAGACCGCAGGCCATCGCCTCGGTCAGGACGTTGCCAAAAGTCTCGGTCAGGCTGGCATGCACGTAAAGATCGGCGGAAGCATAGTGCCGCCCCAGGGCTTCGCGATCCATGAATCCGGCGAAGCTGGCCCAGGGAAAGTCCCGCCGGAGCCGGGCGCGCAGCGGCCCGTCCCCCACCAGCACGCACCGCAATCGGGGTTGGGCCGCCCGCATGGCGGTGAAGGCCTCGAGCAGGAGGGTGTAATTCTTCTCGGGCGCCATCCGCCCGGCATGCAGGACCACGGGGTCGCCGGGTCCCGCGCCCCAGGCCGCCCGCAGCTCGGAGCTCCTTTTGCCGGGATGGAAGAGGCGGAGGTCGATTCCGCGCGAGAGCACCGCCAAGTCCCGGAAGCCGAGCTTGGTCAGCTCCTCGCGAATTTCCTCCGTGGGCGCGAAGGTGCGAAGCGTCCGGTTATGGACGCGTCGCAGCCATGCCAAAGTCAAGGGGCGCAGCAGGCCGAGGCCATACGAACCGGCATATTCATGAAATTGCGTGTGGTAGCTGGAAGTGACCGGGATCCCCAGCGCCTGGGCTGCCGCCACCGCCGACGCCCCCAGGGGCCCTTCGGTAACGACGTGGACCAGATCCGGCCGCTCTTTGCTCCAACGCCGCTTCAACGCGCCGCGGGCGGGAAAGCCCATGCGCAGCATCGCATAACCGGGAATGGGCATCCCGGGCATGGGCACCACCCGCACGTGGCCGTCCCTACCCGAAGCCGGATGTCCCTTTCCAAGAGGATTCGGCACCGTCCCCGCCGGACTTTTCGTTCCCGCGGCATCGGTCGGCCGCCGGGGTCGATAAACGGTGATCTCATGCTTCCGGGCCGCCAGCTCGCGGGCAATGATGCCGAACGTCATCGCCACCCCGTTGACTTCAGGAGGGAAGGTTTCGGTGACGAGGGCGATTTTCACCAGGGCGGAGAGAGGCGCGGCAAGCGGTTGTGAATAACCTGCCCGAAAATCATGGCGGGCGCGTGACGCCCCCGTGACAATTGGGTGAACACCGCCGGCCTGGAGCCGGTCAGCCCTCGTACAGCCGCAAAATATGCCGGCGCTGATCGAAGGTGAGGATCTCGGCGTACCGGCCCCAGCTGAGGAGGGTGCGGAACAGCGGCCGCGGCTTTTCGTGGGGCAGGGCCGCCTGCAGCTCGACGAGAATATCCTCGGCCGCAATCTGCTGCTGGTCCTGGACCTTGATCAGCCGGACCAGCAGTTCGAAGATCTTGAGCTTCATCAGCTGCTCGCGCACGAGGCGCTTCTGCTCGCCGGTGGAGGCATTGACGAGGGCTTGGCCGGAGGGCGTCAGGATGACGTCCTGCTGCGGGGTTTGCACGAAGCCCAGCAGCTCCGCGGCCTTGACGACACGGACCACGTAGCCGAACTCCTTCCCGAACCGTTCGGCCAGTTCGAAAACGTCGTTGGGCTGGTCGCCCAGCAGGGCCAGCAGCCCGAGCACCTCGCCCGGCGTCACGTAGGGCAGCGACACCGGCGCGATCCGGCGGCGCGAGGCGTCGATCCGGGTCACCACCTTGCCCGCGTCGGACGGGGCGGCCGCCGGCGGATCGGGAAGGTTCGTGTGGGTCAGGATGGCATGCAGCCGCTCGACGATGCTCTTGAATTCGGGCGAGTCGGGGTCGCGGGGGTAGGGGAGATTGTTGGGCACGACCACGTCGACCCGGCCCGGGCCCGTGGCCATGACCACGATCCGAGTGGCGAGAAACACGGCCTCGGAAATATTGTGAGTGACAAACACCATCGTCCGCAGCGGATGGTTGGGGTCGGCCAGGAGCCGCCCAATTTCACCGCGCAGGGTCTCGGCGGTCAGCACGTCGAGGGCGCTGAAGGGTTCGTCCATCGCCAGCACCTCCGGTTCGGCGATGAGGGAGCGGGCGATGCCCACGCGCTGCTTCATTCCGCCCGAGAGCTCGCGGGGGTAGGCATATTCGTAGGCGCCCAGGCCCACCGTCTCCAGCGCCTTCTCCAGCCGGCGATTCTGCTCGTCCTCCGGAAGCTGGCCGACGGGCAGCAGCACATTGCCGCGAACGGTCAGCCACGGAAAGAGGGCGAAATTCTGGAAAACCATCGCCACCCCCGGCGAGACTCCCACCAGCCGCTGGCCATGGTACAGGACCTCGCCCTGGGTGGGGATGATGAGGCCGGACATGATCCGCAGCAGCGTCGACTTGCCGCAGCCCGAAGGGCCGAGCAGGGCGACGGCCTCGTTGGCCGAGATCGTCAGATTGACATCGCTCAGGACCAGGTCGCGCTCGTGGGCCACGGCGGCATACTCGTGGCTGACATGCCGCAGATCGATGATCGGCCCTCCCGGGGCCGGCACCTGGATGATCGCGTTAGGTGATGAAGCGGCAACGGTCATTGGCGATGGATTGGAGGCGCTTCCAGAGCACGCGGTTGATGATCACGACCACCGTTGCCATGACAAGGCCGGCGGCCGCCAGTCGCGGGAAATCGTTGTTGTTGGCCATGCGGGTGATGTAATTGCCCAAGCCCGTAGCTTCGAAGGTCTTGCTGCCTTTCTGCACGAATTCCGCGACGATGGTGGCATTCCAGGCGCCGCCGGCCGCGGTGAGCCACCCCGTCACGAGGGCGGGCATGACGGCGGGAATGAGGAACTTGGTCCAGCGCTGCCATCCCCTCAGGTGCAGGATTTCCACGCAGCTGAGAATGTCGTTCGGAATCGCGGCGGCGGCGCCGGCCACATTGAAGAGAATGTACCACTGCGCTCCAAAAAGGATGAGCAGAACAGCTCCGCTTTGGAGGGTGCCGTGCAGGAAGAAGATCAGCGTCAGCAGCCACGGATAGAGCATGGGCGCGGGAAACGAGGCGACGAACTGGATGACCGGCTGCAGGCGATTCGAGACTTTGGGGTTGAGGCCGATCCAGATTCCGGCCGGCAGGGCCCACAGGGTTCCGATCGCCACGGCGGCCATGACCCGCACGAACGTGAAGCCCGTATCCCGGAAGATCTCCAGCCAATCCGAAAGATGAATGTGGCTGACCAGCCAGCCGATCCGCCAGGCGCCCCACGCGATCAAGGCCAGCAGGAGCGCCACGAGGATAGCGTAGGTCACCTTTCGGGCCCGCGGCGGCGGCGGCGGAGCGGCATCCGGCGCCCGCAGCGACGTTGCGGCCGAGGGCGGCTGCGCGGGCGGCAGGACGGCGTCCTTGACCCGCCCGCCGACCCCGGCGATGCGCTGCCACGCCACCGAGCGCGCGAGCCAGAGCCGAAGCCGGCCGCGGGGCGCGCGGTTGCCGCCGAAGTCATCGAGCTTGAACTTGCGCGACCAGACGATGAGCGGCCACCAGATCAGCCGGTCGACCACGATGATGACCACGGCCATGGCGACGACGCCGGCGATTTGCGCCCGCACGTTGTCGTGGTCGCTCGCCACCTGGAAATAGGAGCCGAGGCCGGGCACGCGGTAGTTGCCGAACGCCTCGCACATCGCGAGGAAGAACCAGCCGCCGGCCATGGACACCATGCTGTTGTAGAGCAGCGGCTGGGCGCCGAACGGCAGCTCGATCCGCCAGAACCGGTGCCACCAATTGAAATTGTAGAGCTGCCCCAGCATCCGGAAATCCGCCGGCAGCCCGCAGAGCGAATCGTAATAGGCGAAGGTCATGTTCCAGACCTGGCCGAGAAAGATCGCGAAGATGCACGCCAGCTCGAGGCCGACGTTGTTGCGGGGAAAGAGCGCCACCATGCCGATCTGCAGGCCGGGCAAGAACGTCATCACCGGCAGGCTCTGCAGGATGTCGAGCGCGGGGATGATGTAGCGGCGGGCGCCCAGGTCGTAAAAGGCCCACGAGGCCACGCCGAGCGTGAACACGAGCGAGAGGAAGTACGCGATCCAGCCGCGGGTGAACGAGAAGAACGCGTATTTGGCCAGGGAGCCCAGCCCCATGCCGATCGGCACCTGCTCGACCAAGGGACGCCGCCACTGCGCGGCGACCTGCATGATGCCGAGCGCCAGCGCCGCCACTGCGATCAGCACCGCGGCGTCCATCCACGGCGCGGGCCGCCGGTCGGCCACGGGTTTCGCGAGTGTCAGCGCCATCCTACATTGGTGTGGTCGGCCCGACAGACACGGCAAGATGCAAGTTCGTTTTCAGAAAAATTTAACGGTTTCTACGGAGGGAATTAAGGTTGCATGGCCCCCGTGCCGTTTTCTAATTTGTACTCTTTTAGTTGATGCAGTCGCACGGCCCAAAGCGGTTCTACACTCCACAATCGCTGGAATTTTGGTTCGAAAAACTGGCGAACGACTGGGCGGAAGCTTTCAGTGCCGCGCAGTTGGAGGAGGGACGGCGCATCTATCGCGACGGGGAGGTCCGGGAGCTCGAACTGACCGACAAGGACGCCATCGTCCACCGCCGGATCGAGAAGCGGGACGAGTATGCCGTGATCGAGTGGGGAACGGCGGGGCTGAGCGTCCGTTCCTCCACGACCGACCGGGAGCTGGCCCATGCGCTGGCCGTCGCCGGCCTGCACGAGATCGAGGAATTGGTGGCGGACGAGATTTCCCCCCTGCCGGGGGTCGGCGACGCGGTCAAGACCGAGGCGCCGCCGGGCAACGGAGCGCACGTTCTGGCCGGCCCCGCTTTCGCCAAGCCGGCGGCGGTGGCGAACGGCCACGGCGCCCCCGGCGCCAATGGCCATGGCAACGGCAACGGCAACGGCGGGGCCAACGGCCACGGCGCCCCCTCCCGTTCGCTCGTCCTGGTGTTCAAGACAAAGTCCGCCGGCCTGACCTTTCAGGCGTGCTGGATCGAGCCCGACCAGAAGACGCGGGCGCCCGCGCTGGGAGCGGGCGCCAGCGGCAACGGCCATGTGACCTCCGCCGAGCGCGCCAAGCTGATCGGCTTGGCCGCCTATGCCCGCAAGGCGCATTTTCACTACGACCAGGAATCGGGCATTTACCTGCTCGAGTCCCTCGTCGAGATCCCCAATTTTCTGAAGACGGTGCTTCCGGCCTGGAAGCGCATTTTTCAGGTGGAGCTGGACGACAAGGCCGCGAACCTGGTCAAGGGCACCCGCGCGATCGAGATCGAGGCCGTGGCCGGCTCGGCGCAGGACCATGGCGGCCTCGACCTGCGCTGGATCTTCCGCGCCGGCGAGCGCATGCTGACGGACTCCGAGGTTCACACCCTGCTCAAGCGGGGCGGGCAGCCGGTCATCCTGCCCAATCTGGGCATCGTGTCCCTGTCCACGGAACGCTGGGAATCGTATTGCTCCTGGCAGAAGAACATCGCCGAAAGCGGCACCGGGGGGGAGGCGCCCCCCTACCTGATCTTTTCCCTTTTCAACGATTCGCGCCTCAAGGTCAGCCTCGCGCCCGAGGTCGAGGCCTGGCGCAAGCAGGTGCTCGCGCCGGCGGAGGCGCCGCCGGTCCTCTCGGACTGGCTGCGGCCGTACCAGCGCCGCGGCGTGGAGTGGCTGCACCACCTGTGCGCCGTGGGCTGCCACGGCCTCCTGGCGGATGAGATGGGACTGGGCAAGACCGTGCAGGTCCTCTCGCTGCTCGCCGCGCGGCCGGCGGCGGACAAGCCCAGCCTCATCGTCTGCCCGGCGAGCGTGGTGCCGGTGTGGCGCGAGGAAATCGCCAAGTTCTTTCCCCACTTTGCGGTCGACGTCCTCAAGGCCGGCCACGATTTCACCAGCCGCGCCGACAACGTCCTGTGGCTCGCGAGCTACACCCAGCTGCGCAAGCACCGCGCGCTGCTCGAGAACGTGGACTTCGGCTACGCCGTCCTCGACGAGGGGCAGTTCATCAAGAATCCGGACGCCAAGGTGACGCAGACCTGCTTTGCCGTCCGGGCCCGGCACCGCATTGTCCTGACGGGCACGCCGCTGGAAAATCGCCAGCTCGACCTGTGGAGCATCTTCCGCTTCCTGCTGCCCGGGCTGCTGGGGTCGCGCGGCAGTTTCGAGGCTTCCCTCCATGCCGACCGCGAAGGGACGCTGACGCGCCTGCGGGCGCAGCTCGCCCCGTTCATTCTCCGCCGGACCAAGCGCGAGGTCGCGCAGGAGCTGCCGCCCAAGGTCGAGATGGAGCTGATCTGCCCGCTGACCGACGTGCAGCGCTCGGAGTACGCCCGCATCTGCGCCGAGGGCCTGGCCCGGCTGGGCGACGACGTCGGCACGGCGATGCGCGAAAAATCCTTTGGCTTCCTCGCCCTGCTCACCCGCCTGCGCCAGACGTGCTGCGATCCGGACATGCTGCCCTGGCTGCACGCGCCGCTCGCCGACTCGGGCAAGATCAATCTCCTGGTCGAGAAGCTCGCCGAGGTCGTGGGCAGCGGGCACAAGGTCGTGATCTTTTCGCAGTTCGTCCTGCTGCTGAACCGGGTGCGCGAAGCCCTGATGCAGCACTTCCCGGATCTGCCGCGCTTCGAGCTGACCGGGATGACGCTCGACCGCCAGCGGCCCGTGCAGGACTTCCAGAATGCGCCCGGGGCGGCCGCGATGCTCGTGTCGCTCAAGGCCGCCGGCACCGGCATCACCCTGCACAAGGCCGACTATGTCTTCCTGCTCGATCCGTGGTGGAACCCGGCGGTGGAGGCCCAGGCCGTGGACCGCGTCCACCGTATCGGACAGACCAACACGGTCTTCGTTTACCGCATGGTGACCGCGGGCACGGTCGAGGAGCGCATCCAGGCGCTCAAGGCCGCCAAGAAGGACCTCTTCGACCGCCTGGTGGACGGCCTCGGCGGCGACTTCGACCTCAGCCGCCACTTCACGTCGCTGCGCAGCCTGGTCCAGCTCACCGCCCACGCGGAGCAGGACCAGGTCCAGGAGTAGGGGCGCCGTTGGAATGGGCGCGGCAGGATCAGGGCGTCGGCCTCGAACGGTGTCCGCCGAACTTCGGCCCGGGCGGGGAGGAACCGTGACTTATGCGCTCAAGGCCGAAGTGCGCGATACGCGGGCGCGGACCTGGGCGTTTGCCGCGCAAAAGACGATGTACGGCGGCAAGCAGGTCGCCGCGGGCGACGCCGTCTTTGTGTTCGCGAGCGAGAACGAGGGCGGCCGCGGCCTGATCGCCCGGGGCGTGGTGGTTTCCGCCGCCGCCACCCCGCGGAAGGCCGGCGTCGCCCGGCAAACCCCGCGGGTGAGCCTTGTCGTCAAGCGCACGGCGCTGGCGAAGCGCGCGCTGGGCCGAAGCGAACTGCGGCGCTTCACGGAGTGGGACGACGGCCGGCCGGAAACCGAGCTCAACTTCAAATTCTATCGCCAGGCCACGAACAAGCTCGCCGGCGTCTCCGACGCCACCGCCACGTTTCTCGGCCAGTTCTTCTAGCCCCCCCTTCGCCAGCGGACCCCGGCGAAAAGGGCCGGGTGGAGATCGATCGAGCGGACCGATGGGGCTAGGGCGCAGCGTGGGGCCAGGCGGTGGGCATATCCCACTTGCGGATGGGCGTCCTCAGGTCCTGGAACAGGACCTGAGGGGGACACCGGCCGCAGCGGCCGCCTTATCTTCCGGCCACCTGCACGCCGGGAGCTTGCGCGGGAGGCGGCAGAGCGACGGAAACCGGGCTGCCGGCGTCGTGCCAGTCGAACGGGTTGACGACCGTCGAGGACCCGGGGCCCAGGGCGCAACCGGAAGCGAGGGCGCACAGGGCGCCCAGCAAGGTCGAGAGATAGATCGTTTTCATTATTCGGAGGCGACGTCCCAGCTGACGACCACGACGATCGCGGCGAGGACGAGGGTGAGCGGGATCATTCGTGGTAGCGGGTCAGTTCGGGCTGCCACCGATCGAGGAGATCGGCGGGAAAGAAAACGCCGAGGTCGTCGAATGCGCGGGCGGCTTCCGCCAGCGGGACGAGCCTCTCGCTTCGCGGCGAGGTTCGGCGGTTGAAGAGACTGCCAGCGCGTGAGGCGCGGGCGGCAATGGTAGGAAAGGGGGAGTTCACGAGTCGCATGGCTGGAAATAGTTGACTGGTTGGTTAGTTATCTGATCTAAAAAAAGCACCGGTGAGGTGCGCGGAATGGGCAGGTGCAAGAAAAGGTTCAGTTCGCGCTGGAAAGGGACCGGGCGCGGAGCAGGTCCAGCGCCGAAGCGGGAAGATTCCTCAGCAGATCGGGATCATTCATGATCCGCGACTGGCTGACGGCCCCTTCGATCAGAAAGCCCAGGTTTCGGGCTTTCTCGGCGGGGTCGCCTTTCTCGATGGAGCCGTCGGCGATGCCGTCCCGGATGGCGGATTCGAGGTAGCGCATCTTGCGGGCCATGATCTCGCGCACCTTGGCGCACACGGCCTGCTCCTGTGTGCTCACCTCGGAGCCCACGGAGGCGGCGGGGCAGCCGCAAACCTTGCCGTACTTGCGAAACCGCTCCACCTGCTTGAGATGCAACTGCTCCAGAAACCCCTGAATCCGAGCGACGGGCTCGACCGACGCCGAAAAAAGGCGGTCCAGGTTCGGCTTCCACTCCTCCGCCCACATCCGCTCCAGGGCGGCGACGGCCAGATCGGACTTGGACTTGTAGAAGTAGTAAAAGCTGCCCTTCTTCACGCCCGCGCGCTGGCAGATGTTGTCGATGGTCACCGCGCCGTAGCTTTCCTCCCAGACGAGGTCCAAGGCGGCCGTCATCAGCCTTTCGTGTGCGTCGGAGGTTCTGCCCATGGGCCTAGTTATAGTTGACTAGTTGTCTAGTGCAAGCCCTTTCTTCCAAAAAAAGCGGCTTATCCCCCGGCCAACGAAGGAAGAGGTCCCCGCACCTCGTAGCGAAGAGCCACCATTCCGCTCCGATAAGCGTTGACCTCCGCCAGGTGCAAGGCCGCGTCGTGTTCGAGGTGGCCGAAAAAGCGGATTCCTTCGCCAATCAAGACGGGCACGATCGAATAGCGGACCTCATCGGCGACACCCCGGCGCAGGCATTCGCCGGCCACGGCGCCGCCGCCCACGATCCAAATGGAGGAGAACTTGGGCCGCAGCTGATCCCTCACAAAAGCGGCGAGGTCGCCGGCGTGAAACGCGACGCTGTCCCGGGCCCGCGGCAGTTCGCGATGCGTGAGGACAAACGTGGGCTTGTCGCCATACGGCCATCCGAGCCCCTGGGCCTGAAACTGCAGCGCGGTTTCATAGGTCCGCGCTCCCATGACGTAGCAATCGATCGTCCTGAGGAAGGCCTCGATGGCCGCCGGTTCCATGTCGGCCCCGCCCCCGAACTCATCCCCGGTCTCGAGCCAATCCACCCGGCCATCCTTTCGGGCGATGAAGCCGTCGAGGCTCGCCACCATGTGGAGAGTGACGCGGGAGCCAGGCAAGGTCATCGTGGGTGCGCAATTCCAGCGGTGCCAAAATTGGCGCCGCATGGAAAGGATGAAAGCGCCCTTCGTCTATCCGCCCTCCCGAACGGTGGTCAGCAGGGGGCTTTCGAAAAGGCTTTCGGGGGTGACCGTTCGGCGCTCCCACGGGATGCGGCCCAGAAACCAGACCTTCCAGAATCCCACGGGCGCGCCCGGATTGCGCGTCAGCAGCCGCCGGAAGGTTTCGACTTCGCCCACGGATCGGCCGGTGCTTTCCCGGACGACTGCGCAGACGAACTTGGAGCAGAAAGTGGTCCGGGCGGCGTCCAGATCGAACCCAAAGTCGTAAAGCCGCCCGAGGCGGCCATCGATCGCGCGGCGCACCCTGCGGGGGTCGATGGGCGGGTTGAGCCGCTTGATCGCGTATTGTCCGGTCGAGGAACGGGCCAGGAAGGCGGGCAGGGGAGTGAGGCAGCTGAAGGGAACCCGGCTCTCGGCCACCATCCAGATGCCGTGCTCCCGCCCGGCCAGGATCCCCACGTGGGAAACCCAGCCGTTCGAGGCGGCCGCCACCCGGCTGAATATCGGGCCGCCCTCATGGGTGAACACGATGTCTCCCGCCCGCAAGCCGGGGTCGGTGGCGAGCGCCCGCCCGGACGCGGGCGGGCCGCCCGGGGCCGCCGAACGCAGGACGAGGGCCACGCAGGCGATCGGGAGCAGGGCGTTCCAGGAGCGGCAAATCATGCGCGACGGGAAACGGTACACCGGCAATGGTTGTCATATCAACTATAATCGCGCCGCCCGAGCGCCCGCCTTCAGGTCTTCAGGCCCTGCGGGCCGCAGATCTCGACCGCTTCGCAGGTCATCAGTCCGATTTCCTTGCGCTTGGCCAGACGCTCGATCAACGGCTCGATCTTTGCCGCGGTGTCGATGATCTCGATGATCACCGGCAGGTCGTCGGAAAAGAGCACGTCGGACGTATGCAGCCGCGTGGAGCGGCCGTAGCCCGCGGACCCATGGATCACGGTGGCGCCGATGAGGTGCATCGCGCGCGCCTCCTGCACGATGGCTTTGAAAAGCGGCTGGTCGACGTCGATCTTGTCCTCGCCCAGATAGATAGTGAGGCGGCGGATTTCGGAGCGCGCGGGGGTTTTCATGCTCTGGTTTCTAGTGATTACTGTGCGGCGCCATTGTCAAATAGGCGGCGGAAGGCCGCGACGACGGCGGGCAGCGGCCGTTGGATTCGCGGCAGGGCCTGGTAGTCTTCCCAGCCGCCGCCCAGCCCGCGGTAAAGCGCCACCAGGGCGTCCGCGGCCGTCTGGTCCGTGGCGGCGTACTCGCTTTCGAGATCGAATTGCTGGCGCTGGGCGTCCAGCACGTTGAGGTAGTCGGTGAGCCCGCGCTCGTAGCGCTGGGTGGCCAAAGTCACCGAGCGCTGGC
>DASRSH010000267.1:0-4073 GCA_035656575.1 Opitutaceae bacterium
CGCCGTTCGCCGCTCGGTTTCGCGCTGGTCCCCGCCTGCCTGGCCGTCACGGTGATGGCCCGCGCCGCGGGGCATGGCGCTGCGATCCATGCTCCCAGCCTGCTGATCGCCCCCCCTCTGGCCGGACTGCACATCGACGTGCCGTTCGTTCCCGCCCCCGGCCTGGGCCTCGGCCTGATTGTCGTCGGCGCCACCCTGGCTCACCTCTGCCGCCAGCGGTCGGCCCGCCGCGCCCTGGCGCGGGCGTGACCGTAGCCGGCGCCGGTTCGGTTTCGGCGCGGCCGCGCCTCCTCGTCCCGCACCTCGAACTGGCGGTGGCGTTCAGCCTGCTGCCGGTGGTGCGGATTTGGGACCTGACGGACGACATCAATACGGCCCTCACGACCGCCGCGCTCTTCGCCGGCGCCGGGCTGCTCATCTGGAGGATCTCCGCCCGGCATCCGCCCGGCTCGTCCCGGGCGGCGCGCATCGCCGCCTTCGCGCTGCTCGGCGCCTGCGCCTGGCAGCTCGCCTGGATCGACAGCAACGACTTCTGGTTCTACCGCGTCGCGCTGGTCGCCTGGGCCGCGGCGTGGCTGCTGCTGTGGTGGGGCTGGTCCGGCTTTCGGCGCGGCTGGCGCGTCCTGCTCGCCTTTGCCCTCTGGGCCGGGGCCTGCGACGGTCCCTCGCGCTGGATGCGCGACAGCCTGCAGCAGGGCGCCCGCTTCGCGCCATGGGTTGCCGCCGCCACCGCTCGCGGCGCCGCGGCGGTGCTTGGACTGCTCGGCCACCCAGCCTCCACCCGCGGCCATGACCTCTTCGTGTTCGGCGAGACCGTTTCGGTTGGGCTCACCTGCACGTCCCTGCCGCTGACCAAACTCCTGCTGCTCCTGCTCGTGCTGGCCGCGCTCCTGCTCCGCCTGCCCTGGCGGCGCACGGCGGCCCTGGCCGCCGCCGTCGTGGTCATCGCCTTTGCCACCGCGGTGATCCGCGTCGCGCTCCTGGCCGCCGTCGCGCACGATGCGGAGCGCTTTCACTATTGGCACGAGCCCGGCTCGGGCGGCCAGTGGTTCACGGCCGCCGCCATGCTGGCCGCGGCGGCGCTCTTCTTTCTCGCCCTGCCGGTGCGGGTTCCGCCGCCGGCCCCGTCCGGCGGCGCGGACGCGCCCCATGCCGGGCGTCCGATCGCCATCGCGGCCGTGCTGTTTCTGGCCGCGGCGCGCCTGACCACCCCGGCTCCGCCGCCCGCCCATTTCATCGGCCTGCCGCCGGCCGGCTTCAGCGTCCAGAGCGACGCCGCGGAAGCGCTGGACCTCGGTCCGGCGGGGGGCGCCCACGCCAACATGCCGGCATGGCTGCGGCGCATCACCCTGCGCGCCGGCGCCACCGGCGCCCGGATGGAACTCACGGTCGCCTACGTCCCCCAAATGCTCGCGGGCGACCTGCGGCCGGAGCCGGGGTTCTGGGCCCTCGACGCCGGCGGCCGCTTCGCCGTCCTGCGTTCGCCCGGGCGCGAGGTCTGGGTTTCCACCATCGCGCCCGACGGCTATGCCGTCGCGACCGACTCCGGCTGGGACCGCAAGGTGGACGAGGGCCTCGATCACCCCGCGCGGTGGCTGCAATGGCTGGCGCACCGGCGCCCGCTGCGCGACAAGCGCGCCTATTGGGCGGAGGCGATCTGGACGGGGCCGGCCGGCCGGGAGCCGGCGACCGCGCCGGCGCCCTTCAGCCACTGGATCGGCCTCACAGCGCCGGCGCCGGACGCGGGGGCAGTTCCCCCCCTGTAAGGGTCACCGCCACCCGGTGGTCCAGGCCGCCGTTCGGGCCCGCCCACACGGTGAGGATCCGCGCCACCGGATTCCAGTCGGTCGGAACCGGCGCGCCGTCCACCGTCACCGCCGCGGGAGTCCGGCGCAAATGGAAGTGCAGCCGGTATTCGTGCGTGGCAAAGGCGCCGTTCGAAGCCGCGATGGTGAAGCCGACCCCGCTTGCGCCCGCATCGGACGCCAGCCGGGTCTGCGTCAACGCGCCGTTCTCGTAGGCGAAGCTGATGCCGTCGTCGCGATAGAGCGTGAATTCGGAATGGCCCTCGGGGTAGATCTCGACCGTGAGCGGATCCCACGGCTTTTCTCCCGTGTGGCGCATCTCCGGCGCCAGGGGAATGATGGCGCCCGCGCGCACCGCGACCGGGATTCGCGTCAGCGGCGCCGCCACCGTCCAGGTGCGGCCGCCCTGATACTCGTAGCCATAGTCCCAGTCGAACCACCGGCCGGGCGGAAAATACACGGTCCGGCGGGTCTGGTCCTCGGTCACGACCGGCGCGACCAGCAGATCCCGCCCAAACAGGTATTCGTCGCCCCGGGCCGCCAGCGCGCCGGGATCACTGGGGTATTCCAGCGGCAGCGCGCGCACGATCGGCAGGCCGTCGCGGCTGGCCTCGGCGGCGTAGCTGTAGATGTAGGGCATCAGCTGATACCGCAGCTTCAGGTAGTGGCGGGCGATGGCTTCGGTCTGCGGGCCGAAGTCGTAGGGAAACGGATCGACCACCTTGTGCGCCCGGGTGATGGGGCTGAAGGCCGAGAACTCCATCCAGCGCGCGTACAGCCGCGCGTGCGCTCCGTAGCGGTCGTTCTTGTAGTAGCCCTCCAGAAAGCCGCCCGTGTCGCAGGTCCAGTAGGGCATCCCGGACAGCCCGGTGTTGAGCATCTCCGGGGGATGGGCCCGCAGCGTGGCATAATCGCTGTAGATGTCCCCGGACCAGACGGCGGCGTGATGGCGCTGCATCCCGGCCGAGGCCGCGCGGGAGAGCAGGAACGGCCGCTGGTTGGGATGGACCGCCAGCTGGACGCCTTCGAAGCTGAGGGCGCACAGCAGCGCGAATTGGTTGTGGATTTCCGCCGGGGTGCCGGCGTAGTAGCGGGTCTGGGGCGGCTCCCCTTCCGGTTCATCGAGGTCCAGCCACCAGCCCCCGATGCCCGCCTCGTCGAGCTTGCGCGTCTGAGGCCAGAGCCAGTTGTTGAGCTGCGGATTGGTGAAATCGAGCAGGTCCCCGTGGTAGTAGCCGCACTCCACGGGATGCCCCTGACCGTCGGTCGCGAAGATGCCCTGGGCCCAGCCGGTGGCGAAGGTGGGCGAGGCCGGGTTCACCATGGGGCCGGACTGCGACATGACGATCCGGACGCCCTCGCGCGCGTACTCCGCGATCTTCTGCGCCGGCGTGAGCCCGTGGCCGGAGGCGATCCAGCGCGCGGCCCAGCGGTAGTCGGTCACCACCTCGGGCCAGTCGGCGTCGATGACCATGACGTCGACGGGGAACCCGTCGGCCATCAGCGTGCGGTAGGCGCGGTCGAGCTGGTCCCAGTCCCAGAACGTGCATTTGCTCTGCCAATATCCCAGGGCCCAAAGCGGCGGCAGCGACGGCCGGCCGGTCAGCGCCGTGTAATGGCCGATGACGTCGGCCAGCCTCGGGCCGTCGAGGACATAGAGGTCGATCTCTCCGCCATCCGCATCGACCTCGAGCCGGTCGCGCTGCGTGGCTCCCAGATCGAATTTGAGGCGATGGGTGTTGTCGAAGAACAGGCCGTAGGCGTGGCCGCCGCGGCCCGAGCTCAGCAGCAAGGGAATGGGGTACTGGGCGGTGACATTGCCGGACTCGATCTGCTGGCCCGCCCACAGGTCGCGGATCGTGCCCCGCCGGTCCAACCGGCCGTTGTTCTTGTTGTCCTGGCCCAATCCGTACAGGTGCTCCTCGGGCGCCAGCCCCATGGTCAGGGTCCACGATCCGTCCGGCCGCCGCTCGACGTGCAGGAGCGTGGAGAAATCCTCCCCGCCCACCAGGGCGGTGGAAACCCGCCGCGTCGGAGGCAGATCGGGAACGGCCAGCGAAGGAAGCCTCCGGAACGGCTGCCCCGCCGGTTCGTACCAGATCCGGGTGATGCCCGGACTGATGGATTCAAGGCGGCAAGCGAGGGGATCGGCGTGGCTGAAGGAAACGGAAGCCGCCCCTGCCAACGCCGCAATAAGGAGGGTAGCCAAACGCACGCGGCACGCTATGATGGTTCATGGGGGTTCGACCAGAAAAAGCGTGTTTGCGC
>DASRSH010000268.1:0-2037 GCA_035656575.1 Opitutaceae bacterium
GCTCACCTGGCACATTCCGCTGCGGGAGGTTCCCGAGCACCTGACGGAGAGAGAATTCGCCCGGACGATCGCGGCGGCGGATCTGCTCGCGCGGAAAGCCGGCTGCCCGGCGCCGCGGATCGCCGTCTGCGGGCTCAATCCGCATGCCGGAGAAGGAGGGCTCCTGGGGACGGAGGAGCGGGATGTGATCGACCCGATCCTTGACCGCCTGCGGGGACGCTATCCGGGACTTACCTGGGCGCTGCCCGGCGACACCGTATTCGCCCGGCAGGCGCGCGGGGAATTCGACGTGGCCGTGGCGCTGTACCACGATCAGGGCCTGGCCCCGCTGAAGCTGGTGGACTTCGACGCGGCCGTGAATGTCACGCTGGGATTGCCCTTTGTGCGGACCAGCCCCGACCACGGCACGGCCTACGGCATCGCCGGAAAGGGCGGCGCCAATCCCGCCAGCTTTGCGAACGCGGTTGCGTGGGCCCGGCGGCTGAGTACTAGTTCCTGAATGTCCGCCGATCCCGCAGTCGCCGCCCCCGAAGCCCGGGTGGGAACCGAGGATCTGGTCCGCTTGACCGAGCCGGCCGGAAAGAAGGTGCTCGCCCTGATCGCGCGCGAGCAGCAAGGCAGCTATCTGCGGATTGCGATCACGGGCGGCGGCTGCAACGGCCTCAGCTACAAGCTGCGCTTCGCCCCCGCGCCCAAAAAAGGCGACATCCTGGTGCGCACGGCCGGCACGGAGGTGCTGGTGGATTCCCGGACCGCGCTCTACCTGAAGGGCACCGTCGTCGACTTCTCCGACCGCATGATCGGCGGCGGCTTCAAATTCACAAATCCCAACGCCAAAGCCAGTTGCTCGTGCGGGGAGAGCTTTTCGGTCTGAGGAAAGGGGTCATGTACCAATTTCCAACAAGCCGGCCCGCGTACCAGCTTGGCGGCAGTCCTCGTCCCGGCTTGTTGGAAATTGGTACATGACCCCTTTCCTCGGCACATGCCAAGATAGGTATTGTCATTGCAGGGGTTCGAGGCGAACCTAGCGGCGACCTACACCTATTTTTCAAACCTATTGATGGCCAATTCGTTTTCTCCCGCCGCCGGTGGCGGCAATCGATCCGGACAGTACCAGCGTCGCAATGTCGACCCGTTCGCCAACATCAGGCGCAATCATCGGATAAAGGTTAAGGAAGTCCGCGTCATTTCCCCCGAAGGCAAGCAGCTGGGGATTCTCGATACGACCAAGGCCATCAATCTGGCGCTTGAAGTGGGGCTCGACCTGGTGGAGGTGGCGCCCAACGCGGTGCCGCCCGTCTGCCGGATCATGGACTTCGGCAAATACGTCTACGAGGAGCAGAAGAAGCATTCCCACGCCAAGACGACGGCGAGCAAGATCAAGGAGATCGAGTTCAGCGCCCGCATCGAGCAGAACGATTTCTTCACCAAGCTCCGCCACGCCGAGGAATTCCTCGCGCACGGCAACAAGGTCAAGCTGCGGCTGAAGTTCCGCGGCCGCGAAATGGCCCACACCGAAATCGGCTTCGAGGTCATGAAGCGCGCCGTCGCCGAGCTCGGCGGCATGGGGCATCCCGACGCGGACGCGAAGCTCATCGGCCGCAACATCCACGTCATGCTGACGCCCCTGCCGGTGAACAAGCGCAAGCCCAAGCTGCACGTGGTGGAGGAAGGCGCGCTCGAGGAGGGCGGCGACGGCCAGGAGCCCGACGAGGCGCGGGCCTCGGCGCCGGTGGCGCCGGCCGGCGCCTGAGTGAGCCGGGGGAGGACTGCGATGCGACGCGCGGCTTTTTGCGCCGCCTGCTGGATTCTCGCGCTGGCGGGAGGACCGCGCGCCGCGGCCGCCACCTATCTGCGCAGCGGCGGCCTGGAGTACGTCGACATGATCGACGTCTGCGGGCGGCTGGGCCTGCGCTTTTCCTTCACGCGGGACGCCCATTCGATGACGCTGCGCGGCGCGGGGCACGAGGCCGTGCTCACGCCCCCGGGCGACGCCACGCATCGCGAGCTTTTTTTTGACGGCGTCCACGTCTATCT
>DASRSH010000269.1:0-5302 GCA_035656575.1 Opitutaceae bacterium
CTCGGTGGAAAGCGTCGGCGACGTGGAAAAATGCTCGTCAGCCGAAACGGACGAAAGCAGCACCAGGGCCGCGCCCGCACCCAACAGGCAGCGGCGGAAGAAAGGGAACCGGGTCATCAAGGAGGAATAGACGAAAAGGCGCCGCAGATGTTTCAGCGCCGGCTGAGCGAATCCTTCGCTTCGTCGAGCAGCCGCTTCTCGTCGGCGGTGAGGGCGCCGAAGCCCTGGCTGTTGATCTTGTCGAGGATGCGGTCGACTTCGGCGCGCAGGTTCTCGCGGCTGCCGGCGTTGACCGGCAAGGGCGCCGCGGGGACGCTGGCCGGAGGCGAACGCTTGATCCACTTGGGCAATTCGATCGCGGGGCGCGCGCTGCGCCAGCCCCCGTCATGGAAGAACTTCCAATACACCCATCCGGCGGCCATCCCGCCCAAGTGGGCCGACGGATTGAGCGCGAACGGGGGCTCGCTGCCGAGCAGCTCATAAAAGACGCAGAGAAAGATATCCGCCGCGAGCACGGTCAGGGCCACGTACTTGGGCTTGACCGTCACCGGGATGAAGAGGATCAGCAGCGTGATTTCCTGATCGGGAAAGAGCAGGGCATAGACGGCGAGCAGGCCCGCGACGGCAGGAGCGGCGCCCATCAGCATGGCGGGATGCCGCCAATGCGCGGCGGTCCAGAAGATGCCGCCGGCGATCAGCGTCGCAAAGTACAGCCCCAGGAAGGCCTTGGAACCGAGGATGGGGAGCAGGTCGCGCCCCAGGAAATAAAGCGAGAGCCCGATGAAAAGCAGGTTGAGCAGATTCGCCTGCGGATGGATGAATCCGTAGGTGAAGAGATGCACCACCCACAATGCGATCGACCACCCGGGCTGGGCGGCGTGGAACACCTGCGGCACCGTGAGGCCGGCCCAGGCTTCCACATACTCCAAACGGTTCGTAAGCAGATGCGTGACGCAGTTTTGCAGGATGAAGCACGCGGCGATGGCGCACAGCAGCCACGTCAGGACCGAAGTCCGGCCACCGTGGGCCTCATCGCGCATGTAGGACCGGTCGGAAAGCATCTGGATGGCAGTTGAGCATTATGCCACAGCGCGGTCGAGGAAACAATCCGGCGACGGGGTTTTCCCCGCGCGTCTGGGGCTCACCCCTTGACAGGGGGGGTGACGGCAAGTTTCTTTTACCAAAACACCAATGGCTAACAAAGCAGACAAGTGGGCGGACAATGCCGCGGGCAAGTTCTACGTCGATCAACAATGCATCGACTGCGACCTGTGCCGCGAAACGGCGCCCGCCTTTTTCACTCGGAACGACGAGGGTGGGCACTCCTTCGTGCACAAACAGCCGTCCACCGAGGAGGATATCGCGCTTTGCATGGAAGCCTTGGAAGGCTGCCCGGTGGAGGCCATCGGCGACGATGGCGATCAGGAATAGCCCCTCTTGTTAAGTCGGTAAGCATTTTTGCTTAACAAGGGCTTGTCATCGTCCGGCGGGGCCGGCACGGTGGGAGGCGATGCGCGCGGACAGCCCGGTTTGGCATCCCTTCGCCCAGATGGCGGAGCACGAGGCCTTTCCTCCGCTTCTCATTGTGGGAGGGGAGGGAGGATGGCTGTGCGACGCGGAAGGCCGGCGCTATCTCGACGGCAACGCCTCGATCTGGACCAACGTTCACGGCCATAACGACCCCGATCTGAACGCGGCCCTGGCGCGGCAGCTGGAGCGCACCGCCCACTCGACGCTCCTGGGCCTGAAGCATCCGCCGGCCGAAGAGCTGGCGCAGCGGCTGGTGCGGATCGCGCCCGCCGGATTGGAGCGGGTCTTTTACAGCGACAATGGCGCCGGCGCCGTCGAAGTGGCGCTCAAGCAGTCCTTCCAGTACTGGCAGCTGCGCGGCCAGCCGCAGCGGCGGGGCGTGATCGGAATGCAGGGCGGCTATCACGGCGACACCTTCGGCGCGATGGCCGCCGGCGACAGCGCGCTCTTTCACGGCCGCTTCCGCAGCTGGTGCTTTCCCGCCCGGCACTTTGCCGCGCCGGCCTCCGGGGAGGCGGCGTCCTCGCCGCCTCTCTCGGCCGAAGGGCAGGCGTCCGCGAGTCTTTCGGATCTGCGCCAGCTGCTCGAGCGCGAGGCCGCCGAAACGGCCTGCGTGATCCTGGAGCCCTCCGTGCAGGGCGCGGCGGTCATGAGGCTCCAGCCCCGCGGCTTTCTGCGCGCCGTGGCGGACCTCTGCGCGGAGTTCGACGTCCACCTGATCTGCGACGAGGTGTTTGTGGCGTTCGGCCGGCTCGGCGTCATGACGGTCTGCGGCGCCGAAGGCGTCACGCCGGACTTTCTCTGCCTCGCGAAGGGCCTGACGGCCGGCTACCTCCCGCTGGCGGCGACCCTCACCCGCCGGGAGATCTTCGACGCCTTCCTGGGGACCTACTCGAGCGGCAAGGCCTTCTACCATGGGCACACGTTCACGGGCAATCCCCTGGCCTGCGCCGTCGCCCTCGAGAACATCCGCAAGCTGGAGCGGCTGATCGCCGAAGGGGTGCTGGAGCAGCACGCCGGGGTGTTTGCGGCGGCGCTGGAGCGCCGCTTTCTCCGCCATCCGCACGTGCGGGCGCTGCGCCACCGCGGATTCGCCGCGGCGATCGACCTGGCGCCGGACGCCGGCTCGGACGAAATCTTTCCGCCCGACGAGCGCATCGGCCTGAAGGTCTGCCTGCGGGCGCGCGATCACGGGCTGCTCCTGCGGCCCCTGGGCGACTCGCTGCTGCTGGTGCCGCCATTGTGCCTCGACGAGGCCGAACTGGTCGAACTGGTCGACCGCACCGCCGCCGCCATTGACGACTTCTTTGCCGCCTAACTCCGCCATGCCGACCACCCTCGCCGCCCTGCGCGCGCTCTACGACCTGCCCTTCAACGAACTCCTGTTTCGCGCCCAGGAGACCCACCGCCGCCACCACGACCCGGCTGCCGTGCAGCTCTGCACCCTGCAGTCCATCAAGACCGGCCGCTGCCCGGAGGATTGCAAGTACTGCCCCCAATCGGCGCACTACGCCACCGGCCTGGAGCCCGAGCCCCTGATGGACTCCGCGGCGGTGGTCGCCGCGGCGCGGGCGGCCCGCGCGGGCGGGGCCTCCCGCTTCTGCATGGGCGCCGCGTGGCGCGAGGTGCGCGACGGGCCGCAATTCGACTCCGTGCTGGAGACGGTCCGCGGCGTGGCCGGCCTCGGCCTGGAGGTCTGCTGCACCCTCGGCATGCTGACGGACGGCCAGGCCGGCCGGCTGAAGGCGGCGGGCTGCACGGTCTATAACCATAATTTGGATACCTCGCGCGAGTACTACCCGCAGATCATCTCCACCCGCACCTACGACGACCGCCTGCGCACGCTGGCCTCGGTGCGGGCGGCGGGGCTGCAGGTCTGCAGCGGCGGGATCCTGGGGATGGGCGAAAGCGTCGACGACCGGCTGAAGCTGCTGGCCGAGCTGGCCGCCCTCGACCCCCAGCCGGACTCCGTGCCGATCAACGCCCTCGTCGCCGTGGAGGGCACGCCGCTGGCCGAGCAGGCGCCGGTGGACATCTTCGAATTCGTCCGGATCATCGCCGTCGCGCGCCTGGCGCTGCCGCGGGCGATGGTGCGGCTGTCCGCCGGCCGCCGGGAGCTGGGCGAAGCGGGCCAGGCGCTGTGCTTCCTGGCCGGCGCCAACAGCATTTTTCTCGGCGACAAGCTGCTCACGACGCCCAACCCGGAACGTTCGGAGGACCACCAGCTCTTCGCCCGGCTGGGCATCCATCCCCTTGAGCCGGCCGCGGGCCCCGCGGAGGAAACCGATTGCGTTCGCTGCTAGTCACCGGAAGCGACACCGGCGTCGGCAAGACCCACGTGGTGGGCCTCATCGCCGCCGCGCTCGCCCGCTCCGGCGCGGCCGTCCAGATCGTCAAAGTCATCGAAACGGGCGTCACCCCCGGCCAGCCCGGCGACGCCGAAACCGCCGCCGGCTCGTGGAACCGGCGTCCCGCCGCTTCCGAAGGCTCCATCGAGCCTTTTACGCTCTTCAAGTACCGCGCCCCCCTGGCGCCCGCAACCGCCGCCGCTCTCGAGGGCCAGGTGATTCAATTCGGCGCCGTGGTCGCCGCCTGCCGGGCCGTTCCACCCGCAGCGATCCGCCTCTATGAAGGCGCCGGCGGCATCGCGACCCCCCTCGACGCCGAAGGCCATGACTGGGCCGACCTCGCCGCCGCTCTGGGCATCGAGAGCCTGGTCATCGTCATTCCCGATCGTTTAGGCGCCATCAATCAATCTCGCCTCTGCCTGGCCCGAGCCGCCGCCTGCGGCCTCAAAGCCACGATCTGGCTCAACACCCTCCAAGAGGTCCCTCCCGAAGTCGCCCGTTCCACCCGCGACACGCTGCGCGCCCTCAACATCCCCCTCCTCGCCGAATCCGACCTGGCCCAAGATAGCCTGGCCCCGTTCGCCCCCGTCTCTCGTGCGGCGAAATTGGCGGTCCGAGATAGCCTGGCACCGTTCACTCCGTTCACTTTGTCCGCAGCGGCGCCGTCTGTAGCCGCAGATAGCCTGGCCCCGTTCGCCCCCTCTATTCCCGCATCGGCGGACCAGGACAGCCTGGTACCGCTATCACCGTCGGTGGGCAACGAGAGTCGGCTACCGCTAACCCTCGAATCGGGACTGGCGCGAGATAGCCTGGCCCCGTTCACCCCGTGCGACCCTGAGCAAGGACCGGTCCGAGATAGCCTGGCACCGTTCGTTCCGTTCGTTTCGTCCGCGGTGCCTGCGCCAGGAGATAGCCTGGCACCGTTCGAGCGGGACCGGTGCGGAGCCGAGGCATTTCAGGTCCGTGTACGCAAGGATTTGGATGACAGGGAGAAACATAGTCTCCTGCGGCGGACTGAGGTGAGTGGCCTGGAGTCCGGGATGCTTAATCTGGCGGACAATGACTATTTGGACCTCTCGCGGGACCCGGCGCTGGCGGAGGCATCGGCGGCGGCGGCTCGGGCCCATGGGACGTCGGCGGCCGCGTCGCCGCTGATCACGGGCTGGAAGGCGCCACACGAAAGGCTGACCCAGGCGCTCTGTGAGTGGCTGGGCTTTCCCTTCGGGCTGCTTTGGACGAGCGGATATGCGGCCAACGGCGCCGTTCTGGGCACGCTCCCCCAGAAAGGGGATCTGGTCCTCGCCGACCGGCTCATTCATGCCAGCATGATCGCCGGCCTCACGCGGAGCGGCGCGCGCTTCAAGCGATATCCCCACCTGGATCTGGACCGGCTGGAAGCCGAGCTCCGAGCCGTGCCGCCCGGC
>DASRSH010000270.1:0-11168 GCA_035656575.1 Opitutaceae bacterium
TTGGTCGCCTGATAGCTCAATTCGGCCTGATAGCCGTTGGCCTGCTGGAGTCCGCTGAGAATGGTGTCCTTCTGGCCCGAGACCGGATCCGTCTCGGTCTGCGCCAGGTTGTGCTCGTTGATGGAAAACCGATCCAGCGTCAGATTCAGGGTCTGGTCGACCAGGGTGAACTTGACGCCATAGTCGTAGCCGTCGGACGTGTTATTGGGCAGCGCCTGGCCGGTATCGGTGTCGATCTGGGGCTGGGGATTGAACGCCGTGCTCTTGTTGGCATACAGATTGATGCCCTTCACGACCTTGAAGGTGGCCCCGAGCTGGTACGTCCAGGCCGAGGTCGTGTAGTCGAACGCCTGATAGGGCGAAGGCAGGACGGTGACGAGCGAGGTGGCGTTGCCGACGGCGGGGATGTTGTAGTTGGCGACGTCGTTGCGGACGTAGTCATACCGGCCGCCGGCCAGAAGGATCAGCCGGTCGTTGAACGTCGACGCGTGTTCAACCAGCATCACGCCATAGTCCTTGGAGTCGGTCCACTGGTCCGTGGTGAGCGCGTTGTAGAGCCCGGGGTCATTGTCGTAGAGCGTCGTGTTCCATCCGTACCCCATCGCGGCGTCCCAGGAGGATTGCGGCGTGTAGTAGGAGGCGCCCGCCGGATTGTAGGGGCTGTAGACGGCGTAGTAGTCCGTCGCCTGCGTGCCGTTGACCTCGGGCACATACGTCACGGTCCGCTGGTTGACGTCGTTGTAGTCCGCGGTCAGCAGCAGCTTGTTGTCGATGCCGCCGGTCTTGAAGTGGAAGAGGTTGTCCAGCTGCGCGCCGCCGCCCTTCTGGGGCTTGAAATCGACCTGCGGCTGGTCCTTGACCTCCGGGGTGAAGGCGTTGGTGACCTGGCCGTTGACGATGTTGACGTTGCCCGTGCCATAGGGGTAATAGGCGCCGCTGCCGATCAATTGGTCAAAATAGGGCTGGGTGAAGCCGTTGACCCCGAACTTGAGATTCCAAACGCTGTTGAACTGGTGCTCGAGGGTGATGGTGCCGCTCGTCATCCGGTAGACGTCGTAGCTCTCCGGGCCGGCATAGTCGTAGTCGTAGAGATTGGGGTACGTCATGCCGAAATACTGGCTCTCCGTGATGTTGTTGCCCGCCCACGGCATGGGCAGCTTTTCCGTGACCGTGAGGTCCTGGTTGAAGGGATGCTGATAGAGCTCCTCGTGCTCGAAGTCGAAGGTCACGCTGGTGGCGTTGTCCGGCTTGTAGAGCACTTTGACGGACTCGAATCCCTTTTTCTGGCTGGAGAAGTCCTCGCCGTAGCCATTGTACTGGTAAGCCGCCGAAACCCGGTAGAAGAGGGTGCCGGCGCTGTTCAGCGGGCCGGACGCCCAGAGCGAGCTGCGGAAGAAATCCTCCCCGCCCCCCACCACGCTCATTTCGGCCGCCGGCGTCGTGGTCGGCTGCGGCGTGATGTAATCGACCACGCCGCCGGGCTGGATGGCGCCATAGATGGAGGCGTCGGGACCCTGGATGATTTCGACGCGGTCGATGTCCGCGACGTCGACCAGGCCGACGCGGCGGAAGCCGTCCACCAGCTCGACCGGCGAAGTGAAGCCGCGCAACTGATACTGGCCCGTGACTTCCGAAGGCGAATAGCCGGGGACGAAGCGCAGGAAATCGTTCTGATCGAAGTTGGCGAAGTCCTTCATGAAGGGCTGCGTCACGACGTCGACGTCGAACGGCAGGTCGGCGATATTGCTGGCGATGCGCGTGCCGGTGGTCGACTGGGACGCGACGTAGCCGTGGGCCTGGTCTCCGGTCACCTCGAAGGTGGGAAGCGTGAGCACCTCGTCGGAGCTGGTGCTATTGGAAGCCGCCGGCTGGTCGGAGGGCGGCACCGCCGCCTGATCCGCGGCCTGGGCGAACATGGCCGGGGACCCGGCGAGAACGGCGCACACCGCGAACGCGCGGAGGGGGAAACAAACTGTTTTCATGGGGGGCATCCCGGTCTGATTAGGACACGTGTCCGTGTCAAGGGGTAAACATTGCGACCCGCCCCGGGGCCGCCCCGGCGGCCTCCGGGCGGGCGGCCGTATTGTATCTTAATGTTGAATACGGAGGCGCGATTTCCCCTCGGGAGAAGGCGGCCGGGAAAAATGAGGAAATCCCCCCAGGACCCGGGCGGCGGGGCGGCGGTCCAAGCCTCCGTTCCGCTTCTCTCATGTCCACCCCGAGTGAAGGGCCGGTTTCGCTTCGCATCCTGCTCCTCGAGGACTCCGAGGATGACGCAGTCCTCATGCTGCGGGAGCTGCGGAAGGCAGGCCTGGGGTCGGATACCCGCTGGGTCCGGGACCAGGAGGAGTACCTGGCCGCTCTGGCGGAGCCCTTTGACATCGTCCTGAGCGACTACCGGCTGCCAGGCTATGGCGGGCTGGCTGCGTACAACGATTTGCATCGGCGGTACCCCGATACGCCATTTATCGTGCTCTCAGGTACGCTCGGCGATGAGCGCGCCGCCGAATGCATCAAGCAGGGCGTGACGGACTACCTGCTCAAGGACCGACTGGGCCGCCTCGGGCTGGCTGTCCGCAGCGCCGTCCGGTCGGCGGGACTGCGCGCCGAAGCGCGGCGGGTCGAGGAACAGCTCAGGCAGTCGCAGAAGATGGAGGCGGTGGGGAAGCTGGCCGGAGGTATCGCCCACGACTTCAACAACTTGCTCACGGCGATCAATGGCTGGGTCGAGTTGCTGCTGGATACCGAGCCCCTGCCTCCGCGAGCCGTCAAGGTTCTGGGCGAGATCGGGCTGGCGGGAGACCGTGCCATGCGGCTCACCCAGCAGCTTCTCCTCTTCAGCCGAAAGCGCCCCCTTCAGCACGAACCCGTCGATGTGAATGGGACCGTGAAGCACATTGCAGCTATGTTGCAACAAGTCATCGGGGAGGATGTTCATCTCGACTTCTCGCTGGGACCCGATCTTCCCACCGTCGAAGGGGATGCCGGATCGCTGGAACAGGTGCTGGTCAACCTGGCCGTGAATGCCCGCGACGCCATGCCCGATGGCGGCCATCTGCACATCGTGACCGAGCGGGTCGAGGCCCGGGGAGGCGACTACCTGCGCCTCAGCGTCCGGGACGACGGGTGCGGCATCCCCGCGGACATCCAGCCGCACATCTTCGAGCCATTTTTCACGACGAAGGAGCCCGGCAAGGGGACGGGAATCGGCCTTTCCACCGCTTTCGGCATCGTGCAGCAGCATCGGGGATGGATCGAGGTCGAGAGCCGGGTGGGCACGGGCACCACCTTTCATATTTTTCTTCCCGTGGCGGAGGGGGCTCCGCCGGCCAGTGCCGTGGCCGGGCGTGACGGGGCTGCGAGAGACGGCACCCGCGCGACGATCCTCGTGGTGGAGGACGAGCAGACCGTCCGAAAGCTGGCTGTGACCGCGCTCGGCCTGCGCGGATATCGGGTGCTGGCCGCCAGCACCGGGCGCGAGGCCTTGAAAATCTGGAAAGGCGAGAAGGCGGAGATCGACGCCGTCTTGACGGACATCGTGATGCCGGACCGGATGAGCGGCCTCGAACTGGCGCAGATTCTTCGGACGGAGAAACCGGGCATTCCCATCGCTTTCACGAGCGGCTACAACGAGGAAGTCGTGCGCCGCGGATTCATCCCCCCGGAGAATTGCCGATTCCTGGCCAAGCCCTACACGGTGAAGACGCTGGCCGGGGTGATCGCCGACCTGCTCCGGCCTCCGGCGGCGGATAGGGTGGACACGGTTGGCGCCGGGCGGTAGCGACGGGGATGCATCCCGAGGGCGGTTGGATCCAAGCCGAGCCGCCGGGCGCACTTGCGGAAGGGGAGCTGCAATTGTGGCGGGTGCGGGCCGATCGCCCCTGCGAGGACTGGAGGGGTTATCTGCCCGACGCGGAATGGTCCGCGCTGGCCCGCTTTCATTTCCCGGCCGACGCGCGCCGCGAGGCGGCCAGCCGGGCCGCCCGGCGCATTCTCATCGGCCGGATTCTGGGCCGGGAGCCCCGGGAGGTCGCATTCGCGCGCGGCCCCCAGGGCAAGCCCGAGCTGGCGAAGACCGGGACCGGCAGTCCGGGCGCCGAGGAGTTGCAGTTCAGCGCTTCCCATTCCGGGGATTGGGCCTTGGTGGGCCTGGCGCGCGGCATGCGGCTGGGGGTGGACGTGGAACTCGAGCGTCCCGCCGATTCTGAAGACATCGCCGGGCGCTTTTTCGCCGAAGAGGAGCGGCGCGAGCTGGCCGCGCTCGCGGGGAAGGAGCGGGAACGGGCCTTCTTCGCGCTCTGGACCCTCAAGGAGTCGTACCTGAAGGGCCTGGGACGCGGGTTGTCGCAGCCCTTGCAGAGTTTTGCCGTCCGCCTGCAGCCGGCGCCGGAACTGGTGCGCTGCGCGGAGGGAGCCGGGGACTGGCGACTGCTTCGGCTGCCGTTTGAACCCGGCTACGCCGCGGCGGCGGCGGCGGAAGGCGACCTCCGTCGTTGCCGAACCTTTGCCCTGCGCTAAAGTCCATGACTTCCCCATGCGCTTATCCCGGATTGGTTTTGCCGCGGCGTTGACGATTTTGACCGTGGGCCGAGCCCGCGCCGCAGACGACGCGCGCATCGACTCGCTCATGGCCCAGATGACCCTCGAGGAGAAGGTCGGCCAGCTCAACCAGCTGGCGGCCGGATTCCTGCCCGGGCCCATCCTGGGCAACGAAACGGGCGAGGCGCTGGTCAAGCAGGGCCTGGTCGGAAGCGTGTTGAGTCCGGAATCCTATTACCAGACGCAGCTGTACCAGAAGGAGGCGGTCGAGGATTCGCGGCTGCATATTCCGCTGCTGTTCGGCCTGGATGTGATTCACGGCTACCGGACGATCTTTCCCATTCCGCTGGGCCTGTCCTGCAGCTGGGACATGGACGTGATTGAGCAGACCGCGCGATTTGCCGCGCGCGAGGCTTCCGCCCAAGGCGTGCGCTGGACGTTTTCGCCGATGGTCGACATCGCCCGCGATCCGCGCTGGGGCCGCATCACCGAGGGCGCGGGCGAGGATCCTTATCTCGGCTCGGCCATCGCGCGCGCCTATGTGCGGGGCTATCAGGGCAGCCGTCTGGACGACCCGACGTCGATCCTCGCCTGCGCGAAGCACTTCGTCGGCTACGGCGCGGTCGAGGGCGGCCGCGAATACAATACCACCGAGATCTCGGAGCGGACGCTGCGCGGCATCTACCTGCCCCCGTTCAAGGCGGCGGTGGATCAGGGGTGCGCCACGGTGATGTCCGCCTTCAATCTGCTCGACGAGGTGCCGGCGAGCGCGAACCCCTTCACGCTGGACGGGATCCTCAAAGGCGAGTGGCGTTTTCCGGGGTTCGTCGTCAGCGACTGGACCGCCGTCCGCGAGCTGGAGCAGCACGGGATCGCCGACGATGACGCCACGGCGGCGCGCAAGAGCTTCCTCGCCGGCGTCGATATGGACATGGAAAGCGCGATCTTTCTGCCGCAGCTGCCGGCCTTGGTGCGCTCGGGGGCGGTGCCCCAGGCGCGGGTGGACGAGGCGGTTCGCCGGATTCTCCGGGCGAAGGCGGCGCTGGGCCTGTTTGACCATCCCTATACCGCCGAGCCCTCGGGGCCGGCGGGGCTGACTCCGGAAGGGCGCGCGTTGGCGCGCCGCGCCGCCGCCGAATCGCTGGTGCTGCTCGAGAACCGCCCCGTCGGCACCGACACGCTGCTGCCGCTGGCGGCCGCCGCGGGCAAGAAGATCGCCCTGATCGGGCCCCTGGCCGACAGCCCGCGCGACATGCTCGGATCGTGGCCTTGCGCGGGGGACCCCCATGATGTCGTCACCTTGCGGCAGGCCTTGACGGAACGGGCCCAGGCGGCCGGGATGCGCCTCACCTACGCCCCTGGCTCCGGCGTCGGCAGCGCGGCGGACAACGGCTATGGGGAGGCGATCGACGCGGCCGAGAACGCCGACGTGGCGATCGTCGCCCTGGGCGAGGCCAGCAGCGCGACGGGCGAGGCCTCGTCGCGGTCGACGCTCGACCTGCCCGGCAGCCAGCAGGCGCTGCTTCAAGGCGTGGTCAATACCGGCGTCCCCGTCGTCCTGGTCATCTTCAGCGGACGGCCGCTCGCCCTTCCCTGGGCCGCGGAGAACGTCAACGCCATGCTCTGGGCGTGGTTTCCCGGGGTCGAGGCCGGCCACGCGGTGGCCGACGCCCTGTTCGGCGACGTCAATCCCGCAGGGCGGCTGACGGTGTCGGTGCCGCGCTCGGTCGGCCAGGTGCCGATCTATTACGACGCCTTCAATACCGGCCGCCCCCGCTCCGACGTGCTGTCGATGGGGACCCGGACCCAGGACGCCCACTACGTGACCGGCTATATCGACTTGCCGGATACGCCGCTCTACCCCTTCGGCTATGGCCTCGGCTACACCCGCTTCGGCTATTCCGCGGTCTCGGTCGACGCGGCGGCGCTCAGCGCGCGGGCGCTCAACGACGGGTCGGCCCGGTTCCACGTCGCGGCGGACGTCACCAACCAAGGCAGCCGGGAAGGGACCGAAATCGTCCAGCTTTACATCCGGCAGCGCGGCACGAGCGTGGCCCGGCCCGACCGGGAGCTGAAGGGCTTCCGGCGCATCACCCTGCGGCCGGGGGAAACGCGTCGGGTCGACTTCACCCTGGGGCGGGACGAACTCGCCTTCTGGAACATCGACATGAAGGACGTCGTCGAACCGGGCCAGCTCTTCATCTGGGTCACGGCCAACTCGGCGGTCGGCGTGCCCGCCCGCGTCGCCATCACCCCGTAGGCGCGAGCGCCGCCGGCCGTTCCCATAAATTGACCCGGAAGGTGGCGCAGGCTATGCTCCGGCGGGGCAGGCCATGAAGACCACGCATCGGCAGTATGGGGAAATTGTCTCGGTGCTCGCGCTCATCACGGCGGCGGGATGCCTCTGGCCCCGGCAATACGACATCTTTGGCGAGATCTATCTTCTGGCCGTTTTCGCCCTGAGTCTGCGGGTGGGGCGGCTCGCGGCCCTTTTCGCCGCCGTGGCGAGCGCCGTGGGCTGGAATTACTTCATGCTCCCGCCCGCGTTCGCCTTCGCGCCCCTGCGGCCCGGCCAGACGCTGCTGATCGGCATCTATTTTCTGGCCGCCGTGATCGGAGGCCAGCTCGCCGCGGCGCGGGTGGGGCGCGAGCGGGCCCGGCTGCTCGCCCGGTCTGAAGAGCTCCACCAGGCCCTCTTCAATGGCCTGGCGCACGAGATCAAGACGCCCTTGGCGGTGCTCCGCTCGGCGCTCGATGAGATGCGCGCGCGGGGCGGGGAGCCTTCGCCCGCGCTCCTGGTCGAAAGCGGACGGGCGGTCGCCCGCCTCGATCATGTGGTCGAAAACCTCATCAACCACACCCGCCTGGAGTCGGGGGTGCTCCAGCCGAAAATGGACTGGTGCGACCCGCTGGATCTGATCCGGAGCGCCCGCCGCTCCCAGGCCGATCGCCTCGGCCTCCGGGCGATCGACGTGCGCGTCCCCCCGGGGCTGCCTCTTTTCTTCGCCGACGCGGCGCTCATGGAACAGGTGATCGCCAACTTGCTGCTCAATGCGGCGCTCTACACGCCGCCCGCGGCCGCGATCGCGGTCGAGGGCGGAAGCGACGCGCCGAATCGGAAAGTGTTCGTGCGCGTCCGGGACTCCGGCCCGGGCATACCGCCGGAGCTGCAGGAACGTCTCTTCCAGCGTTTTGTGCGGGGGGCCGGGGTGCGCGCGGGCGGCCTGGGGCTGGGGCTGGCGGTGGCCCGCAGCTTCATGCGGGCCCAGGGCGGCGAGCTGACCCTGGCATCGGCGCCGGGTCGCGGCGCGGCCTTCACCGCCTGGCTGCCGGCGCCCGAGCTGACGGATCTGCCGCCATGACCGAGGACCTTCGCAGTTCGCTGCTGGTTGTCGACGACGAGGAGGCCCTCCTGGCCGTGATGCGGGTGACGCTGGAGGCGGCCGGGTACCGGGTGCGCGAAGCGACGCAGGGCCGGGCGGCCCTGGGGGAAGTCGCCCTTTCGTCCCCGGATGCCATCATCCTCGACCTCAAATTGCCGGATCTGTCGGGCGTGGAGGTGCTGCGCGCGCTGCGGAGCATCTGCCGCACGCCGGTCCTGGTGCTCAGCGTCCTCAAGGACGAGGCGACCAAAGTCGCCGCCTTGGACGCGGGAGCGGACGACTACATCACCAAGCCCTTTGGGCGGGAGGAGCTGCTGGCCCGGCTGCGCACGTTGCTGCGGCGGGCGAACGCGGTCGCCTCGGACCGGCCGCTGCGGTTCGGCCCTCTGGAAGTCGACCTGGCGACGCAGTGGGTGGGCAGGCAGGGGCGGCAAATCAAGCTCAGCGCGACGGAGTTTCAGCTGCTGCGCCTGCTGGTCGTGAACGCCGATCGGATCGTTACCCATCGGACGATTCTGGCCGAGTTGTGGGGCCCTCGGGCCGAAGGGCGCGTGCATTACGTTCGCACCTACATGGCCAAGCTGCGCCTCAAGCTGGGAGAGGAGTTCGACGCCGCGGGCTATCTGCAGAGCGAATCGGGCATCGGCTATCGCCTCGTCAGCCGCCCGGGCGAGGCCGGCGAGGCTAGGCCATGAACGCCACGGCCAGGATGACCGTCGGCAGGAGGGCGCCGGCCATCAGGCCCCACGGGGAGACTCCCTCCGGGAAAAAGCGCTGCAGCAGGGTCTGACCGGCCGGATTGGGCGCGTTCGCGATGACGGTGAGACCGCCGCCGGTCACCGCGCCGGCGACGACCGCGTATTTGAGGCCGAGGGTCAATCCGGGCACCAGCGTGGCGAGATAGGTGATGGCGGCGTTGTCGTTGAAGCTGGTGAGGAAGGTGGCGCCGAGAAAAAGCGGCATCCGCCCCAGATGCGCCAGGACCGGCTGCAGCCACCAGCTCTGCAGTCCGCCGTGCACCACCAGTCCCGACAGAAAGAAGGCCACCAGGAGCGGGCCGCGCAGGTCGATCTTCTTTTGCACGTGACCGGTGGCCTGGGCGAACGCGAGAAAGAAGAGGAACGCGCCGACGAACAGCGCCGGGTAGCGGGCCACCGCGACCACGAACGCCACGAAGGCCACGTGGACCAGGAAGATCCACGGAGGAATGTAGGCGCCCCCGCCCTGGGTGAGCTGCCGCCCCATCCGCGCGTATTTGCGGTTGAGTTCGCGAAACTCGCCCCGGAAGAGGGCATAGTAGGTGGCCGTCGCGGTCATGATTCCCAGCGCCGCTCTCCACCCGAAGTGGCCGAGCATGAAGGCCAGGTTCCAATGCCAGGGCCCGGCGGCCATGACCATCGGCGGCGCGGCGAACGGCGTCAGGGCGCCTCCGACCGAAACATTGACGAACAGCAGTCCCATCGTCGCGTAGCTCAGGCGGCGCGACGGCTCGTAGTGGTAGAATTGCCGCGCGAGCAGCAGGGCGCTGATGGTCATCGCCCCGGGCTCGCTGATGAACGATCCCAGCAGCGGCCCCACGATGAGAATGGCGGCCCACCAGGCGCCCAGCGTGGCGCCCCCCAGGCCCGCGAAGACCTGCAGGCAGTGCTCGGCCAGGCGCAGGAGAGGGCGGGTCGAAACCAGCGCCATGATGACCATGACGAACATGGGTTCGGTGAAGTCGCGGCTCCCGGCGTAGTCGCGCGCCACGGTCCAGCCCTTGGCCACTCCAATGGCCACGCCCAGGACCACGGCCCAGACCCCAAACACGGCCTCGACTTCGCCGAGCAGGTGCAGCACCTGGCCCGCAAAGCTCACTTCCGCGACGGGATTGCCGTCGTCGTCCAGCAGGCGCGACGCCGGCCGGCGCAGATGGCGCTCCTCGGCGGCGCGCGCCCAGCGCCGGAACTGCGGCGCGAGAAAAGTGTGCGCGATCGCCAGGAAGAAAATCCCCGTGGCGACCAGATTGAAAGGGTCCGCCCTGGCCCGCACGGCCAGGGCGGACCAAATACCCCCCGCCGCCGGGGGGTATGCGTCCAAAGGGGTGGGGAAGCTCAAGCCCCGTGCCGGCGCAGGCGGCCGACGAGCGTCCAGCCGTACCCGATGGCCATGCCCCCGGAAATGAACCAGGGGATGCGGCTGCCGGGCGCGAAGAGGGCGGGACAGAGGACCTGCACGGCGGCGAGCGCGAGCAGCAGGCTCACGACCCTGCCCGACGAGCCTCCCATCGAAGCCCAGGGCGTGGTGTAATCGCCGCGGGCGACGCGGAGCTGGTGGCGCCGCTGGGCTTGCGTCTGCAGCAGGCCGAAGCCCGCTCCAATCGCGGCCCCGGCCAGCGCGGCGCCGACGGGCGCCACGACGGCCAGAAGGATTGCGGCGGCGCTCATGTGACCGGCGTTTCCGCCGCCTTGTCCATGACCATCCCCGCGTAGCCGGGCGCGCCCATCTCGGGCAGGTCCAGGCCGCCGATCTCAACTTCCTTCGACACGCGATTGCCGACCAGCTTTTCGCCGATGTAGTACACCACCAGCGAGAGCACCGCGAGAGTGACAAAGCAGACGACGACGCCGATCAGCTCGGCCATGAACTGGCCCCAGCCGCCGCCGTAAAAGAGCCCGCGGACCGTGCCGGAAACCCCGTTCCATCCGTCGCCGTAGGTGCCGTCGGCGAACAGCCCGAGCGAAAGGCAGCCCCAGGCGCCGTTGACGCCGTGGACCGAAATCGCGCCCACTGGATCGTCGATGCCAATGCGGTCGAAGAAGAAGACCGATTCGACGACCAGCACGCCCGCGACCAGGCCGAGGATCGACGCTCCTCCAGCGCTGACGAAGGCGCAGGGGCAGGTGATGGCCACCAGGCCGGCCAGCATGCCGTTGCACATCATGGCCGGATCCGGCTTCTTGGTTTTGAACCACCACATCCACAGCGTGGCGCCGAGGGCGCCGGTCGCGCTGGCGAGCATGGTGTTGACCGCAACCACCGCGATGCGCAGGTCGGTCGCCGCCATGGACGAACCGGGGTTGAAGCCGAACCAGCCGAAGGCGAGGATGAACGTGCCGAGCATCACCATCGGTATGCTGTGGGGGACGATCGGGTTCACCAGCTTGCCCTTTGCGTCATACTTTCCGTACCTGGGGCCGATCAGCCATGCGAAGATGAGCGCGATTACGCCGCCCTGCATGTGCACCACGGAGGAGCCCGCAAAGT
>DASRSH010000271.1:0-3127 GCA_035656575.1 Opitutaceae bacterium
GTGGGGCCGACGCGCATCCGGGTGCCGTCGTACAGGAGCACGTCGAGCGAATGGGTGTTGTCGCTGACGCGCAGACCCATTCCGTCCTTCTTGCTCAGCAGGGAATGGCTGCCGCAGGAATTGTTGCCCAGCATCCCGCCCAGGGTGCAGCGGCTGTGCGTGGCCGGATCCGGGCCGAACATCAGGCCCGCTTCCTTGTTCGCCGTGTCACTGAAGTGATCGAGCACGCAGCCCGGCTGCACCGTGCCCAGGCGGCGCTCGGCATCGACCCCCACGACCTGGTGCATGTATTTGGAAAAATCCATCACCAGGGCGACGTTGCAGCATTGCCCGGCCAGGCTGGTTCCGCCTCCGCGGCTGAGCAGCGGCACCCCGTGCTCGCGCGCCAGCCGAACCGCCGTCTCCACGTCCTGCACATGCCGTGGAATGACCACCCCCACGGGGGCCTGGCGGTAGTTCGAGCCGTCCGTGGCGTAAAGGGCCCGCGCGCCGGAGTCGAAGCGGACCTCGCCGTCCAGCTTCGCCTTCAGCGCTTCCTCCAGACTCCGCACCTGGCGAAGTGAAAGGCTCCCCGGCCAGCGGTCGTCTCGCGCCAGGCGCTCGGCGCGCGGCCGGTTGACGGCTCCCGTGCTGATGGCCCCGTCCATCTCGTTCAAGCGGGCATCGGCGTCACCGGGCCTGCCGGCTCCGCGTTTGGGCCGCTTTCCGGGCCCCCCGGGAACGCGAGGGAGACGGCTTGCGCCGGCCTTCGGCCACCGCGATGTCGCGTTGCGCCTTGCGGCGAGTCGCGGCGGAAGCCTTGCCCTTTTGCGGCGCGCCCAGCTTGACGCCCGCGCGCCGCGCTTCCGAGAGCCCGATGGCGATGGCTTGCTTGCGCGAGCGCACATTGCCGCTGCCCTCCTCGAAGCGGTGCATCTCCTCCCGCACGAATTCGCCCGCCTGGGTGGTGGGCCGCTTGCCGGCGCGCGCGTCTTCGCGCGCGCGTTTGCGTGCAACTTCCGTTGGCATGACTCCTTGGACCGCCCCCGGCCCCGGCAGTTCGCCGGCGGAAATCATGGGTCGCCGGGACTACCGGCGCCTGGGGGGAAATGCGGCCGGGACGGGTTCCGCGCGTCCGCGTTCGGAATGCCGCCGGCGCTTGCCAGAAGATGTGGGGCGCATTACAATGCCGCGTCCAGCGCCGTCGTGCCGGGCGAATTCGATCCCAGCATCCTCGCGCGCGAGGTCATGCGGTCCATGCCGGCAGAAGCGCCGGACGATTCGAGGGGCGATGGTTTCTCCCCGCCCCAATCTTGAAGTTTTCGCGGCGATCCCATCCGATGGCGGGATGTTACCCCGGAAACTGCCTGCGGGCATTGCTTGGGTCGCCGCCGGCTGCCTGCTCGGCGCGCCCCGCGCCGCCGTCGCCGCCCTGGTTCCCGCTTCCAACGCCGCATTTCAGTATGACGGCCGGATCGACTTCCGCGATCCGCGCGCCCCGGTCCTCATCTGGGAGGGCACGCGGGTGGCGGTGGACTTTACCGGGCCGTCGCTCGCCCTCGATTTTCGCGACGCGACGGGGCAGAATTTCTTCAATGCCACGGTCGACGGCGCCAACCGAATCGTCGCCGCGAACGCCGGCGCGCCGGACCGGATCGCACTCGGCCCGTTTTCCCCCGGGCGGCACCATCTCGTGCTCTCCAAGCGCACCGAAGCGACCGTCGGCACCGTCGCCTTTGCCGGGATTGAGCTGGCCCCCGGCGCGGACGTCGCGGCGCCTCCCCCGCCGCGCTACGAGCATCGCTTCGTCTTTTACGGCGACTCCATCACCGTCGGCGCCTGCAACGAGGACGGCCCGGAGGACCAATGGATCGACCACCGCACGCATGATGCGGCCCGGAGTTACGCCGCCCTCGCCGCCCGCGCGCTCGACGCCGACCTGCGGAATATCTCCGTCAGCGGCATGGGAGTGTCCGAAGGCTGGGTGCCCATGAAGGCGGGCGAGGTCTGGAATCACCTCTATCCGGACGCCGCCTCGCCGACGGTGGACGTGGCCGCGTTTCATCCCGACGTCGTCTTCGTCAACTTCGGCGAAAACGACTGCTCGTATCCGGCGCAACATGGCGAGCCGTTCCCGGCCAGCTTCACCGCGCGGTACGAGAAACTGATCTCCGCAATCCGGGCCGCCTATCCCGGCGCCGAGATCGTCCTGCTCCGCGGAGGCATGAGCGGCGGAGCGAAGAATCCGCATCTGCGCGCCGCGTGGAGCGCCGCGGTGTCGGACCTGGAGGCGCACGACCCCCGGATCGCCCACTACGTCTTCCGGCACTGGTCCTCGAACCACCCCCGCGTCCCCGACGACCGGGCCATGGCCGCCGAATTGGTCCGCTGGCTGCGCGAGCAGCCCTGGCTCCGGCCCGCCGCGGGGGCCGCCCTGTGACGCCCGTCATCGTCTATTTTCAAGGCGGCGTCGGCAACCAGCTATTCCAATGGGCCTACGGCACCTACCTGGCCGGCAAGTCCTACCGCGTCGCGTACAATGATTATTACATGCAGGGGCTGTTCGAGCCGCAGCGCTTCCCCTTCGAGCTGGACAAGCTCTTCACCCTGCCCGTCCGCACTTATTCGCCCTGGACCATCCGCGCGCTGCGCCTGATCGGCTACCGTTATCACCGCGATGATCCCGTTTTTGTCGAGCATCCGCCGCCGCGGGGCAAGGCGCTCGCCATCGGCTTCTGGCAGCTCCCGCTGTATGCGCAGACGATCCGCGAAACGGTTCGCGCCCGGCTGCCAGCCGTTCCGCCGCCCGCGCCGGGCGAATGGATTTCGCTCGGGATTCGGCGGGGCGACTACGTCAGCGATCCCAAACTGACCGCCGCGATGGGCGTCCTGGGCTTCGACTATTACCGCCGGGCGCTGGCCGAAATGCCCTCCACGCTCCCCATCGTCATCATGACCGACGATCCCGGCTGGGCCCAGGCGGAATTCGTGCCGGCCCTGGGGCTCGCCGGCCGCACCCGCGTCCTTCCCCTCACCCTGCCGACCTGGGAGAAGATCTCCGTCATGCGGCAGGCGCGGCATCACATCATCGCCAACAGCACCTTCCACTGGTGGGGCGCGTATCTTTCGGACTCCGACGACGTCATCG
>DASRSH010000272.1:0-3283 GCA_035656575.1 Opitutaceae bacterium
CCGCCCGCCGCCGGGCGCAGGCTCGTTCAAGTACAGCTCGGAGATGCCGTAGTCATTCGCAAGAAAGAGATCCGGCCAGCCGTCCCCGTTCACGTCCGACGCGACCACGGCGAGGGTCCAGCGCGTGCTGTTGATTCCCACCTCATGGGTGACGTCCCGGAACCGCCCGTGGCCGAGGTTCTTGAAGAGCCATTTCCGCCCGCCGTTGCGCGCGTATTCGAAGCTGTCCGGCATGATCCGGGTGGTGTCCGTCGCCTCCAACCGAACGTTGTCCGGCCAGTACCCCGCGATGAAGAGGTCGGGCAGTCCGTCCCGGTCGTAATCGAGCCAGGTCGCGGCGCCGGCGTTGATCCAGGCGGGCAGGCCGGCGCGATCGGTCACCCGGGTGAAGCGCTTGCCGCCGTCATTGTGGAAGAGCTCGGGCTTGCCCCACTTGTACACCAGGACGTCGGGATATCCGTCATTGTCGTAGTCGGCCCAGACCGCTCCCATGCAGACGCCGGTTCCAGGCTGGTTCAGGTCGGCGAGTCCGACCTTCTCCGCCACCTCTTCAAAGCGGCCGTTGTGGAGATTATGGTAGAGGCGGTTCTTGCTGCCGGGACGGCTGTTCGTGACGTAGATGTCATTCCAGCCATCATTGTCGTAGTCGACGATCGAGACGGACGCTCCCATCGACGCGATCATGGGGGCGATGTTCGCCAATTTCGGGTCGACCGTCGAGACCTCGTGCGTGAAGTGTATGCCCGAAGCGGCCGCGACTTCAGAAAGGGAAAGTCCGTAACGCGCGGCGACGTCCGCCGCCGCCGCGCGCGGCGGGGCGGGGCGCGCGCGTCTCTGATACGCGAGCGGCCCCACGATCAAGGCCAGGAACAGGAAGGTCAGGGTCGCCTGCCTGGCGCGGGGGCTCATGGCGCGCCTCCGTTCGCCCGCACCGCCGCGGGTGCGGAAGGGCCTGGAGATCTGCGTTTGGTCCTTCGAATGAGCACCGCCAAAAAAAGGCCGCCAAAGAGCACGATCGGAAAGGAGAAAAGCGCCAGGCCCCAGGGGCCGATTCCCGGGGGCGTCGCCTGGACGACCGCGACCAGCGAGTGGACCGAGCCGTCGGCCAAACGGATGTCGACCCCCAGCTTCCACGGCTCGGGGGCGTCGATGGCCGGCTGGGCGAGGAATCTCCGCGGCGCGCGACCGGAATCCGGGTCGGTGGGAAATACGGCCTTCTTCAGCCGGCCGGAAACCGGCTGGTCCCAAACCGCCACGTTCGCGACCGGAATCGCCGCCTCGCCCTTCACGGGCTCGAGGACGACGATTGCCACCGCCTGCCCCACGTCAGGATTGGCGAGGACCGTCACCGCGTAGCCCGGAATCGGCTGATCGACCAGGATCGGGTACGGGGGCCCCAAGTGCGCGCGCGCGGCGGCCGCGCTGGCCAACGCGAGGCAGGCGAATGCGGCCGAGCGCCAGCGGGCCATGACGGGAAGCCGATTCAACGGGCGAGGAAGGTGACCCGCATGTCCATCGGCTGGCTCATGGTCCAGCAGGCCGCCGCGAACAGAAGCGCGGCGACCGATGCCCACGGGATATAGGCGCGGAACGCCCGGCTGGGAGCGAACGTTCTCGCCACCCGCCAGCCGACCAGGAGCGAGCCGCCGAAACCCAAGACCATGAAGCTCAGCTCCAGCGGATACACGAACGCCGGCGGCAGTCCTCCCAGGCTCCACCGGGGCAATCCCAGCAGGTACGCTCCGGTCGCCTCATGGACGGCGTACTGCGTCACGGGCACCACGGTCAGCGCGCCGGTGAAAAAATGAAATCCGTAGTGCGCGAGCCAGACGCCGAAGCCCATCGGAACCAGCGAACGCGAAAAGCGGTTGATGATCGCCAGCAGGGAATCGCCGGCGGCCGCGGCCCGCCGGGTGCACCACGCCGCGCCCCCGAGCAGAACGGCCGGCTCGGCGACGAGCGCGGCCCCGAACAGGACTCCGAGCACCGCGCCCCTATTCTCCACGCCCGACAGGCGGGAAAAGGCGCGCTCGAGGGCGTAAACCGGGCTGATCATCGCGAACGCATTGAGCACCGCCCCGAAAACGAACACGACGATCAGGAGCGTCCAGTCGGTCCGCCGGGCCAGGTCGCCGGCGCCCGAACGCGGACCCTCGTGCACCAGCTCCTCCCCTGGCAGCCGCGCATGGAGGCCGACGTTGTCGTGGGGGCAGGCGTGCACGCAATCGAGGCAGAAGGTGCAATCGAGATTGCCCACCTTGCGGGGCTGAAAGAGCCCCAGCTCGCAACCGCGCTGCACGACGCGGCCGGCCGGCTCCTGGGCGGTGGCCGCACCCCGGCGTCCCGTGATGCAGTCCTTGGTGCGGCAGCTCCCGCAGACATTCGCATCGCGGACGGAAATCTCGAAGGGCGAAAGGGTCGAGCCGAGGAAGTTGAACTGCCCGATCGGGCAGACGTACTTGCAGAAGGAGGCCTTGCGGAAAAACAAATCCACCAGGAGCGCCGCGGCGAAATAGCCGACGATGAGCAGCCCGGTCGCCCAGGGGTCGGCCCACAGGCTCAGCCACTCGTAGGCGAAGAGGACGCCCGCAAACAGGATCACCGCGGGCAGCTTGTTCCGCAGCGGGCGCGGCCAATTCCAGCGGGGGACGGCCCAGCGGCGCGCCAGGTCCCGCAAGAACATGAAAGGGCAGGCCATGCAGAAGAGATTCCCCGCGCACAGCAGCGCGAGCACGACCAGCCCCCGGAAATGGACCCAGGTCACCAGCGAGCCGAAATTCTTGGGCGCGAGCTGCGGTCCGAAGAGCGCGTGGACGGCCATCAGGACGGCGACGAGAAACACCGGCGCCTGCAGCGCCGCCCGCGCCCAGCGCCGGCGCAGGAAGCCGCCGAGGATGGGGACGCGCAGAAGGTCGAACGGCCGGGCCGCGCTGCCGGCCAGGGGGGCGGGCCCGGGAACCGTCGTCATGGCGAACCGACCCCCGTCACATCCACCCGCGCGGAGATCGGCTTGCCGCTTGAAGTCTCGCCCGTGAGCAGGAGAAACCAGTCCCCGCCCATGGTGAAGTTGATGGTCGCAGCGTAAGTCCCCGGCGCCACTTCCCTGGCCTGCGAAAACTCCGGGCGCATCCCGGGATGGTTCATGTCGCCCTCGATCTCGAGCTGCCCGACGCTGACGGGCCGGCCGGCGGCGTCAGTCAGCAGGAGGCTGACGCGATTCCGGCCGACCACCGGGCGCCGCGGGGTGAATTGGGCTGAGACGCGCAGCGCGGCGGGCGTGCCC
>DASRSH010000273.1:0-38322 GCA_035656575.1 Opitutaceae bacterium
GCCGCGCGACGAACCGATTCGCAACCAGGTCCCTTTCCATTTCGGGGTACACTTGGGGGTTTGCTCTGACCGAGCCGGAAACAGCCGCCGCTGCCGCCGGGGGTATGGCGAGACTTTAAGCCAGAACCATCGGCCCCGTTAGGATTTTTTCGGCGCCGAGCAGCAGATTTTCGGCAATCGCCAGCCACCGCTGTTCGGCGGGTAAAAACGCTCAACGGCCGGGGCCGCGCCGCGCCGGTTATCGGGGAAATCCGGATTCAAAGGGCGCAGGCAGCGGCGCCGGGCCAATGGCGGCCGGATCCCGGCGCGCTTTCGAGCCCTCCGTCCGGATTTCGACCTTCCTTGAAGCGCTGCGGGCTAGGCGCGGCCCCTGACGCGGCCCGCGCAGCGCAAGGAACTCAGCCCCACCAGCCCGATCACGAATAGGCCAATCGTTCCCGTTGCTTCCGGGGCCGCGGCGTGGAAGCGGATGAGATCACCACCTTGGCTGATCAAATCGGCGTTGATGACCGCACCCGTGACCGCACTGTATTCCCCAATCGAATTTTGCGACGAAACGAACAGGTCGCCGGAGTTGTCGGTGGCGACGCTCACGGCCCATCCCAACCCGGTGATAAAATCGGGATTCAGCAATTGGCCGGTCGCCGCATCGAACTCGGACACCGTGCCGGTGGAACCATCAGCGGTAAACAGGTCTCCGTCCGAGTCGACGGCCAGGTCCTGGATGGAATTCAGCGCCGTATCATCGCTCCAAAGCAACGTTCCGCCGGGTCCGTACTCGCTGACCCACGAGGGGTTCGCCACGAACAGGTCGTCGGCGCTATCCGTCGCGACGTACTCGGTCCCGGTCGTAATGGCGGAGCCGATCTGCGCGCCGGTCGTCGAGTCAAAGGTGTAAAGCCCCGATCCGCTCGACACGAACAGTTGGCCGGCGTTGTCCACGGCGATGCTGACGGCATAGAGCATCGGCGGCCCGTCGAATCCTGAAACCAGGGACGGGTTGATCGCCGCCCCGGTCGCGGCGTTGTACTTTCCGATGATGCCTTCGAAATAATTGTCCGTGTAGAGATTGCCCTGATTGTCGACCGCAATGCTGCTGAAACCGAAGGGGACGGTGACCAGAGCCGGATTGATGGGGGCGCCGGTGATGGCGGAATAGGACCCGACCGTGTTCCCGAAAAAGCCATTTTCGGTGTAGAGGACCTGCGCCGCGAGGGGTTGGGCGAAAGCCGCTGCGGCGATCGCCGCGCAGCAGATGAAGTTCCGAAGTTTCGTGCCGTGGATCATATTTTTGCGGACGGGAGGCTTTCCACAAAGTCATGCGAATGCAAGCTCTAGCCCATTCGGAAACGACCGCATAGGGACCGACTCGCAGGTAATTCGGGACGATCTTACAGTGACGGCAATAAAATCCGGAGCGCCCGACCCGAGCCTCTCAAAATCCTGGCCAGGTCCTGATTGCCGTGCACTAGGCGCCCACCTGCCCGCGGATGGCCGGTCGCTCGGATGAGCTTGGAGTCAAATGGAGCCGAATGACGAGATAGGATCCGATCAGTGCCGCGAGGGGACCGAGTTTCACGTCAACTTGCGACGGATGCATGATTTTCGTGGCCAGCGGCCATAGGTAGCACAGCGCCGTGAGAACGTGCACGATCAGGATCGGCGCCCGAGGAATGCTGGAAATCTCCAGCCAATTGAGCGCGCAGATGACGGTAGTCACCAGTGACACCGTAAGGAGCACCCAAATGGGGATGCCAAAGATTGCGCCGTTCATGCTTGTGACGGTCAGCGGAAACCCACTCGGCCAGGGGCCCGGCGGCCGCCCCCGAAAAACCAGCCAAGGAAGAGGAAGGGCGATCAAAAATGCAACGACGGCGAGGCCGAAGCCAACGACGCGATTGTTGCGCTGCTGCATGCGCCACCGAGTCTCAAGCGTCACGCAGGCCGGTGCAACTCTCAATGGCTTGTTCCCAAGGCCCTGGACCCTGGCTCAGCCCCTGCGGGCAAACGTCATTGCCATTTCACCCGTGTCGCTTACAGTCCCCTCATGAATAAGATGCGGGGTATCGCCGCAATCGCGGCGGGCACGTTCATCGCGCTGGGGTTTGCGGCCACGGGCGATGCTGCCGCCCAGATCTATTCGACGGGGCATAGCCATATTCGGAACGTCGACGGCGTCGCCATTCACAACGAAGGGGTCGCCCTATCGGGCGGGGTTCATCGCATCGCCGCGGAGTACCGCGATCGTGGCCTGTCCGCCTGGGCCTACTTTTATTGCCGGGTGGCTGACAAGGCCACGTACCACCTGGAGGCCGCTGTCCGGCCATCGGGCTATCTGTGGTTTGCCGTGGTTGGCCCCGACGGCGCCCCACAGGTGCTATGGACCGGCGCCAGGCCGACCGCGAAGGCGAGCGCCGCCCGGGCGATGGAGGCCGCATTCGAATCGGGCACCGGAGCCCGTGCCGGCGACGTTTACCCGCCGGATTACTCCAACTACCAGCCGGGGAAGCCATATTCGTGCGTCAATGCGCCGACGGTTCAATGCGCCTCGACGAAGTGCGAGGCCGAGCGGCATTGAAGGCGAGCGGCCCTCTTGGGGCTGCGCTATAAGGTCGTCAGGAATTCGCGCGAACTGCGGACGATTTCGTTTCCGGCGCCGCGCAGTTCCGCTTCGAGAATGAAGTGGCTGGCATAGCGGGGCCAGGTCACGTCAAATTCCACCGCCCCGGTGCCGCCCGGCCCCAGGCGCGCCGGCCGGGACTGCTCGAACACCGGCGGCGCGCCCGACTCCCGCAAGCGCAGGGTCACCGGACCGCTCCAGGGCTGGTCCAGGTCGTTGATCAGGCAGACGCGGATTCTGCGCGCGGCACCGGCCTGCACCGACGCCGCCCAGAAATCCACCATGAGACCCACCGGGGCGAACGCATCGCGCACATAGTGGTGGAACTGCGGTTCCCAAGTCAGCGAGCCGACATCCAGCCAATGGTCGCTGGTTTGGCCGTCCGGCCGAGAGTAGCCCAGCGTGGTGAAGTGCATCACCGCCGCCGCTTTCCGATGCGCCCGCCAAAACTCCGTTTCCGCCGCCAGGTAGAGGGCATAAATGTGACGGCGCTCCGCCGCCGTGGAATGCGGACCGAGCAGGCGGGTGTACAGTTCCTGCGTCAAGGTGGTGGGGTTTCCGTCCCGGTTCAGCCAGAGCCAGCCGTATTCGTTGATCACGACCGCGTGCGATCCGTCGTTATGCAGCGCGCTGCCCTGCGGGACCGGATCGGCGGTGGCGAGATCGGAGAGCCGGAAGTTGGGATTTTGAAAGTGATACGGATGCGACTCGAACATGTCCCCCGGCTGCGCCGGCGGGCTGTAGCTGTTGTCCCAAGGCCGGTGGGACAGGTCGAGCCCCCGCACCCGGGCCACGGCCGGGCCGGTCTGGTCCGTGGTGGTCTCGTTGCTCGCATCCCAGATCACGACGGACGGGTGGTTCCAGCGCTCGCGCATCCACTCCGCGTACTCGCGGGCCAGCTCGTCCGAACGGAGAGCGCCCGGATAGTTGCTCCAGCCCGGGCCCCCGAACCAGACGGGAAACTCGTCCTCGATGAGAATGCCGAGTTCGTCGGCGATATCGTACCAGTGCTCCGGCGGGAAACCGATGCAGTAGCGGAGACAATTCCAGTGCATTTCCTTCACCCGTTGATGAAGCAGCCGCACCCAGGCCGGATCCCAGGGACGGTCCTTGCATTCCGCGTCTTCAAAGAAGCGATAGACGGTGAAGTTGCTTCCCCGCATGAAATAGGGCCGCCCATTCAGGACCGCCGTTTTTGTGACGGGATCGAACCGGAACTCCCGCATGCCAAAGCGCGTTCGGAATTGATCGGATCCGCTGTCCACCACCAGCTCATAGAGGAAGGGATCTTCCGGCGACCACAGCCGGCAGCCGGCAAGGGGGATCTCGACGTCGACCGTCGTCTTCTTTCCCATGGGCAGCAGCATGGCCTCGGTGGTCAGGCGGCCCGCGATGCGCCCGGACTTCGCCTCCCGCACCAGGAAGCGGATCGGGCGCCGGCACGTTTCCCCCGCGTTCATGAGCGCCGCCTGCACGCGGACGGCATGGCGCGCAATCTCGGGCACCGCCTGCACGGTGAGAATGTTCGGGGTGCCCGAAAGGATGAGCTGCACGGAATCGAATATTCCGGGAATGTACCGCTCCTTCTCAAAGTCGAAACCGGACGGAATCGCGGCCGTCACGGCGTCGCGGTCCGCCCCGACCCGCACGAGAATGACGTTCAGGCCTGTCTTCAGCGCGCTTCGGGCGTCGAAGTAGCCGGGCGTGAAGCAGGCCGCATGGTAGCCGAGGTCGGCCCCGTTGAGCATGACTTTGGCTCCGTACGCGGCCTTCAGGATCTTGAGCCGGGCCACCGCCGGCAGCGGGCCGTCGATCGTGAACGTCCGCCGGTACCAGAATGCGTCGCGGCTCGGGTCCTTTTGCCCAATGCTGCGCCGGTCGGCGACCGGCGGCCCGGGCGGCGGGGTGAACGCCGGTGCGGCAAGCGACAGGAGCCCCGGCACCGGAATGCGGTGCTCAAATTTCGCGGGGGCCTGGTTCATGCCGCCCTCGTCCACCTGCCAGATGCCATCCAGCGATACGACGCGCCGGGATGGGGAGGCTGCCGGCTCCGCGCCCAGCACGACGACCGACCCGAACAGTGCCAGAAAGGCCGCGAATTTGCTCATGCCTCGTGGAGGTTGATATCTCCCCGGACGCGAGGCAAAAACCAAAGCTCGTGCCCAGGTGCGCCCTGGTTCGAGTGGCGCGGGCTCCCACGAGGGCGCCACGGGCTGCTGCTGGCCGGCGCGCTCGGCCTGTTCGCCGCGCTCGGGGCGGCGAGGCCGCGCCTTTCGCCCTTCGTTCGCTGATGCTGCCGGCGGCGGGCGGGCGGCCGGCCCGCGCTTTGCGCTTTCCAGCGGAGGCTTCGCGTCATCGGATAGGGCATGCCCGCCGACCCCAAGACCCTGCTAGCGGACCTGACTGAATTCCTGCGCATCCCGAGCCAATCGGGTTCCCCCGAACTTCGGGGAGAGATTCGGCGTGCCGCCGAGTGGGTCGCCCAGCGACTGCGGCGGGCGGGCATTGAGCACGTGGAGATTCTCGAGACCGCGGGCCACCCGGTCGTGTACGGGGACTGGCTGCATCGACCGGGCGCTCCCACGGCCCTGATTTATGGGCACTACGATGTGCAGCCGCCTGAACCGCTGGAATTGTGGACCTCGCCGCCCTACGAGCCCCAGGTGCGCGGCGGCAAGCTCTTCGCCCGCGGCGCTTCCGACGACAAGGGCGGCGTGGCCGCCGCGATCGCGGGCATTGAGGCCTGCCTGAAGGAGTCGGCGCCGCCGATCAACCTGCGTTTCTGCATCGAGGGCGAGGAGGAGATCGGCAGCCCCAACTTCGGCTCCATGCTGGCGCGGGAGAAGCGCCGCTTGGCGGCCGATCTGGTTCTCAGCGCGGATGGCGTGGAGTGGTCGGAGCGCCAGGGCTTCCTGCTGCTGGGTCTGCGCGGCGGCTGCAGCGCCGAAATCCGCGTGTCCGGACCGGACCGGGATCTGCATTCCGGCCTTTACGGCGGCGCGGTGCTCAATCCCTTGGAGGCCCTCGCCCGGCTGCTCACGTCGCTGCGCCACGCGGACGGCCGGATCGCGATCGAGGGGTTCTACGACGACGTCGCGACGGCGACGCCGGAGGACCGCGCCGAGTACGCGCGCGTGCCCCACGATGACGCCGCCTACGCCCGCGACATCGGCGTGCCGGCGCTCCACGGCGAGCCGGGCTACTCCACCGTGGAGCGGTGCTGGATCCGGCCGACGGTGGAAATCAACGGGATGTGGGGAGGCCATACGGGGCCGGGCCCAAAGACGATCATCCCGGCGCAGGCGCACGCCAAGCTCACCTTCCGCCTGGTCCCCAACCAGGATCCGGCGCGAGTGTATGCGCTGCTCGAAAGGCACATCGCCCGCCATGCGCCGGCGGCGGTGAAGGTCGAGGTGAAGAGCGGCGGCTTCGGCGCCCTCCCCTACGCCATCGCGCGGGATCACCCCGCGGTGCGAGCCGCCGCGGAGGTGCTTCGGGAAGTCTACCAGGTGGCGCCCTACGAGGGCCGGGTGGGGGGCTCGGTGCCGGTCCTGGCGGCGTTCGAGCAGGTGCTGGGCGCGAGCGCAGTGGACTTCGGGGCGGCGACCATGGATGCGAATTTCCATTCGCCGAATGAATTCGTCTACCTGTCCAGCCTCGAGCGGGCGGCGCGCTGCTTCGAACTGATGGTGCGCCGCGGCGCCGGGCTGCTTCCGTAACTCCCTCCTCTCCCTTCCTCATGATGACGACCCACCGCCGCATGCTTCCTCTGGTGCTGGCCGGCTGCGCCCTCGCCGGCTCTCTCGCCGCCCAAGGCCCCGGACCCCAGGCCAACTCCAGTTTCATTGACGCTCAGGGCACTGCCCACGTGTGCCGGGTGGTGCCGGTGCCCGACACCTTGAGCCCGCAAGCCCAGGCCTGGCTCGCCAAGCACATCGATTCGGGGCAGCCGCTCACGACCGCCGAAAATCGGGCCCACGCCGACGCCTGGGAGGCCAAGCTCGAGCAGCTCATGCAGCCGATGTATCCCACCCGGGTCACCCGCGGCCAAATCGCGGGCGTGCCGGTGAAGTTCATCGCTCCGCCCTCGATTCCCGCGGACCACCGGCAGCGCCTGCTCATCAACGTGCACGGCGGCGGGATGCGGGCCGATTGGGGTTCCATCGCCGAGACCATTCCCCTGGCGAGCCTGACCCGGACCCGGGTGGTCGCGGTCCTGTACCGGCTGACGCCGGAGCACGCCTTCCCCGCGGCAGTGGACGACACCGTTGCGGTGTACCGCGAGTTGCTCAAGACGCATCGGCCTCAGGATCTGGCGCTGTACGGCACGTCGGCCGGCGCGATCCTCACCGCCGAGGTGGCGGTGCGCCTGAAGCAACTGGGACTGCCGGAACCGGCCGCACTGGGGATCTTCTCCGGCATGGGCGACTATAGCCGGTTCACGGATTCCAGCGCCTTGTTTTCCCTCTTCGGGCTTTCCGGCCCGCTGCCCCTGCCCGCCGACCGCAAGCCGGACACGCAATATGTCGGCTCCTGCGATCCCCGCGACCCCGTCCTCTCGCCGGTCTACGCCGACCTGCACGGGTTGCCGCCGGCGCTGTTCGTGACCAGCACGCGCGACCTGCTCTTGAGCGGCACCACGATCCTGCACCGCGCTTACCTGCGCGACGGGGTCGACGCCCGTCTCGTCGTCTTCGAAGGCCTGCCCCATGCCTTCTGGAACGAGTGGTATCTGCCCGAATCCATCGAGGCCCATCACCTCATGGCCCGTTTCTTCGACCAGCAGCTCGGCCGCGCCCGGTAGGCGGCCGCTCTTCAGGGAGTCTCGATCCAGGGAAAATACGTGATGCGGAGCTTCGCGCTGCCGTAGGGGATCAAGGTCACCATCACGGTCGCGGGGTCCGCCTCGGCCGCGACCGTCCGGGGGTCCGGCACGGGCGGGGTGAACAGGAAGCGTCCGGTCTTGCGGTCGAAGCCCGACTTTATCCATTGCACCGCCCGGCCCGTCTTGGGATCGCGAATGATGTTCCAGTGCTCCACCTGGACCTCGCTGCGGCGCTCGATTTGCCAGCCCCGCACCCGCCGCGCCGGAACCCGGAGGGCGATGGGGGCCGTGCGCGCGGACCACGGCGAATCCGAATAGGCGCGAAACTCCGTCCTGACCTCCTCGTCGATCCGGGCCGGATCGAGGCAGAGCGCGTAATTCCAGGGGCTGGTGGGATAGACGTCGTACGCGGGAAAGGCCCGAGTCGAACGCCGATCGTCGGGATCGACCTTCCAATCGGCGTCAATCCTGAGCGAATACACCAGAGGCCCGCGGACGATCGACACCGTGTGGTCGGGGCCGGACTCGAGCCGGATCCGCTGCGGCAGCCGCAGGGTGATGACATCCCCGCTTCGGAACTCGCGTTCGATGGCGAAGTAGGCCGGTGCGCCCGATGGGAGCGCCCGGCGCTTTCCGTTGACGGCGATTTCAGGCGACCGGCACCAGCCGGGAATGCGGATGGAAAAGGGAAACCGGACCGGGCCGTCGGGGGTGGTGAACACGAACCGGATCTCGTCGCCGAAGGGATACCGGGTCGCTTCCGCAACCTCCACCTTCCGTCCCTGGGCGCCGGCGGCGAAGGCGATGCGGGAAGGCGCATACATCGCGGCGGTCAATCCCCCGCGCCCGTCCGTCATCCACAGGCGGGACGCGAAATTGGGCATCATCCGGTTGACGTTGCCGGGGCAGCACTCCGTGCCGGGATTGGGCGAATAGGACATCTCGGCCCCGCCGCTGCGCACGAAGGAGGCGTGGGTGCAGACCACCTGGTTCGGAGAGGTGAAATACTGCAGCGCCTTGAAATCGGCGGTCACGCTGCCCGGTCCGGCATTGAAGGCCGCCCGTTCGATCTGGTCGGCATAGGCCGGATCGCCCGTGGCCATCAGCAGATAGCCCAGGCTCCAGGTGTAATCGGAGATGTCGCAGTTCTCGCACGCCTCGATGGACGTCACCGGATGGATTTGCTCGGAGGAGACGTTCACTCCGGAAACGAGCAGGTTCGCGCGGTCGAGCTTGCGATACGCCGCCACCGACGGCTTCAGGTACGCCGGATCGCCGGTGTAAGCATAGAGGATCGCGCCCAGCTTGGCCGTCTCGTTGAAGGTGACGCCATGCTCGTCGTTGGCCGGCTCGTCCGAGAGCAGTGCGGCGACCGACACCGGATTGGCGGGGTCGTGGCCGAATGCATCCTGATACACCCGCTCGGCCAGATGGAGCAGGCGGACATCGCCGTCGTGGCCGTAGAGCCAGAGCATGCCCTCGATGTTCACGGCATCGCGGTCGCCGGCGTAGTGGTAGTCGCCGGCGAGGTAATGGCGCTCGAGGGCGGCGAGGATCCGCGGATCGCGGCTCCCCGAGTAGTCCGCCATCAGCGCGCGAAAGAAAACCGCGTGAATCCAGCGCGGAATCGCGCCCGTGTCGGGTTCGAGCTTGGGACCGAGGTACCCGTTGGGGGCCGGATGGCTCAGGACGTAGTCGATGCTGCTCCGCGCCTTGCCGATCAGGAAGGGATCATCCAGGAGCAGCCCGCAGCGGATCATCCCGTCGATCCAATAGCCGTTCTGCTCATACGGCCACCAATCCACCAGGCTGGTGTTGTCCGGGATGCGGTCCGCCCTCCAACCGACGGTGTTGAAGGGATATCCGGCGTTCTCCAGGTGGCCCGTCAAGCCGTCGCGCTGATGGACGAGGTATTCCCGCAGCCACCCCTCGGGCCGGATGTCGGTGATCGGCACCTCCTGCAGCTTCGCGAAGGAAGGGCCGATCGCCGCGGCGCCAAGCCCCACCGGGAGAAGACCGGCCATGATGAATGCCAACTCCCGCATCGCTGCCTTTCGCATCCCATCGGATTTGCGGAACGCCCCGGCCAAGGCAACGCCTTATTCCGGGGGGAACGCAGCAGCAGCCGTTTGCGAATTCTTCCGGGCGGGCTTCCGTGTTCGCCATGAGCACAGCAGCATCGATCGGCCGGCCCTTGACCGGAAAAGTTGCCCTGGTGACAGGCGCCTCGCGCGGCATCGGCCGGGCGATCGCCGAACGGCTGGCGCAGGACGGAGCCGGCGTCATCGTCAACTTTGCCCGCAGCGCCAAGGAAGCGGACCAGGTGGTGGCGCGGATCGCCGCCGCTGGCGGACGGGCCAAGGCCGTCCAGGCCGACATGGCCAAGGTCGCCGAGGTCAAGCGGCTCTTCGACGAGGCGATCGCGGCCTGGGGCCAGCTCGATATCCTCGTCAACAATGCGGGGGTGATGTTCACCAAGCCGGTCGCGGCCACGACGGAGGAGGAGTTCGACCGGATCTTCGCCGTCAACGTTAAGGGTGTCTTCTTTGCCTGCCGGGAGGCGGCCACCCGGCTGGCGGACGGCGGGCGCATCGTCAATTTCTCCAGTTCGACGACGGCGAGGCTGATGGCGAGTTATGGCGCCTATGTGGCGACCAAGGGCGCGGTGGAGCAGCTCACCCGCACGCTGGCGAAGGAGCTCGGGCCCCGCGGCATCACCGTCAACGCGATCTCCCCCGGGCCGACCGAAACCGACCTGTTTCTGCAGGGCAAGAGCGAGGAGCAGCTCAAGTTCTTCGCCGGGCAGTCCGCGTTCAACCGGCTGGGCCGTCCGGCGGAGATCGCGGATGTGGTGGCCTTCCTGGCCGGTCCGGACAGCGCCTGGGTCAGCGGCCAGAACCTGCGCGCCAACGGGGCGCTGGCGTGAGCCTTTGCCGCGCGCAAAGGATTGCCTTCGCCCGAGAGTTTCGGGATGCTGCTCGCGAATGCATCGGCGCATTCACGTCGTCGCGCTGCTGATCCTGAGCCTGCTCGGCTCCGGCACCCAGTGGGATCTGCTTCAGGTGTTCGCCTGGGGCCGGATGATCGCGAACCATTCCCAGTCGATGTGCCTTTCGGCCGCGGTGTCCAAGACCTTCAGCGGCGAAATGTGCGGGATCTGCCGGATGATCGCCCAGGCCAAGCAGCAGGAGCGGCAGCACTCCAACGTGCCGGCGGTGACCGATGCCGCAAAGCCCGTCCTTTTTTGCCATCGCCCGGCGATTTATTGCCCGCAGCCGGTGCGCATCGCCGCCGAGCGGCCCGATGATGCCCTGGCGCTGTCGGCGCTGCCCGCCGCCCCTCCGGTTCCGCCCCCGCGGACGGTTTAGTTTCGGGCTCTGATTACGAGCGCGAACCCCGCCGGGTTCGCTCCCTGCGCCTGCCGACGCGTCGGCTGGGCGCGCAACCTGATTTCCCACCAGGCGGCCCTCACCGGCCCTGCCTCCTCCGCAATTCCGAATTCGCTCTTATCCTTTCATGTCCTTTCCACGCCTGCTCTGCGCCGGCGCGTTGCTCTGTCCCGTGGCCGCGGTGTTCGCGCAAACCACTGCCGTCGAGCAATTGCCCAGCATCACCGTCACCTCCACTCCGCCCACTCCGTACGACCAGTACCAACTGCCCTCCCCGATCCAAACCATCACGGCGGAACAGGCTGCCGCCACGGTCAATGCCGTCGACGTCGAGGATGACCTGAAATACTTTCCGGACCTCTTTCTGCGCAAACGCAACGAGGGGGACATCCAGGCGGTGCTGGCGACCCGGGACTGGGGCGTCAATTCCAGCGCGCGCACCCTCGTCTACGCCGACGGCGTGCCGCTCTCCGCCTTGATCGCCAACAACAACACCATCGGCGCCCCGCGCTGGGGCATGGTGGCGCCGGATGAAATCCAGAGCATCGACGTGCTCTATGGGCCCTACGATGCTGCCTATCCCGGCAATTCCATGGGCGCGGTCGTCGAAATCACCACCCGGATGCCGACTCAGTTCGAATCGTCGCTCTCGTCCACGGAGTCCTGGCAGGACTTCTCCCTTTACGGGACACACAACACCTTCCTGATGAACCAGACGGCGGCGACCGTCGGAGACCGGCTGGGCCGCTGGTCGTTCTGGGTGAGCGCCGACAACGAGCACAGCGACACCCAGCCGCTGCTCATGGTGACCGCGGCCTCCCTGCCGGCCGGAACGACCGGGGGTTTCGTCGCGTGGAACAAGCTCGGCCAGCCCGCTGACGTCCTGGGGGCATCCGGAATTCAGGATAGCGACTACGCCACCGGCACCTTCAAGGTGGCGTACGAGGTCTCACCCGACGTGCGCGCCACCTACTCGATCGGCCGGTGGGACGACGACACCCACTCCTCCGTGGACACTTATCTGCGCAATGCCGAGGACCAGCCGACCTTCGCCGGCGTGTCCGGCTTCGCCAGCGGCTATTACCATTGGATCGAGGAACAGACGATGCAGAGCCTGTCGCTCACCTCCAAGGGGCGGGGCGACTGGGACTGGATGGTGACCGGCAGCGTCTACGATTTTGACAAGGACACCGAGCAGTCGCCCAGTTCGGTCGCGGCCAGCGGCACTGCCTTCAGCACGGCCGGCAAGGCCGCGCTTTTGGGCGGGACCGGCTGGTCGAACCTGGATGGCAAGGCCGCCTGGCATCCCTTGGGCCCGAACGGCGGCCAGGAATTGAGCTTTGGCGTCCATGCGGACGAGTACGAACTGGTGAATCCCACCTATAATACTCCCGACTGGCAGTCGGGCCGCGATTTCAGCTCGCTGGCGACCGAGGGCAATGGCAACACGGCGACCGATGCGCTCTGGGCCCAGGACGTGTGGCAATTCGCCCCCGCCTGGAAACTGACGGCGGGCGGGCGCTATGAGTGGTGGCGCGCCTTCGACGGGGTGAACGTGAACGGGAAGACGACCGTGATCCAGCCCGATGAATCGGCGCGGGACTTCTCGCCCAAGCTGACCTTGGCCTGGCAGGCGGCTCCGTCCTGGACCGTGTCGGCCCTGGTGGGGAACGCCTATCGGTTTCCCACGGCGGGAGAGCTCTATCAGCTGGTTTCGACGGGGGCGATCTACACCTCGCCCAACCCGGACCTGCAGCCGGAACGTGACTGGTCGGAGGAAATCCGCGCCGAGCGGCGCTGGGATAACAGCCTGCTGCGCTTCTCCCTCTTCGAAGAGGACACCGCCAATGCGCTGGTCTCCCAGTACTCCCCCCTGGTTTCCGGCTCCTCCACCGAATACCAATACGTCATGAACGTGGGCCGGATCCGCAATCGGGGCGCGGAAATCTACCTCGACCGGGGCGACTGGCTGGTGCCGGGCCTGGAGGTGTCCGCCAGCGTGACCTATGTCGATTCGCGCATCCTGGCGGACGCGGGTTCGGGACAATCCCAACCGGCCGTCGGCAAGCGCGCCCCCTACGTTCCCATGTGGCGCGGCACCGCCGTGGCGACCTATCGCCTGGACCACCGGCTCGCGTGGACCGTGGGCGCGCGCTACAGCGGCCAGCAGTACTCCACGGTCGACAACACCGATGTGAACCCCAACGTCTTCGGCGGCTTCGACGAGTTCTTCGTCATGGACACCCACCTCGACTGGCGCGTCGGCGCGCATTGGACGCTTTCCGCGGGCATCGATAATCTGCTCAATCGAAAGTATTTTCTCTACCATCCGTTTCCCCAGCGGACGGAAGTTGCGGAGGTCAAATGCAAATTCTGATTCGCACCCTCGCCCTGGGCCTGTGCGCGGCCGGGGCCGCGCGGGCGCACGACACCTGGCTGCAAACGAACACCCCGGCGGTGCACCCCGGGGACGCGATCGAGATCGATCTCTATCTTGGCAATCACGGCAACAACCACCGGGACTTCAAGGTCGCGGGCAAGGCCGACCTGGCGCACAGCACCGTGTTTGTGGTCGAACCGGATGGGAAGCGCCTGGACCTGCAGGGCAGTTTTGTCGACCGGGGTTACATGCCCAAGGAAGGCTTCTGGTCCGCCCGCTTCGAGCCGACGGCGCCCGGCCTATACCTCGCCGCGCAGGCATCGGATCAGATCGTCCACTACGCGCCCGAGCGCGTCGTCCGCAGCGCGAAGACCTTTTTCGAGGTCAGCACCAGCCTGGACCGGGTTCCTCCGAATCTCCCGGGCTTCGATCGGGTCATCGGCGACCCGCTCGAACTGGTCGCCCTGAGCAATCCGATCGCGCCGGCAGGACCGGGGGTTCCGCTTCGGGTGCGGCTGCTTTTCCACGGCCAGCCGCTCGCGGGCGAAACGGTGTCGTTCATTCCGGCCGGGGAGACGCTCGAGCCGGGCTTTGATCCGCGCTACGAGCGCCGCACCGACGCGGCGGGAGCGGCGAGCTTTTCGCCCACCGAACCGGGCTATTATCTCATCGTGGCGCACCGGGAAGTGGCCGCGCCCGCGGGAGCCTCCTACCAATCGATCAAGTACTCCGCCACGATGACGGTGATCGTTCCCGCGCTCTGCCCCTGCTGCGGGGACTGACTTCCCTCCGCTAGGGCTTGGCCGCCGCCGGCCCAAGCTGGCCGGCCCTGAGCGAGGCGATGCGGCCGGTCGCGGCCCCGCTCGCCAGCCACCGGTCCACCCGCGCCGTGAGTTCGGAGCCCCGCGGAAGCAAAATCGCCTTGGCCGAGCGGGTCAGCGGCTCCGCCAGGGTCGCCTGGAGCTCGGGGTGCCGGCGTTCCTGCAGCCGGACCTCGATCTCATCGGTGATCATCACGTCTCCCCGGCCGGCCGCGAGCGCGGCGAAGATGGTGCGATTGTCCGGGTAAAGGACCAGGCTGGCGCGGCGGAGGTGCTCGCGCGCAAACCGCTCGTTGGTGCCGCCGGGGTTCTCCAGCACGCGCACGCCGGGCTGGTCGATCGCGGCCAGCGAAGAAAAGCGCCGGGCGTTTTCCCGGCGGGCGATCGCCATCTTGCCATCATCATAGTACGGCGTCGAAAAATCGGCCCCGCGGCGGCGCTCCGGCGTGACGGTGATGCCCGACAGGGCCAGGTCGAAACGGCGGCGCCGCAGATCGTCCATCAGCGTGGGCCAGCTCGTCGGCACGAATTCAAGCTTCAAGCCCCACGACCGAGCGAGCGCCTGCGCCAGCTCGATATCCACGCCCTGCAGGAAGCCGCCCCGCTCCTCCGAAAACGGCGCATAGTCGCCGGTCGTCCCCACGCGCAAGGTGCCGGTGCGCTGCAGCACGGCCCAAGTCGGGTCCGCCGTGATGCGCAGCGCCTCCAGGGCTCGGCAGATCCCAGCCAGCGACGCTGCCGTCAGTCCGGGCTGACGCAGCAATCGTCGCAGCCGGCCGGCCAGTTCGGGCTCCGGCAGGCTCGTCAGGGCCGGACTCGCCAGATAGACGGCGGGCAGAAGCTCTCGGTCCAGCGCATCGAGTGCGGGCCGGATATCCCGGGCCAGGTCCCGCGCCGGCGCCGGCATCGTCCCCGCGGCGGTCCACCGGGCAATCCAGGCATTCTCGACGGTCTTCGCCAGCGCGATCTGCGCGGCAAAAAAGGCGCGCGCGGCTTCGGGGTCCAGATGCAGAGCTTGCGCGTCCGCCACCGAAGCCTCGATGACCGCACGCTCGCGCCCAGGATCCGCCACCGGCCGATGCCGGCGGAATTTGTAGGCCGCCACCTCCGGCATGAGCGCAAGCCGGCGATCCATCAGGTCGATCACACGGTCCGCCAATTCCCCGTTCCGGGCAAAGGTGGGCGCTCCCGGCAGGGAGACTGCCGGCCAAGCGATCAGGAATGCGAGCCGGAGGCTACGACGGAATTGGGGCATTTTAGGGGCGGATCGAGACCGTGAGGCGTGCCGGAATGTCCCAAATGACGCAAGCTGGTTGCGAGTCAACCGGGCCCGCCCCACAAAGTAAGGGGTGGCTCCAGCCCAGGGTATATTACCTATAAACCCCCGTTTCTTTGCGCCGATGAAACCGCAATGCCCCCTGCCCTGTTGCATCGGCCGCGATGGATCGTCGCGTTGGGACTGACGCTTGCCGCCGGTCTGTACGCGCGCGCCCAGGCGACCGATTTCACCGATCTGTCGCTCGATGAGCTGGCGCATTATGACGTGACCACCCTGGGGCGGAAGGACGCCAGCGTCTTCGACACCCCCGCGCCCGTCGATGTCATCAGCGGGACGGAGATCGTGGACAGCGGCGCTCTGACCATGCCCGAAGCGCTGCGGCTGGCCGCGGGCGTGCAAGTCACCCAGGTCGACGGCGAGAATTACACGATCGCAATCCGGGGCTTCGACGATGCGACTTCGAGCAAGGTCCTCGTCCTTCTGGACGGCCGGTCGGTCTATGATCAGCTCTACTCCGGCACGGACTGGGCCCTGCTCGATACGGTGATGGACGACATCAGCCGCATCGAGGTCCAGCGCGGCCCCGCGGGCGCGCTGTGGGGGGCCAACGCCGTCAACGGCGTGATCAACATCGTCACCAAGAACGCCCACGCCACTCAGGGCCAGCTCGTGTCGGTGGAGATCGGCGATCAGCTCGACGAATCGGTGACCGTCCGCGATGGATTCGAATTTTCCCCCGCGCTGGCCGCGCGCGTCTACGCGAAATTCCAGCAGCAAGGCAGCTACGACGCCGACGAGTACGGCACCGGCATCCGCGACTGGAACTCCCGTCTGGCCGGGACCCGGATCGACTGGGACCGGCCCGGCGGCGGCGGCCTGACCGTCATCGGGGAATACCGCGAGGTCCGGGCCGATGACTCCGAGTCCCTGCCCAGCCTGACGGCGCCCTACAGCCAGACCTACACGGAGCAGACCCGGGACCGCAGCGCCGACCTGTCCGCCCATTGGACCCAGCCGGTGACCGACGACGGGCAGCTCTCGATCCTGGGCGCGGTCGAACGCGGGGACATCGACTCGATCACGACCGGCGAGCACCACACCGTGCTCGACCTGGATAGCCAGGTCACGCTGCATCCTTTCCCCAACAACGAGGTGATCACGGGGGCGACCTACCGCGCCACCATGGATTCGATCGTGAATACCCCCTGGCTTGCCTACGACGATCCCGCCGCCACCACCAATTTCTACGGGGCTTTCGTCCAGGACGAAGTGACGCTGGTGCCCGACGTGCTGCGGGTGACCGCCGGAAGCAAGTTCGAGCGCAATACGTTCACCGGCTGGGAGACCCAGCCGAGCCTGCGCCTGCTCTGGCATCCGTCCAAGGCGCAGTCGGTCTGGTTCGCCGTCTCCAAGGCGGCGCGCACCCCTTCCCGCGCGGAGCGCGGCGTGCGGCTGTGGGCCGAGACCGAGGCGCCCACCCCCGAGGTCCCGGTGCCGGTCGTGGTCGAAGCCATCGGCGACTCCCACTTCACCTCCGAGCACGTCCTCTCCTACGAGCTCGGCCACCGCTACGACATCGGCACGCAGTTTTCCGTCGACACCTCGCTGTACTATTCGGACTACACCGACCTGCGCGGGCTCGAGGCCGCGGTGATTCCGCCCAATTTCCTCACCTATCCCCCGTACGCGGTGATCGAATACGACGCGACCAACAACCTGGAGGGCCACAGCTACGGCGGAGAAATCAGCCTGCGCTGGCACCCGGCGCCGAACCTGCAGGTCGCGGCCTCCGCCGACAGCGTCCATCTCGAGCTCTCGCAGATGATGCCGACCCTGCTGCCCGACCCTTCCATTCCCGGGCTGATCGGCAGCACACCGCCCGAGGAGTTCAAGCTGCATGTCACCTGGCGGCCCTGGGAGCCGTGGACCTTCGATATCGTCGCCCGGCACACCGGGCCCCTGGCCCTGGGCGACATCCCCGCCTATGACGGCCTGAACCTCCGGGTGGCCTGGAAGATCGTGCCCGACGTGGAACTCGAAGTGGTCGGCCGGGACCTGCTCAAGCCGACGCACCTGGAAGGCACCAGCTCGATCGTGACGCCGGTCGCCCTCCCGATCGCGCGCAGCTATTTCATCGGCGTCACCTACCGCCACTGACGATGAAGCCGGGCCCCTCCCGCTCCGCTCTCCGCCCGCTCCTCGCCGCCGCGCTGGCGTGGGCGGCCGCCGCCGCGCCGCTGCGCGGCATTTCGGCATCGCAGCAGCTCGATTACCAGATCAAGGCCGCGTATCTCTACAATTTCGCGAAGTTCGTCGAATGGCCGCCCCCGCCGCTCGAACCGGGCAAGCCGTTCCGCGTTGGCGTCCTGGGCGACCCCGATGCGTTCGCCATCATCGCCGACACCCTGCGGGGCAAAAAAGTGGCCGGCCATCCGCTGGAAGTGGCGCTGCTTGGCTCCGATGCCGACGCGGCGGACTGCCGGGTCGTTTTCATCCTGCGGACCTCGCCGCTCACGCCCGCCCAGTTCCACTCCCAGGTGCGGTCGGCCCCCGTCCTGCTGGTCGGAGAAAAGGAAGGCTTTGCCGCCGCCGGCGGGGACATCGGCTTTGTCCCGCGCGGCGACAACCTGCGCTACCAGGTGAACCTCCCCGCCGCGCAGCGCGCCGGCCTGCGCCTGAGCGGCCAGCTGGCCAACCTGGCGGAACTGGTGCGCGGCTCGGCGCCATGAGCCAGTTGTCCGCCTTGGCCCGGCGGGGCCGCCTCGGGCCCCTCCGGCTGCGCACCAAGCTTCGGCTGAAGAGCTACCTCATTGCGGTGGTGGCCGCCCTGGTCGTGTCCGCCGTCTTCGCCGTCTACCGGCTCATCGCCCTGCGGTCCGACAATCTGGCGGACGCCGTCGCCATCACCCGGATGCTGGCGGAGAACGCGACCGGCCCCGTCGCATTCCAGGACGCGACCGCGACGACCGCCGTGCTGGCCTCCCTGCGGGCCAAGCCGTCGGTCAGCGGCGCCGTCGTCGACCTGCCCGGGCATCCGGAATTCGCGGTCTTCCGCAAGCCGCCTGCCCTGGCCGCCCGGCTCGCCCCGGGCACGATTTCCCGCTTTCACGGCTGGGTGCTCCAGACCGGAACCGAAATCGGCGACGAGGAGGGCCGGCGGGCGCATCTGCAGATCGTCTTCGACCTGCGTCCGGAACTGTGGGCGACCCTGCGAGCCGTCGGGCTGGCCTTCGCCACCGCCCTCGCCCTGGCCATTGCCGTCAGCCACGTGGCCAACGAGCGGCTGCGCCGCTTCATTCTCGGCCCGATCGAGTCCCTGCACGCCGCGACGCAGCGCGTCGGCGTCGACATCGACTACGGCCACCGCGCGACGGTCATCAGCACGGACGAGCTGGGCGAGCTGACGGTGGGTTTCAACCGGATGCTCGACCGGCTGCAGCAGGCCGACCAGGCGCTGCGCACCACCAATGAATCGTTGACGGCGGAAATCACCGAGCGCCGCCGCCTGGAAAAGGCCCTGGTCGACGCCTCGCGCCAGGCCGGCATGGCCGAGGTCGCCACGGGCATCCTGCACAACGTCGGCAACGTCCTCAACAGCGTGAACATCTCGCTGCAGGTCATGCGCGAGAACCTGGAACGCTCGCAATGGGAGAACCTGCGGCGGGCCGCGGGCATGATCTCCGCCCAGGGCGAGAACTTCGCCCGCTTCGTGGCCGAGGACCCCAAGGGGCGCATCCTGCCCAGCTTCATCGTCAAGGTGGCGGCCGCCCTGGGAGACGAGCATCAGGCGGCGCGCGAGGAAGTCGCCCGCCTGGTCCGCAATGTCGAGCACATCAAGGAAATCGTGACCGCGCAGCAAAGCCTGGCCAAGACGGCCGGCCTGTCCGAGCGCGTCGCCCCCCGCGAACTGCTCGACGAGGCCGAACGGATGACCCAGGCCTCCCTCCTGCGCCACGGGATCGACCTGGCCCGCGAATACGCCGAAGCCCCCGACATCCTGACCGACCGGCACCGCGTCCTGCAGATCCTGGTGAATTTCATCACCAACGCCATCCACGCGGTGAAGCCGAACACACCGGGCGGACGGCGGATCACGCTGCGGCTCGAGCGCCGGGAGCGCGGCGTCGCATTCGTTGTCGCCGACAACGGGGTCGGCATCGCCGCCGAGAACCTCAATCGCATCTTCACCCACGGCTTCACCACCCGCCGCAATGGGCACGGGTTCGGCCTGCACAGCGGGGCCCTCGCCGCGCGCCTGCTCGGCGGCACCGTGCAGGTGGCCAGCGGCGGGCCGGGCCGCGGCGCCGCCTTCAGCCTGGAGCTGCCCGGGCTGCCCGCCGCGGCGCCCGCGCCCGCCGCGCCGCTCGCCGCGGCCTTGTCATGAGCGCGCCCGAAACGCACCGCGTGCTGGTGGTCGACGACACGCCCGCCATCCATGACGATTTTCGCAAGGTGTTTCAGCCTGCAGACGAGGCGATCGACGTGCTCAACGGCGAGGCGGCGGCGCTTTTCGGGCCCGAAGCCGGGCGCACGGCCGAGCCGACGCTGGAATTCCTGATCGACTCCGCGCAGCAGGGCCGGGAAGGCGCCGAACTGGTCCGCAAGTCCGTCGACGAGGGCCGTCCGTACGCCCTCGCTTTCGTCGACATGCGGATGCCGCCCGGCTGGGACGGGCTCGAGACCGTGCAGCAGCTCTGGCGGATCGACCCCCGGCTGCAGGTCGTCATCTGCACGGCCCACTCCGACCACAGCTGGCAGAAGATCCACGAGGTTCTCGGCCCGACCGACAGCCTGATCATCCTCAAGAAGCCCTTCGATCACATCGAGGCGCGCCAGCTCGCGCACGCGCTGGTGCGCAAGTGGACCCTGTCGCGCGCCAATGAATCCCGCGTCCTGGAGCTGGACTCCCTGGTGCAGGAACGCACCCGCGAGCTCCACCAGGCCGAACTGCGCTTCACCCGCGCCTTCGAGGCCAACCCCCACGCCCAGACGCTCATCGCGCTCGACCGGTTCGAGGTGCTCGCCACGAATGCCGCCTTCAACCGGCAGTTCAACCTGACGGCCGAGGAGCTCAAAGGGGCCTCGCCCGAGACGCTCGGGCGCGGGATGGACCCGCAGCGGTGGATGAAGCTGCGCGAGGCGCTGCTCGCGGGACGCGAGGTCGACGATCACCCGGTGGTCTTCGAGCCGCATCCGGGCGTGCGGCGCGACCTGCGCTGCTCGGCCCGGGCGGTCATGATCGGCGACCGGCTGTGCTCCGTCTGGCTCCTGCGCGACGTCACCGAGCAGCTCCGGCTGGAGCAGCAGCTCCGCCAGGCCCAGAAAATGGATGCCGTCGGCCAGCTCGCCGCCGGCATCGCCCACGACTTCAACAACCTTCTCGCCGTCATCAACACCTACGTGGGGGTGATGCTCTCGCGCAAATCCTACGATCCGGCGGACAGCGCCGATCTGCTCCAGGTCCGCGCGGCCGCCGATCGGGCCGCCGCCCTCACGCGCCAGCTCCTGCTCTTCAGCCGGCGCCAGGCCGCCATTCTCGAACCGGCCGAGGTCGGGGCCGCCTTGGAAGAGCTGCGGCACATGCTGGCCCGCGTGCTGCCCGAGCGGGTGGCCCTCGACTGGACGGTCGAGCCCGGCCTGCCGCGGGTGCTGATCGATGCGACCAACCTCGAGCAGGCGGTCATGAATCTGGTCATCAACGCCCGCGACGCCATCGCTGACCAGGGGCGCGTCGCCGTGAGCATCGCCGCGACCGACATCGGCGCGGAAGCGACCCAGCGCCATCAGAAGGCGCGGGAGGGGCGCTTCGTCGTCATTTCGGTCCAGGACACCGGCCAGGGCATGAGCGCGGACGTGCTCGCGCACATCTTCGAGCCGTTTTTCACGACGAAGGAGCCGGGCAAGGGCACCGGCCTGGGCCTGTCGACCGTTTACGGGATCGCCGACCAGCACGGCGGCTGGGTCGAAGTCGCCAGCACGCCGGGACTCGGCACCACCTTCCAGATTTACCTGCCGGCCGAGGAGTAGTCAGCGCGCCGGCTGGCGGTCCGCGACCAGCGCCGCCATCCACACGTGCTCCCGCTCGAAGAAGGGCCGCTGCTGCTCCATCGTGGCCGTATTGTTATGGGGAGCATAGACCAGGGGCACGACCTCCTTCGGGCCGGAAATCAGGTTGTAGGCCGTCCAGGTGCTCGCCGGCGGGCAGACCGTATCCACGAAGCCCATCCCCAGCAGCGTCCGGGCGTGGATCCGGGGCGCGAAGTTGATCGTGTCGAAATACAGTCCGGTGCGCGCCACTCGAAAATTCCGGACGTTCCAGAAAGGATACGGCTCGGCGCGCCCGTGCAGCGCCGCGTCCGCGTCCGCGCCGGCCGGCACCTCGACGATCACGTCGGTCACGCGCGGATTCAGGCCGGCCCCCGCCAGGGACTGCTGCCCGCCCATGCTCGCGCCGTAGGCCAGCAGGATCTTGCCGTCCCAATCCGGCCGGCTCGCCAGGTAATCGATGGCGCGATAGACGCCGAGGTACATGCGCAGGAAGTAGCACCTGTCGCGGTCGTCGTCGTAAATCGTGTTGTACTGCTTGATGAGGGCGGGCAGCGCGTCGTAGAAGGCCTGCGGCATGTCGCCGGGCACATCGTGCGGCTCGATGTCGAAGGCCAGCCAGCCCTGCGCGGCGCGCTCGGTCACCCACGCCTTCTGCAGCGGATACGGCCCGCCCGCCCATTGGGAAATCAGCATCGCGGGAAACTTCCCCGGCCGATCGGGCTTGGCGATCTGCCCATAGACATGGGACTTGTTGATGTTGTCGAGCTGGACTGTGGCGTACCACACGCCCGCCTTGCCGCTGTCCCCGGGCGTGATCACCGGATGAGGGGGAATCCGGTTCAGCATCCGGATTTTTTCCTGCCAAAAGCCGTCAAAGTCCGGGGGGCGCGGCACGACCGGGCGCAATTGCCGCGGGTCGACGGCCGCGCCGGCCACGCTCACTTGGCCGCCGGCTTTCGGGGTGACTTCCAGATAGAGCATGCCCGGCTGGGCGAGCGACGCGGTCAGCGACGCCGCGCCGTCGTGCAGGATGAGTTCGCCCGAGGCGATGACCGTGAGCCCGTTCTGCTTCACCGTGTACGTGAAGGTGTCCCCGACCGGGGTGACGCCGGGGCGGGCGCGCAGCGTCCAGGTCACCTTCTCATTCCGCCCGTAGATCGCGGACGGCTTGTCCGGGGTGATTTCCAGCGGGGACGGCGGCGGCGGCTCCGCCCAAAGCGCGGCGCCGGCCGCCAGGATTCCCACCACGGCCGCGAGCAGACGGGGAAGTCTCATAGGGTACCCCTACAAGCGCAGCGGCTTTCCGGCAAGAGCCGGAATTCGGCTCACGGTATCCCGAAGCGGACGGAAGGGTCGTCGGACCAGTCGTTGTGGCCGCCGGGTCAAGCGGGTTGGAAATGGGTGACGGTGACTCGGCCCGCCTGATCCATGGTCCAATAGACCTTCACGACGTCGGTGCCGCCGTCCCCGGTCACCCAGACGTCCAGATAGCCCTGCACCACGATGGGCGGCCCCCCCTGCCGCCGCATCGACTGCGTGACGACGTCCGCGATGCGCGCATCGCGAATTTCGCCCACCAGCGCGGATATGTCGGGAGACATTCTCACGAAGTTCATCACCGCGGCTTGGATGGCACGGCGCTGCGGGCCCAGGTCGGCGCCCACCTGAATCCCATCCGGTGCGCGTCGTAGAGTTTACGCTGCTCGGGGTTGAGCAGAGCCCGGACGGCGCGCCACGCGCTTTCGCGGCTGGCTGCCCCGGCTTCCGGCCGCGTGGCCGGATCGAGCGAATCCATGATGTCGGCCAGGTTTTGGTAGATCCGCAATACCTGGGCCCGCTGGGCCTGCGTCAACGTGGTCACCACCTCCTCCAGGTTCGCCAGTTGGACCCGCGCCGGGGTGTAGTGGCCCCTGTGCTCGCCGGCCGTGGCCACCCGCCGGCCCGGAGCAGCGGGAGACTCCGCGGGAAGAGCCGGCGCGGCCGCTTGGGCGGCGCCCCCGTTCTCGACAGCCGCCGCCGGCGTCATCTCCTCCGCAGCCCGAGTCCTTTCCGCAACGCGCCACGCGGCGAATCCCCCGCCGACTACAGCCAAAGCGGCTACGCCGGCCGCCAGCTTCCAGCCCGCGGCGCCAGCGGCCGCCTGCCACCCCGCGGCCGTCCATCCCGCCGCGGCGGCTCCCGTGAATGCGGCGCTCACAATCCCCGGCGCCAGAGCCGCGGGCGCCACCAGGGCAGCGCGCGAGGCCAGGGCGGACCCCAGCGCCGCCGCGGTCGAGGTGATTCCCCGGCGCTCCAGGACACGGCGCATCCGATCGAGCGCCCGTTCGATCCGCCGCCGGGCGCCATCGGCGCTCAGCTCGTAGCGCGCGCCCACCTCGCCAAAGCCGCGCGCTTCCTGAAACCGCAGCAGCACCATTTCGCGATCGACGTCGGACAGGCGGTCCAGCGCGTCGTCGATGAGCGGCGACGGGCTCTCTTCGGGAGACGCGGACGCATCGATCATCTGCAAGGCTTGGGCCTCCTGTTCGCGCCGGGCCCGGCGCCGTTCGGCGCGCACGGCCTGGGCCGCCGCGAAACGCGCGCTCGTGTACAGCCAGCCGGCCAGGGCGGGCCGCCGGCGCACCTCGGCGGCCTTGCGCGCGAGCGCGATGAAGACCGTCTGCGCGACGTCCTCCGCCAGGGCGCGGTTGTTTCCCACCCGGCGCAGGGCGGTGAAATAGACCAGGCTGAGATGCCGTTGCACCAGCTCGGCGAACGCCTCCTGCGAACGGTGGCCGACGTAGTCGTCAAGCAGCTGGCGGTCGTCCGTCAAGGCACGTCGTACACTTCGATCAGGCATTGGCCCGCCGCCTGCGACGGACTCGTCACGACGGCCGTGTAGTCGCCGGGCGGCAGCGTCACGAGCACCGCGGAATCGTGACTGCCCGGATCGGTGAAGGTGAAGGCGCCCACGGACGCGGCCGCGGCGGCCACCGGCGGATCGCCGCCCCAGCCGGCGTTGAATGCCAGCACGGTATCCACGCCGTGCACGGTGGTGTGGAGCGCGATCTGGGGATCCGGCAGCACGCCCTGCAGGCCAAAGGCGGAAAGAGCCGGGCCGGACGCCCGCACCAGCACGGTTTCGGCCGTCGCGCCGCCGACGACAAACCCGGCGGTGAAGGTGCCTCCGGCCGCGACGCCATTCAGGCAGGAAAGATTGATGAGGTGGGTGTTCGCGGCGGCATACGGCCCCGACGGATCGTCGTACACCTCGGCCAGAGTCGTCCCATCGGCGGTCCCGTTCGCGCCCGAGACGACGAACGTGAACTGCCCGCGGCCCAGCGTCGCGACCATGGCGGCGTCCAGGCTGCCGGGAGTGAACGCAAACGCGCCGGTCGCGCCTTCCGCCGCCGTCACCGCCGCCGCATTGAGGTTCCAATTGCTGTTTCCTCCGATGCTCGTCCCGTTTTGATAGAGGACAAAGCCGGGGTTGGCCATCCCGTTCGAGACGCCAAAGCCCGCCAGGGCCGGTCCGCTGGCCCGCAGCAGCAGGTCTTCCTGGCCGCTCGCGCCGGACTCTCCGGTGATGAATCCCACGGTGACCGGAGATTGGGTCAGGACCGAAAGGTTGATCAGGTGGCCCGGATCGGCGCTGGTTTGCACGACGACCGTGGCGGGCAGCGTCATGACGCTCGAGCCCGCATTGGCAATGACGCAGGTGTAGGCGCCCGCGTCGAGGGCCGAAGCGCTGGTGACCACATACTGGGCGCCGGCGGCGCCGGCGATGGCGGCGCCGTTCAAATACCACTGGTAACTGCAGCCCTGCGGCTGCGCCACCTCCACCGAAAGCACCAGCTGGCCGCCGCCCGCCACCGTGACGGAGGCGGGCTGGGCCGTGATTTCAGGCTGGCTGGCCAGCGCCTGGATCAACGCCGCGACATTGGGCGTCCCCACGCCGGAGCACAGGTCGTACCCCGGCCCCGCGCTATAGGCGCCGTCGTTGCCCGCCGTGATGTCCGCAAAGGCGCTGGTGCCGATCAGGGGATAGATCTTGGGCCCGTAAAGGCCGACCGGGCCCAGTCCGGCCGCGGCCCGCGATTGGTTGATCAGCGCCGTGAGGCCGGCCCAGATCGGCCCGGTCAGGCTGTCGCCGCCGATGCGGAGTTCGTCGCGCCATTGAGCACGATGAAGGAATAGATCTCTCCCCCGGGGCTGACCATGGACGAGGGCGCCGCCGCATCCGGCACGCAGCGGAACGAGCCGCCCGGCACCCCGTTGCCCTGCTGCCAGACCGGCCGGGGAAAGAACGCGCTGTAACCGCCCCCCGTGTTCGGCCAGACCTGCTCGCTGAACTCGTTCCAGTTCGAGTCGAACGTGAGGACGGTGCCGCCCAAGGCGGTGACATACGGATCCGTCGTCGGGTACTCGGGGCTTCCGTATGCGCCGCTGTCGCCGGCGCCGTGAAACACGCTGATCCCTTCGGCCGCCATCTGCGCCAGCAGCTCCGAGCACGCTTGCAGGGACGCCGGCGCGATGTCCGCTTCGGGGTTGCTGAAGCTGCTCGTGAGGATGTTCACGCCGCCCGAATTCAGAATGGCGGTGCAGGTCGCCATGAAGTCGTCGATGCCGCCGGTGGGACAGGCGTACACCACCAGGTTGGCGCCGGGCGCGATGCCGCTGCTCCACTCCGTATCGAGCGATACCTCGTTGAAGCCGCCGGCCGACGGACCCGTCGCCGTCGGGCCGCCGTTGATCGCCACGACCGTAAAATTCGGGCCGTTGCCCGTCACGCCGACATCCTGATCGAACGCGGCCAGGTCGCTGGCCAGCGGGACGGTCGAGGCAAACACGGCGATGGTCTGGCCCGCGCCGGTCAGGTTGCCGGGAACGTTGTAGGCCCGCATCAGATCGGCCGGAATCGCGCGCGAGGGATGCGTGATGTCGGCGGCCGCCGCTGCGCCGGACGCGAAACGGACCGCCTGCGGATGCATCCGGATGTACGGCTGCAGTCCGTCGATGCCGATCACGTCAGCGCTGAGCGCCGACGGCAGCGAGGGAGCGGAGAGGGCCGCCGTGAATTCGCCGTCGCTGGTGGCCACGCGGCCGAATGTCACCTGGAGGGCGGCGGCGATCTGCGCCGCGGTCCCCCGGGCATAGACGCGGCTGTGACGCGAGTCCGGCAAGGTCACCTGGAAACCCTCGGCTGCAAGCCACGCGCAAAGGGCGTCGTACTCGGAAGCCGGGGGAAGGAAGTTCGCCTCCATGTCGCTTCGGCTCACGGTCCCGCCCCCGGCCAGGATGGCCTGCAGCCCCGCGTAGTTGCGCAGCCGCAGGCTGATGACGAAATCGATCGGAACGGAAGCCTCCGACGGGTTCACCACCGCGCGAACCAATCGAACGCGGCCACTCGAGGAGTCCGCCACGACATCGCGGACGGAGTCCGGAAAGGACGTCCGAGCCGAACTCAGGTCCGCGCCAAAGGCCGCGGTGTGCGCGAGCAAGATCAACGCAAGAAGTGTCTTGGCCATTTGCTACCTAGCAGCCGCCGGACGCCCGAAACGGACAAAAAGTGGCTTTTGTCCCCACCCCCCGTGCCGTTGTGGTTCCCTCTCAGCGGCTTGGAGCGTTCAGCCGGCCGGCAGCTCGATCTGCACCTTGACGCTTTCCGGCCGCATCGCCCGGGCGTAGTCGAAGGCCTTGATGCTGTCGGCGAAGGCGTACGTGTCCGTGATCAGCGGCTTCACGTCGATCTTGCCCGCGCTCATCAGCGCGATGGCGCGCGGAAAGACATGCGCGTAGCGGAAGATCGCCAGGATTTGGGCCTCCTTGACCTGCGCGGCCACTACGTCGACGGCCACCGGCTTGCCCGGCATGCCGATCAGCACGCAGCGCCCCGCTGGGCAGAGCAGGTCGAACAGCCCGTCGAACACGTGCGCGCTGCCGCTGGCCTCGAAGATGATGTCGGCGCCCCAGCCACCGGTCGCCTCCTTGACCACCGCGCCCAGATCGGACTGCCGGACATCGACCGGCGTGATGGGGCCCAGTCGCGCGGCGAGCGCAAGCTTGGCCGCCTGCACATCGCTCATGATGACCCGCGAACAGCCCGCCGCGAGCGCCGCCAGCGCCGTGACCATGCCGATCGCGCCCGCCCCGATGACGACCGCAACGTCTCCCGGCGTCACGCGGGCCTTGGTGGCGGCATGCATGCCGACCGCGAGAGGCTCCACCATCGCCGCCTCCGCGAAGGACACATTGTCCGGAAGCTTGAAGGTGAAGTCCGCCGGATGGACGACGCTCGGCGTCAGGCAGCCGTGGACCGGCGGCGTGGCCCAGAAGCGGACCGCCGGATCGAGATTGTAGAGACCCAGGCGCGAAGCCCGGCTCGAAGGATCCGGAACTCCCGGCTCCATGCAGACCCGGTCCCCGGGCTTGAGCGTGCGAACCGCGGAGCCGGCTTCAACCACCACCCCCGCGGCCTCATGGCCGAGCACCATCGGGGCGCGCACCACGAACGGGCCGATCGCACCGTGCTCGTAGTAGTGGACGTCGCTGCCGCACACGCCCACCCGGCGGATCGCGATGCGGACATCGCGCGGCCCCAGCTGATCGGGAAGGTCGATGTCGCGCAGCGAGAGGACGCCTTTCCTTTCCAGGACGAGAGCGTGGGCCATGAGGGGAAAGCGGGCGGATTCAGGCGCGGCTGAGCTTGGGCCAGCGGAGGCCGTAATAGGCGATGAAGGCGAAGCACGCGGTCGGCAGGAGAAAGCTCACCGAAATGTCCGTGCGATCGGCGATATAGCCCATGAGCTTGGGCAGGAACGCGCCGCCCACGATCGCCATCACCAGATAGGAGGAGGCGCGCTTGGTCCGCGACCCCAGTCCGTGAATGCCCAGATCGAAGATCGTGGGAAACATGATCGACATGAAAAAATAGCTGCAGAACACGGCGGCCACGGACGCCCAGCCCCACTTGGCGACCACGACCAGGGTCGCCGCGACATTCAGGATGCCGTAAAGGGCAAGCAGCCGGTGGGCGGCGAGTTTGTGCAGCAGCCACGCCCCGCTCCCCCGCCCCGCCAGAAACCACACAAACGCCACCGCCGCAAGATTGGCCGCGCCCTTGTCGCTCATCCCGATCACGCCGGAGCCCGCGGGTTGAAACCAGCCGCTGAGCCACGAGCCCAGCGCCCCGGCGTGCGCCGCCAGGCGGTCGAGCGCCGCGGGCCACGACGGCGGAATCGGCGGGACCTGGGAAGTCATGTAGTTGATGAAGAAACTGAAGATGCCGGCCTGCGCCGCGACGTACAGGAATTGCGCCACGACCCCCGCCGCGAAGTGGGGCCGCGTCCAGGGCGATGGCGCCTCCCCGGCGTCGTCCTCGCTCGCCCGGTACTCATCCTTCGTGCGGACATCCGGCACGGGCGCGAGGTAGAAGATACCCGCCAGCACCAGGACGAGGATCGCCACCCCCACATAGGGAATGTCCAGCCTTTCGCTGCCCGTGCTGCGCCCGTGCGCATCGACCGAGTAAAAGAACAGGCTGCCCGCGATGGGCCCAAAGATCCACCCGACGCCGTTGAACGACTGGGCCAGGTTGATCCGGACCGCGGAATTCCGCTTGTCCCCCAGCACGGCGGTGTAGGGATTGGCCACGGTCTCCAAGCACGACAGCCCCGCGGCGATCAGGAATACGCCGAACAGAAATGCCAGGAGATGGGCAATCCGCACCGCGGCCAGAAACCAGAATCCGCCGAGCGCGACGATGAGCAATCCGGCGATGATTCCGCCCTTGTAGCCGAATCTTTGGGCCACGAGTCCGGCCGGAAATGCCATGCCGCAGTATCCCAGATAGTGGGCGGTTTGGACCCAGGCCGACTGCCCCAGCGACAGATGCAGCACCTCCTGGAAGTGCTTGTCCATGACATCGATCATCCCGTTGCAGAAGCCCCACAGGCAGAACAGCGAGGCGACCAGGGAAAACGTGAAGGCGAGATTCCTCCCGCTTTCGCTCACGAACATCCCGCGTTTGGGGGAGTTAGAAGGGCGACCCATCCGCTTTCGTGCCGCAAAGGCTGACGTCGATGCCGAGTTCCGCCGCAAGAGCCGCCTTGGTGTAAAGCGCCAGATCCGCCTCGGCGGCGGACCGCCCATAGGCCACCTGGATGTGGTTCGCCTTGTGCCGGGCCATCATCTGGTCGCGGCTGACCCCGTAAGTGACGGCGTGCATGATCGGCCACTGGGGGGTCGTCTCGCGCCAGCGCCGCTCCGTTTCCTCCGGGGGAAGCTTCACCACTTTCGCGCGGCCCAGGTCCATCCGGAGCCGGCCGCCGGCGATGAAGATTCGGCTCCAGACGATCTCGCCGGGCTTCGCCACCCCGCGGAGAGTGCCGCCGCCCAGGCGGAAGTACATCGGCGGCTGCCGCAGCGAATCCGAGCCGGCCCAGCCCCCGACGTGATGATCGGGCGGCGCGCTGCCCGAAATCAGGAGCACCCAGACGTAATCGCCCACCGTGTTCGACCGGTCAAAGTCTCCCCAGCGCAAATCGTGGAGCGTGTTGGCCGGAGGCTGCCCGAGCAGGGTGTGCACCCGGTTGGTCAGCAGCCCGTCGACGCCCGCGCATTCGTCGACCTCGTTGAAATGGGTGATGGCCCGGCCGGGGCGGATCAGCTTGCCGGCCGCATTCTTCACCGGCGGCCGGTCGGTGGCGTTGAGGGTCCCCTCCACCAGGTCCGAGGCGGGAAGCAGGTCCTTCAGCCCTTGCTGATACTGGATGCCCACCGCCTCGCAGCCGAATTCGTCGGCCAGCCGGCAGCACGCCACATACATTTTGCACTGCCAGAGCACCTGCTTCTCGGTCAAATCCGTCGCCTCGCGCCGTCCGAAATGAAAGCGGAGCCCCTTGCGCCGGTACCAGGCCAGCACCCGCCGGGCCTCGGCGTCGCCGACCTGGGTCGTGGCATAGTAGAGGGCCGATTGCGAGAGCCGCTCCTTGTACAGCCCAAGGGGAAACAGGAGCTCGTCGGGGATGATGGCGTTGTACATGCCCATGCACCCCTCGTCGAAGATTCCCAGGATCGCCTTGCGCGAGCGCAGGTCCGCGGCGATCTTGCGGGCCGAACGCAAGGCCCGCTCCGGAACCGCGGCCCGGCGCAGCGGCTTGACATGGCTCAGGTCGTGCCGGATCGCCCCGGACTTGAGCCAGGAACGGAGACCCGTATGAAAAAAATGGTCGTCGAACTCCTCGCTCCACAGGGACGAATAGGCCACCCCCGCCTTGGTGAGCGACCCGTTGAGGTTGAGCATGCCGACCAATCCGGGCCACGTGCCGGACCAGTTCGCGACGGTGAGGATCGGCCCCCGGTGGCTGATCAGCCCGGCCAGGACGTGGTGGGAATACTGCCAGACCGCCTCGGCCACGATGAGCGGCGCCTGGGGATCGATGCGCTCGAAAATGGCCATGCCCTCCTTCTGGGAGCCGATGAAGCCGTGGCGCCGGCGGCTGTCATACGGATGCGCCCGCACGAGCCGGCGGCCCTGTTCCGCGAGCGCCTCCGTCAGCTTCGCCTCCATCGCCGCCTGCGCCGGCCAGCACTTCTTGTTGGCCGACTCTCTCAAATCTCCGCTCGCGACGAGCAGAATGGGGGAGTTCCGTTTCGAAGGCACAATCGAAAACGCTGACCGCCCTTCACCGGCTGCCAATTCAAAAACGCCGCCCGCCATGTCGCGCCGCCAGGCCGCCGCCATTGAACACCTGCAGCAGCGGCTTCTCGAAGCCGCGGGGCCGCTGGCGCCGGAAGTGCGGGCGGCCTTCCGGGCCGTGCCGCGGCACGCGTATGTGCCGCAATTCCTGTCCGGGGGCCGCCCCGTCGAGATCACGCCCGAGAATCTGGACGCCCATCTGCCGCTGCTGTACCACAACGGGACGCTGCTGCTGTGGCAGGACGAGGCGCGCGGCCTGTGCTCGACCATCTCCCAGCCCACCCTCGTGCTCCTGATGCTCCAGCAATTGGCGCTCCGGCCCGGGCAGACAGTGTTCGAGGTCGGCGCGGGCAGCGGCTGGAACGCCGCGCTGCTGGGCCATCTGGTCGGGCCGACCGGCCGGGTGTTCAGCAGCGAGATCGTTCCGGAAATGGCGGCGCTCGCGCGGGCTTCCATCGCGGCCCAGGGCGTCGCCAACGTAACGATCCTCTCCGGCGACGGCGCCGAGGGCTTCCCGCCGGCCGCCCCGTTCGACCGCGTGGTCTTCACCGCGGGCACCTACGATCTGCCCGCGGTGTTTCACGACCAGGTCCGCGCCGGCGGCCTGCTCCAGCTCGTCCTCAAGATGCGGGGCGGCGGCGACCTGCTTTATCTGCTGGAGCGGACCGCGGACGGCTTCGAAGCGGACCGGGGCATGCCTTGCGCGTTCGTCCCCATGCTCGGCCAATACGATTCGTCCACCGGGCCCGCCGCCGCGCTCGCGGACCTGCCCGCGGCGGCGGAACTGAGCGCGATGCGCCTGCGCATCTATCCCGCCCATGCGCGCGTCACACCCCAGGATGGGGAATGGCTGGTCCGCCAGCGCGGCTCGCAATTTCTTTGGGGAGTGAAATAGTGCGCGCATGGCCCCTGTGCTGGACTCGGGAGACCCCGCAATCTACGCCCTGCGCACCACCGCCCCCGGACCGTCAGGGAAGCTCCCGTTGACGGCGGAGCTGCTGCGGACCGCGCCGAGCGGGCGGATATTCGGCCTGACGCAGAACGCGGGCATGGGCTGGGATCCGCGCAAGGTCCTGGGCCGGGAATTCCTGATCCTCAGCACCCAAGGCGGCATCCGGGCGCCCGACGGCACCCCCATCGCCCTGGGCTACCACACGGGCCATTGGGAGGTGGGGCTGCTGATGGAGGAGGCGGCCCGCACGCTTTCCGCGCACGGCGCGATCCCCTTTGCCGGCTATGTGAGCGATCCCTGCGACGGGCGCTCGAACGGGACCCCCGGCATGCTCGACAGCCTGCCCTACCGCAACGACGCGGCCATGGTCCTGCGCCGGCTGATACGCTCGCTGCCCAACTGCCGCGGGGTCGTGGGCGTGGCCACCTGCGACAAGGGCCTGCCCGCGATGATGATGGCCCTGGCCGGTTCGCCCCGCCTGCCCGGCGTCCTGGTGCCGGGGGGCGTGACCTTGATCGCCGAGGAGGCGGAGGACACCGGCAAGGTGCAGACCCTGGGGGCGCGCTTCGCCCATGGCGAAGTGTCGCTCGATTACGCCGCGGAAATGGGCTGCCGCGCCTGCGGCTCGCCCGGCGGAGGCTGCCAATTCATGGGCACGGCCGCGACTTCCCAGGTCGTCGCCGAAGCCCTGGGGATCGCCCTGCCGCATTCCGCCCTGAACCCGTCGGGAGCCGCCGTGTGGCGCGACATGGCGCGCCGCTCGGCGCTGGCCGCGATGGCGCTGGACGAGAAGGGCATCACCACCGGCGACATCCTCACCGAGGACGCGCTGCACAATGCCATGGTCCTCCATGCCGCCTTCGGCGGGTCGACCAATCTGATCCTGCATCTGCCGGCCATCATGCACGCCGCGGGCCGGCGGCGGCCGACCGCCGCCGACTGGGCGCGCGTCAACCGCGAGGTGCCGCGGCTGGTCGACTCGCTGCCCAACGGCCCCCGCCACTTCGCGACCGTGCAGGTGTTCCTCGCCGGCGGCGTGCCGGAAGCCATGCTGCATCTGCGCGACCATGGGCTGCTGCGGCTGGACGCCCTGACGGTCACGGGCCGGAGCCTCGGCGACAACCTCGCCTGGTGGGAGAAGTCCGAACGGCGGGCGCGCTTTCGCGCCAAGCTGCGCGAATTGGACGGCGTGAATCCCGACGAGGTCATCTACGGCCCCGAGGCCGCGCGCGCGGCGGGCCTGGGGAGCACCGTGTGCTTTCTCGGGGGCAATCTGGCCCCCGAAGGCGCGCTGGTCAAAAGCACCGCCATCGACACCGCGCTGCTCGGCGCGGACGGCGTCTTTTTGCACGAAGGTCCCGTCCGGGTCTTCGGCAGCGAGAATGAAGCCATCGCCGCCGTGAAAACCGAGGGCCCGGGCGCGCTGGCTCACGGCGAGATCGTGGTTCTGTTCGGCGTAGGCCCCGCTTCGGGCATGCCTGAAACCTACCAGGTGACCTCCGCCCTCAAGCACATCCCCAGCCATCGCGGCACCGTGCTCCTCACCGACGGCCGATTTTCCGGCGTCTCCACCGGGCCCTGCGTCGGCCATATCAGCCCGGAGGCCGCCGCCGGCGGCCCGCTCGGCCGGCTGCGCGATGGGGACCGCGTCCGGGTGCGGATCGACACGCGCAAGCTCGAAGGCGCGGTGGATTTTGTCGCTCCGCCGGAAGCCTCCGCCTCGGCGGCGGACGTCCTCGCCGCCCGGCCGCCTTCGCCGAAACTTGCCCGCCACCCCTCCGTGCCGGACGACACCCGCCTGTGGGCCGCCCTTCAGGCGGTCAGCGGCGGAAGCTGGGGCGGCTGCGTTTACGACGTCGACCGGATCTGCGAAAAATTATGCCCCTCCACGGCCAAAGCCTGATTGCCGGCCAGCCCGGAAGCGCGAGCGGACGCACGTTTTCCGCCACCAGTCCCGCGACGGGCGAGTCCCTCGCCCCGCCGTTCCACGTCGCGCCCGCCGAGGCGGCGGACGCGGCGCTCCGGGCCGCCGCGGCGGCCTTTCCGGCATTCCGGCGCGCGCCCGCGGAAAAGCGGGCCTGGCTCCTCGACGCCATCGCCGCGGAAATCGAGGCGCTGGGCGACGGTCTCATCACCCGCGCGCAAGCCGAGACGGGGCTTCCGGCCGCCCGGCTCAAGGGCGAACGCGACCGCACCTGCGGCCAGCTGCGTTTGTTTGCCGGGGTCGTGCGCGAAGGCTCGTGGATCGACGCGCGGATCGACCCGGCGCTGCCCGCGCGCGCGCCGCTGCCGCGGCCAGACCTGCGCCGGATGCTGGTGCCCATCGGCCCGGTCGTCGTGTTTGGCGCAAGCAACTTTCCCCTGGCTTTCTCGGTTGCCGGGGGCGATACCGCCTCGGCCCTGGCGGCTGGGTGCCCGGTGATCGTGAAGGCCCACGAAGCGCATCCCGGCACCTCCGAAATGGTGGCGGCCGCCGTCTACCGGGCCCTCGCGGCCACGGAACTTCCGGCCGGCCTCTTTTCCCTGCTGCACGGCGAAGGCGCGGGCATTGGCATCGCGCTCGTGCGCCATCCCCTCGCCGCCGCGGTGGGTTTCACCGGTTCGCACGCCGCCGGCCGGGCGTTGTGCGACGCCGCCGCCGCGCGCCGCGAACCGATCCCCGTTTTCGCGGAAATGAGCAGCCTCAATCCGTTCTTTGCGCTGCCCGGCGCGCTGCGGGAGCAGGGACCGGCCATCGCCCAGGGGCTGGCCGGATCCATCACGCTCGGGGTCGGGCAATTCTGCACCAAGCCCGGCCTGGTGTTCGCCGTGCGCGGAGCGGAGACGGACCGCTTTGTCGCGGCGCTGGCCGAAGCTGCGGGCGCCATTCCCGCGGGCACCATGCTCACGCCGGCCATTCGCGGCCGCTTCGTGGCTGCCGAAGCCCAGCTCACGTCCCAGTCCGGAGTGGAGCGGGTGCAGGGGGGCGGCGCGGCGGACGCGGCAAAGTCGGAAGCCCGGGTCAGCATCGCGCGAACGAGCGCGGCGCACTTTCTCCAGCACCCGGAACTTGCGACCGAGGCCTTTGGTCCCTTCGCCCTGCTGATCGTCGGCGAGTCGCTGGCCGAACTCGAGCGGTGCGCAGGCGCGCTCGAAGGTCAGCTCACGGCAACCGTGCACGCTTCGTCTGGGGACGAGGCGGCCGCGGGGGCGCTGTTTGCCGTGCTCCAGGCCAAGGCCGGCCGGCTGATCGTGAACGGTTACCCCACGGGGGTCGAGGTGTGCCCTGCGATGCAGCACGGCGGCCCCTACCCCGCCACGAGCGACCCGCGCTTTACGTCGGTCGGAACGGCGGCCATCCTTCGCTTTGCCCGCCCCGTCTGCTATCAAGGCTTTCCCGCGGCGTGGCTGCCGCCCGAGCTTCGCGACGAGAATCCCCTCGGCCTGCTTCGGCTGGTCAACGGCGAACGCACCCGCAATCCTCTCCCCCGCAGCCCCGATATTGCATAAAAACGCCTCACGATCGACGCAGCGCCGCGCGAGTCCCAACCGAAGCCGCCCGAGGTGGGCTGTCAGCCCATCGCGGGAAGCTTGCGGCCGGTTTTCGCCCGGCGTCTTCCCTCGAGATTGCGGCGCCTTGATGCCACGTTGGGGCTAGTCCCTTCCCTTTCCCCATGCCTTTGCTCTATCGCACCGACGGCGGTCTGGTGGCCGTTCTCGATGGCGGCCGTTCGGTCGCCCTTCCCTTCAACCTGGATGCCCTGTTCACCGCGGACGATCCGGCGGCGCTCGTCCTCGAAACCGCCGCCGCCGGATCGCCTGCCGCGGTACCCGCCCGCCCGCGCGCGCCCATCGGCGCGCAGGAAGTGTGGGCCGCCGGCGTCACGTACATCCGCAGCCGGACCGCCCGCATGGACGAAGCCAAGGCCCACGGCGGAAGCGCCTTTTACGACAAGGTGTATTCGGCCGACCGGCCGGAGCTGTTTTTCAAGTCCACGCCGCATCGGGTGGTGGGCCCGGGCGAGCCGGTGCGAATCCGCCCCGACTCGCGCTGGAACGTGCCGGAACCGGAGCTCACGCTGGCCGTCAGCGCGCGGGGAAGGATCTTCGGATATACCGTCGGCAACGACATGAGTTCGCGGGACATCGAGGGCGAGAATCCCCTCTATCTGCCGCAGGCCAAGGTTTACGACGGCTCGGCCGCCCTCGGGCCGGCGCTGCTGGTGGCGGATCGCCCGCTGCCGCCGGAAACGGAGATCCAGCTCGAGATCCGCCGCGGCGGCCAGGCCGCCTTTGCGGGCGCGACGGCGATCAGCCAGATCAAGCGGACCTTCGAATCGCTCGTCGAATACCTCTTTCGCAGCAATTCCTTTCCCCGGGGCTGCTATCTCATGACCGGCACCGGGATCGTGCCGCCGGATCATTTCACGCTGGCCGCCGGCGACGAAGTGCGGATCACGATCGCGCCCATCGGCACGCTGATCAATCCCGTTGCCTGACCGGATGAGCCGCGTCCGCTACCAGGTGACCGCCATGGTCGTGATCCTGGGGATGCTGACCTACCTGGACCGGGCCTGCGTCGGGACGCTTGCGCCGCAAATCACGCACGCTTTCGGTTTGAGCAAGGTGCAGATGGCGAGCGTGTTCAGCGCCTTCGCTTTTGCCTACGCGATCGGCGGGATCCCCGGCGGATGGCTGGCCGACCGGCTGGGCACGCGCGTGGTGCTCACCGCCGTCGTCGTGTGCTGGTCGCTATTTACCGTCGGAACGGGGCTCGCCGCCAGCTTCGGCGTGCTGATCGCCGTGCGGGTCCTGTTCGGCGCGGGCGAAGCCGCGGCCTGGCCCTGCGCGGCGCGAACCTTTTCCCGCTGGGTGCCCCGTTCCGAGCGCGGCATCGTCCAGGGCAGCTTCTTCGCCGGCTCCCATTTTACGAGCGGGGTGACGCCCTCCATCGTCCTGGCGCTCCTGCCCTGGCTTTCGTGGCGCGAAATCTTCGTCGCCTTCGGCGCCCTGGGGCTGCTCTGGGCGGCCGTCTGGGCGGTCTGGTTTCGCGACGATCCGGCGCAGCACCGCGGCGTGTCGGCCGGCGAGCGGGAGTTCATACAGGCGGGCACGACCGCGGCGCCGCCGGGCGCTCCCGATCGCCGCCTGTTCGGCCGCCTTGCGCGCAGCGGCAGCGTGTGGGCGACCTGCGTCATGTACCTGCCGAATGCGGTTTTGTTTTATTTCTGCATCACCTGGCTGCCGACGTACCTGCGGGAGCGACATCACCTCGGCCCTCATGCGGTCGCCGTTTTCAGCGGCCTGCCGCTGGTCCTCGCCGCGGTGGCGGACTTCACCGGGGGGGTGGCCACCGACTGGGCGGTCGCCCGCTTTGGCCTGCGCCGCGGCCAGCGCGGGCTCGGCGCGATTTCCTACGGCGTGGCCGCCGCGGCCCTCGTCGTCACGCCCTGGATCCAGGTGCCGATTCTCGCCGGCTGCCTGATCGCCCTCGCGACGGCCGCCAGCATGTTCACCCTCGCGGCGGCGTGGGGAACCTGCATCGAGATCGGCGGCAAGCAGGCCGCCGTCGTCGGCGCGGTCATGAACACTTCCGGCCAGGTGGGCAGCTTCTTCGGCCCCTACCTGGTCGCTTACACGCTGAAGTGGTCCGGCAGCTGGAGCCCCTCCCTCTGGACGATGGGCCTGCTCTTCGCGATCGGCGCCGCCTGCTGGTGCGCGATCGATCCCGAGCAGGTCATCGGCTGAGTCAGGGCGTCGCCGGGTTGGTGCGGCCGATTCGATCCCACGTGACCTGGCCGCCGTAGGCGGCGAAGGTCATGCCGCTGACGCTCAGGCCGGGCAGACCGACGGCGCTGGCGGGAACGGAGATTTCGACCCACTTGCCGGCAGCGGGAAGAGCGCCGGCGTGGTAGCGGCCGGCGGAGTTGCTGGTGCCCCAGGTGATCTGGTTCGCGCCCCAGTACGCGCGGTGCTCGTAGGAGGAGCCGTCGTACCAGCAGAGCATGAGCTCGGTGGGCGGGCTCGCCGGATTGAGGTAAACCCACGCATAGAGCGTGTCGCCGGTGGAGACCTGCATCGGGCCGACCGCTCCGACCGACGAATCGTTCTGGTCGTTCGCGCCCATGAAGGACACGTCGTGCTCGCCCGTTTGGACGCTCGACTGGAAGGCGAGCTTGCCCGAGTACGGCGCCGGGTTGGAGGAAACCCAATTCCACGTGTCTCCGCCATCGGCCGCGGTCGTCGCGCCGCCGGGCAGCGCGTCATCGATCCAGATTTGGTTCGTGGAGTTCGCGGTGAACGTCGTCGTGCCGAACGCGCGCCGGCCGTCCGGCCATTCGACTTCGACT
>DASRSH010000274.1:0-6991 GCA_035656575.1 Opitutaceae bacterium
AGGCCGACCGGGCGATCGACAGCCTGAACGACTCCGGCCCGATCACCGCCGTCGGCGTGGTGGCTAATTCGCTGTTCTGACGGCGAATTCGGCCGAGCCCGCATCGGCTCCCGCCCGCACGGTGAGCCTGTGCGGGCCGAGGGCGAGCCCGGCGGGCAGGAAGCCCCGCCACAGGTGGAAGCAGAGGGTGGGGTCCGGCAGGCGCGGCGTCTTGGGCGGCACCTCGGCGACGTCCTGCGCCAGGTAGGCCGACGCGTAGTTGGGATCCCAGGCATAGACGCGGCGCAGGATCAGCCAGCCGCCGTCGTCGACGCGGGCCCGGACTTCCGTGTCCGGGCCGCCATCGAAGTCGTTGACGTAAAAGGTGACATAGCCCTGCCCCGGGGCGACCACCCGGGGCACATGCAGCGAGAGATGGGCGCTCGGCTCATCCGGCGGCCCCAGATCGGGCCGGCGATGGTAGGCCGCGGCGAATCCGGCCGCCGACACGTGGACCACGGCGTACCCCGGAGGGGTCCCGTCGCTCATGGTCGAAATGGGGGCGCCGGCGGCATCGAGCGGCCCCCCCCAGAAACCCCCGCATGCGGCCGCGACGTTGTCCTCCAGGAGCGGGGCGGCGCCGTTCCAGCCCTCCGCCGCCGTGTAGATCACCCGCCGCTGGGTGTGGGTGTGGCCCGAGAGCACGAGCACCGCGGAGAACCGGCGCAGCAGCGTGAACAGCGCGAGCCGGTCGCGCACGGGGAAGGCGGGCGGGGCGAAGGGATTGTCGGCGAAGAGCGGAATGTGGCAGAAAAGCACGACCGGCGTAGTCGCGGGCGTGCCGGCGAGGAGATTGCCGAGGAAACTCCACTGGTCGGGCAGCAGGCCGCCATGGTAGCGGGGCCCGCCCTCGTGGCGGACGTCGTTCAGCGCGATGAAGAGCGCCGGCCCCCAGTGAAACGCGTAGGTGGACGGGCCGTAGGTCGACTCATAGGCGTCCACCGCATGCTCGCCGGCGATGCCCAGGTTGAGGTCGTGGTTGCCGTTGACCATGAACCAGGGCAGCGGCAGTTCGGCGAGCGCGGCGTTGATCGATGGGTACAGATCGGGCCGGTCATAGGTGACGTCGCCCAGGGTGAGGCCGAAGGCGCAGCCGAGCGCGCCGGCCCGCGCCAAGGGGCGCGTGAGCGAGCGCTCGAGGTAGCCCACTTCGCGCGCGTTCGCCGGCTGCGTGTCGGCGATGACCAGCACGTCGTAAGCCGCCGCTTCGGGCACGCGCCGGAGGCCGAAATCAATTTCGGCCGGGTCGGCGGCGCCCCCGGCCAATTCATGAACGGGCAGCGGAGAGCGGAAGGGCGTCGGCCCCGCGGCGGCCCAGCCGGCGGGCTTGACGACGAAGACGAACCGCCCGTGCGCGGGGAGGGCATAGCGGCCGTCGGCCGCGGTGGTGGCGAGATCCCGGCCATTCGAAACCTGCACGCCGCCGAGGCCCGCACCCGTGGCGGAATTGGTGACTCGGCCATGGAGCAGCGCCGCTGCGGCCAGGATCGCAAGCATGCGCCATTTTTAGCGTTCGACTTGCGGGGGGGAAGCTATAACCGATGGGGTGATGAAGCTTTCCTGCTTCGCGCTCGCGGCCGTGCTGGGCGGATCGCAGCTGGGAGCGGCGCCGAACCCCGCTTGGATTTCCGATCTGGATCGCGCCGCCCAGTTTCAGCTCGCCCATCCGGCGCGCGATCGCCCGGAGTCCTCCGATCCCAAGTCTTGGGTCATGGGGGTGTTCTACGCCGGGCTCTCGGCGTACGATCGCGCCGGTTTCGACCACCACCGCTATCGCCCGGCGCTGCTCGCCATGGGCCAGGCCAACCACTGGCAGCTCGGTCCGCGCCTCTATCATGCCGACGACATGTGCATCGGGCAGACCTACGAGGATCTCTACGACATTTATCACGATCCGGCCATGATCGCGGCCGTGCGCCGGCGCTGTGATGACATCCTGGCCCATCCGCCCGAGGGCCCGATGGAATTCGTGACGGACGGCTCGGCGACGCAGTGGAACTGGTGCGACTCCCTCTTCATGGCGCCCGCCGCATGGGTGCATTTGGCGGCGATCACCGGTTACGGGGACTATCGCGACTTCGCCATCGAGCATTGGTGGCAGACCTCCGACTTCCTTTACGACCCCGTCGCGCACGCGTTTTACCGCGACAGCCGGTTCCTGCCCAGCACCCACGCCGGACCGCACATCTTCTGGGCGCGGGGCAACGGCTGGGTGGTGGCCGGGCTCGCCCGGGTGCTGAGCTTCCTGCCGGCCGACGACCCGAGCCGGCCGCACCTCGAGGAGCAATTCCGCGATATGACGACGGAACTGCTCAATTTCCAAGGTCCCGACGGCGGATGGACGCCGAATCTGACCAACGGGCGGGACCGGGACCTGGGGGAGTCCAGCGAGGAAAGCGGCACGGCCCTCTTCTGCTTCGGCATGGCTTGGGGCATCAACCACGGCGTGCTCGCCGCCGGGGATTTCCGGGGGCCGGCCCGGCATGCGTTTGCCTTCGTGCGCGGATGCGAGGATGCCCAGGGCCGGCTCTCGCACGTGCAGCCGATCGGCTTTGCGCCCGTGGGCTATCCCGCGGATTCCACCGCCCCGTTTGGCGTCGGGGCCTATCTGCTCGCCGGCTCGGAAATGCTGCGTCTGCGCTAGGCCGGCGGGACCGGGCCGTGGTGGGCCTGGTGGGCGGCGTAGGCGGCGGAGTCCGCGAGCATGGCGTCGATCGCCGCGGCCAGGGGCTGGGCCCGGACCAAACCGGAGAAGATCACCTTGTCGCCGATCTCATCCTCCAGGATGAAGGCGGGGCGCTGATTGATCCGGTGCGAATGAAAGTCGGCGGTGCTGATGCCCACGCGCCGGGCGACTTCCGCGCTCTGGGCGGCGGCCTTGAGCTTGCGCGGGGACAGGCCGCCGGCCTCGGCCGCGACCGCCACGGCCATTTCCATGTCGCCCATCTTCTTCCCCTCGCGCAGGGCGGCGTGGGCCAGGGCGAGCCGCACGGTGTCGTCCGCGGCGCCCAGCCCTCGGGCGGCCTCGGCCACGAAGTTCGGCGCGCGGTAGTCGCCCTTGCGCTCGGCTTCGAACCACCCGGCATTGAGCATGTAGGGCGACTGCATCGCCGTGCCGCCGCTGCGCCGGTAGAACCACTCGCATTGCGCCCGCGAAACCGGATAATCGCTGGGATTCATCAGGGCGATCCGCCACTCAAAGGCCACTCGGGCCCCGTAACGCGCCTTGAGCTCCGCCCAGGCCGGCTCGGCCCAGTGGCACCACGACGACAGGACCTCCAGGTAATAGGTGATCTTCAACCGCTAATGGCCAAACAGGCCCTTCAAGGCACTGCCAGCATTTTTTATGAGATCGCTGCCCGCCGGCACCACCTTGCCGATCGCGTTCGAGCTTGCCTGGACGATGTCGGTCAGCAGCGTGCGGCCGACCAGGGCGGCCAGTTCCGTCGAGGTCACGCCCCCCGTGCCCTTGCCGAGGTCGTGATAGTCCACCGTCGGGAGCTTCAGCGTGATCTCGTGCATGCCGGCCACGCCCAGGTGGACGGAGCCGTCCTTGATCACGAGATGGTCGATCTCGAAGCGCTTGGTTTCGCCGCTCTTGGTCTTGGCCTCGTTCGCCTCATTGCCCTTCTCCCCTTCCATGTTATTGACCAGCTCGCCGATGTTGCTGTTGACGAACTTCGTCTCGTAGTCGAAGACCGGCCCGTCGATGACGATTTCGCGGATGATGACGTGGCTGGAAAAGATCGAGGAGGGCACGACGGAGATGTGGATCTTCTTGAACGTCGCGGCGTCGGCGGAGCTCCATCCGGGCGGATTGCCCACCACCAGCAGGTCGAGGTCGCCTTCGCCCGAAAACGGAGAGATGTGCGCGGCGGTGAGCTTGACCGACGTCTTGGCGATCTCGGGGCCAAAGCGGTTCACGGCCGTCGTGACCAGCGAGCCGATGAAGAAAATCACCGCCAGATACGCGGCCGCCAGGACACCGACGACCACGCCCAGGATGATATAAAGCTTTTTTTTCATAAGGGCTTCCCTATGGACTGTAGGTTTCACATCCCAGTTCCGGTTCCGATTCATGGCCAACGCATATAACGAAGCGAGCATCAAAACCTTGTCGTCGACCGAGCATATCCGGCTCCGCCCGGGCATGTACATCGGCCGGCTCGGCAACGGCGCCCACGCCGAGGACGGCATCTATGTCCTGCTCAAGGAGACGATCGACAACTCCATCGACGAATTCACCATGGGCCACGGCAAGCGGATCGACGTCGAGCTGACGGACCGCACGGTCCGCGTCCGCGACTACGGCCGGGGCATCCCCCTGGGCAAGGTGCTGGACTGCGTCTCGATCATCAACACCGGCGCCAAATACGACAGCTCCACCTTTCAGAAGGCCGTCGGCCTCAACGGGGTGGGGCAGAAGGCCGTCAACGCCCTGTCGCTCGCCTACGCCGCGCAATCCTTCCGCGAAGGGGAGACCAAGCGCGTGGAGTTCGCCCAGGGCAAGCTGAAGAAGGACGCGCGCGTGGCCAAGGCGGCCGAGCGCAACGGCACCCTGGTCGAATTCACCCCGGACGCGGCGCTGTTCGGGCCCGACTTCCGCTACCGGACCGAGTTCGTCGAGGACATGCTCTGGACCTACGCCTTCCTCAACCGCGGGCTGACCCTCACCCTCAACGGCAAGCCGTTCCGGTCCGAGAACGGCCTGGAGGACCTGCTGAAGAAGAACCTGAGCGGCGAAGTGCTCTATCCCGTCATCCATCTCGAGGGGGACGACATCGAGATCGCCCTGACGCACGGCTCCCACTACGGCGAGGAGTACTGGTCGTTCGTCAACGGCCAGCACACCACCATGGGCGGCACGCATCTGGCCGCCTTTCGCGAGGCGGTGGTCGAGACCGTGCGGCATTTCTTCAAGAAGGAGTTTGACGCCGCCGACGTGCGCCAATCCATCGTCGCCGCGGTCGCCATCCGCGTGATCGAGCCGGTGTTCGAGTCCCAGACCAAGACCAAGCTGGGCTCGGCCGACGTGGGCCCCTCCGGCCCCTCGATCCGCGAATTCATCGGCAAGTTCGTGCAGCAGAGCCTCGACGTCTACCTGCACAAGCACAAGGAGACGGCGGACGCGCTCCTGCAGAAGATTCAGGAGAGCGAGCGCGAGCGCAAGGAGCTCGCCGGGATCCGCAGCCTCGCCCGGGAGCGCGGCAAGAAGGCCTCGCTCCACAACCGCAAGCTGCGCGACTGCCGGCTGCATCTGGGCGACAAGGCCGAGCGGGCGGAGGAGAGCACGCTCTTCATCGTCGAGGGCGACTCGGCCGCCGGCTCGCTCACCGCCTGCCGCGACGTGCAGACCCAGGCGGTGTTCGCGCTGAAGGGCAAGCCGCTCAACACCTTCGGCCTGTCGAAGAAGGTGATCTACGAGAACGAGGAATTCCACCTGCTGCAGTCGGCGCTGAACATCGAGGACGGGCTGGAGGGGCTGCGCTACCGCCGCATCGTGATCGCCACCGACGCCGACGTGGACGGCATGCACATCCGCCTGCTCCTGATCTCGTTTTTTCTCCAGTTCTTCGAGGGCCTGATCGCCAACGGCCACCTCTACGTCCTGGAGACGCCGCTCTTCCGCGTGCGCAACAAGAAGGAGACGGTCTACTGCTACGACGAGGCGGAGAAGCGCGCCGCCCTGGGCCGCCTCGGCGCCGCCGCCGAGACGACCCGGTTCAAGGGGCTGGGCGAAATCTCCGCCTCGGAATTCAAGGCCTTCATCGGCGAGGACATCCGCCTCGAGCCTGTCACCCTGAACAACCTCCACGACCGCGACGGCCTGCTCGCCTTCTTCATGGGCAAGAACACGCCCGAGCGGCAGGACTTCATCATCGGCAACCTGAAAGTGGAAAAGGACCTGGTCCCGGCCGGCTGAGCGCACCGCCATGAGCAAGAAATCCCCGTCCCCGCCCGACGCGCCGCTGGCGCAGCACTACCGCGAATGGTTCCTGGACTACGCCAGCTACGTGATCCTCGACCGGGCGGTGCCCCACATCAACGACGGGCTCAAGCCCGTGCAGCGGCGCATCCTGCACACCCTGTGGGAAATGGACGACGGCCGCTACCACAAGGTCGCGAACGTCGTCGGCGCCTGCATGCGGTATCACCCGCATGGAGACGCGTCCATCGGCGCGGCCCTCGCCGCCATGGGCCAGCGCGGCACGCTCGTGGACCCCCAGGGCAACTTCGGCAACGTCTTCACCGGCGACGAGCCGGCCGCCCCGCGCTACATCGAGGCGCGGCTGACGCCGTTCGCGCGCGAAGTGCTGTTCAACGCCCGCACCACCGAGTGGCAGGCGAGCTACGACGGCCGCGGACGCGAGCCCGTGACCCTGCCGGCCAAGTTTCCGCTCGTCCTGCTCGAAGGGGCCGAAGGCATCGCCGTCGGGCTCGCGACCAAGATTCTCCCGCACAATTTCAACGACCTGTGCCGCGCCGCCGTGAATCACCTTCAGGGCAAGCGCTTCCGGATCTATCCCGATTTTCCCAGCGGCGGCGTGGCCGACTTCGCGGAGTACGACGACGGCCAGCGCGGCGGCAAGGTCAAGGTGCGGGCGAAGATCGAGGCCCGCGGCAAGTACACGCTCGCCATCACCGAGCTCCCCTACGGGGCGACGACGGTTTCGCTCATCGAGTCCATCCTGGCGGCCAACGCCAAGGGCAGGATCAAGATCCGGCACGTGGACGACAACACGGCGGACGCGGTCGAAATCCTCGTCCACCTGCCCCAGGGCACCGACGCCGAGCAGGTGATCCAGCAGCTCTACGTCTTCACCGACTGCCAGATCGCGATATCGCCGGCGGCCTGCGTCATCGACGCGGACAAGCCGGTCTTCCTGGGCGTGTCCGAGATCCTCAAGCGCAGCGTCGACCGCGCGGTCGAGCTGCTCAAGCAGGAGCTGCA
>DASRSH010000275.1:0-21585 GCA_035656575.1 Opitutaceae bacterium
TACAGCTCGCCATTGGCGTCCTGCGCGAAGGAGGACAGGCCGCCGACCGACCCTTCGCGCACCGGCAGGCTGCCGAGGTAGTTGACCGTCGGGGTGCCGGAACCGGAGTAGCTCATGGTCCAGATGAAATTGCCGTTGTAATCGCCGTACACATACAGGCCGCCCAGCGTCGCGGCGAACTTCTGCCCGCGGTAGACGTACCCGCCGATGACGCACCCCGAGCCGTTGTAGTGGCCGTAGGCGTAGATGGGCGGAGAATCGATGCCGATCAGGGGCGCGGGCTCGGCGTCGGGCCCGGGGGCGAAGCCCTCCTTGAAGGCCCACTCGTAGTTGCCGCCCTTCTGGATCTGGTCGACCTCCTCCCACAGGCTCTGGCCCACGTCGCCCAGCCAGATCGTGCCCGTCGCCGGATCCTGGGTCATGCGATGGGGGCTGCGCAGGCCGATGGCGTAGAACTCCTCCAGGGTGCCCCCTGTCGGATCCACGAAGGGATTATCGTTGGGAATGTAATAGCCCTGGGTGTAGGTCGGCGGCCAGCCCGCCGGCACGGTGGCGCCGGGATCGGGCAGCGGCTGGCGGCGAATGGGGTGGCTGGTGGCGGGATTCTCGTTGACGTCGATCCGCAGGACGCCGCCGAAGAGGCCGATATGGGTCGTCTGGCTCATGCCGTACTGGTTGTTCTCCCCGCCCTCGTCGCCATTGGTGACGTAGAGGTAGCCGTCCTGGCCGAAGAACATCGCGCCGCCGTTATGCCACAGGTCGCGGTCGAACTGGTTGATCAGGACGTATTCGGAATTCGGATCGGCGACGCTCGAGCCGTCCGGCACCGTGAAGCGCGAGAGCCGGTCGTAGCAGGGCGATTGGTAGTTGGGCGGGGCGGAAGCCGAGCCGAGGATCGGCCCGGGGGTGTAGCAGTACCACACATAGATGTATCCGCGGTTGGGCGAGCCGGCCTGGCCGAACTGCGGATGGAAGGCGAAGCCCAGGACGCCCGAATCGCTCCAGCCCTGGGTGTGGGCGCTGAGGTCGAGGAACAGGGTCTTGGTCGACGTGGAGGAGGAATTGGTGAAGGTCCAAAACTGCCCCTCGCGGCTCGCCACCAGCAGCTGATTGGTGCCGGGCACCGGAGCCATGAACACCGGGTCCAGGAAGGTGAGCTGGGGAAACGCATTGACGATGGCGACGCTGGGGGTGCCGGAAGCGGGCACCACCGGCTGCCCGCGCAGGGCGGCCGCCCCGGCAAGGGCGGCAAAGAAGCAAAGCAGCGGCGTCGAGCAGGACCTTGGGTGCATGACCTTTAGGACCGCGCGGACCCCGCGGCGGCCGTGGGGCCTGCACCCCATTTGCCGCCGGGCAACGGCGTAGGACTAACGCGGAGGGAACGGCTGGCGCTTCAGGGCCACGTGGGCCACGGAGTTGGCCAGCAGCACCAGTTCGTCGATCAGCAGGGTTGGGTCTTCTTCGTAGCGGAGGCGCTCGAACTGCTCGCGGACCCGGGCATAGGCGGCCGGTTCCGCCATCCACCGGTCGATCAGGGCGGTGAAGTCGGCCGGCCGCTCGATCTTGGGCGAGTCCGCGCCGTTGCGGAAGAACTTCCAGGTCAGCTCCTCCTGCGGCATGATTCCGCCGAAGGCGTTGAAGATGATCGGGCACCGGAAATGCACGGCCTTGGCGCAGGTGGTCGTGCCGCCCCGGGTGACGATGGCTTCGCTGACCTGCATGAGCAGGTGCACGATCTCGGAGTAGCCCTCGATGTAGCAGTTGAATTCGGGATGGTTGACCCGCCAGTGCACCAGCTCGTTGTACGTCTCCTTGTCCCGCCCGCAGATCACGATCGCCTGGCAGCGGTTCGCGTGCCGGAGCAGCGCGGGCAGAAGCGCGAGGTGGTTGTTGGCCCCGTTGCTGCCCGTCGCCAGGAACACGGTGAAGAGGTGGGGCTTGAGCCCGAGCCGCTCGGCGCGGAATTTCGCCCGGGCGCCGGGCGGAATCACTTCCAAAAGCTGCAGGGGCCGCATCAGGCTGCCGCGCACCAGCGAGCGCTCCTTGGGAATGCCGTGGGCCAGGGCGTAATCGTTGGCGGTCGGCGTGCGGGAGACATACAGGTCCACCGTCGGCTCGATCCAATTGCGCGAATATCCCCAGCCGCCGGAAAACTCGCCGCAGTAGGTGGCGCAGCGCACCTGGTCCTCGCCCAGCACCTTGCGCGCGAGCTGGAAATAGCCGCGGTTCAGGCAGTCGTGCACGCTGAGGATGAGGTGGGGCCGGTATTCGCGCAGCAGCGACAGGTAGTAGCCCTTGCCGAAAGTGACGCTGCGGCGGTTGAGGAAGCTCAGCGCCTCCACGATGGTGTAGAACGCCTTGTGCACCCAGGGGGCCCGCTTCTGGATGGCGTTGTACAGGTTGACCCCCGCCCGATTGACCACGGAGGAATTCTCCAGCATCTGCTCGATGCGCACGTCCACGTCGTGGCGGTAGAGCTGGAAGCACCATTCGGCGAAAGCCTCGGCGCGGGCGTCGTGGCCGCCGCCGGTGCTGGAAGTGAGGACGAGAATGCGAAGGAGCGACACGGAGCGGCGCTTTCAGCGCAACTGAAAGTACCGCGCCGTCAAGGCGCGCTTCAGCCCGGCGGGCAGGAAACGCGCGGCCGCGGGCGCCAGCGACGCCTGGAACCACGATCCCGACCGGACCACCCCAGAGCGGTTGCGGCGCAAGGCCCGCCGCAAATGAGCTGCAGCACGCTCCGGGTCCGGCGCCGCCGCGAGCATGGCGTCCATCCGCCGCCACACGCCGGCGGCCACGGCGGACTGCGCCTGCGGCCGGATCGCGGTGTTGAAGCCGGTGCGGTAGTCCCCGGGCCGGAAGTCGATCACGGTCAGCGGCGAACCCCGCGCCTCCAGCATCAGGCTCTCGCTCAGGGCCGACAGCCCGGACTTGACCGCGTTGTACCCGCTCATGAAGGGCAGCGGAAACTCCGCGGCGAGCGAGGACACGTTGACCAGCGTCCCGGCCCGCCCCTCCTGCCGCCACCGCGCCCACGCGCGGTGGGCGAGCCGGAGGGATCCGCCGAGCATGGCTGAGACCTGCCGCTCCCATTCCTCCGCGCCCACCGATTCGAATTCGCCGAAGACGCCGTAGCCCGCGTTGTTGACCACCACATCGACCGCGCCGCCCGCCTCCGCCGCCGCGCGGGCCTCCGCCGCGTCGATGCTGGCTGGATCCTCGAGGGTCAATGCGAGCGGCCGGATCCGGCCGCCGCTGCCGGCGGCCAGCGCGTCCAGCCGCCCGGTCCGGCGCGCGGTGGCCCAGACGCGCAGGCCCTCGTCGGCCAGCATGCGCGCGATCGCACGACCCAGCCCGTCCCCCGCTCCCGTCACCAGGGCGGTGCGGTGGGATCCGATCATGTCCGGCGCAGCAGCAGGGCGACGTTCGCGCCGCCGAAGCCGCTGCTGTTTTTGAGCACCACGGAGGGCGGCCGCGGCAGCGTCGTGCGCAGGATATGGATACCGCCGCATTCCGGGTCGACCCGCGTGATGTGCGCCGAGCCCGGCGTGAAGCCCTCGCGCATGGCCAGGGCGCAGAAGGCCGTCTCCATGACCCCCGCCAGCGACAGGCCGTGCCCCGTCAGGGCCTTGGTGCTGCTGACCCCGGGCCGCTCCGCCGCGGCGGGAAAGACCGCGCGCAGCGCCCGCGCCTCCGATACGTCCCCGATCAGGGTGGAGGTGGCGTGAGCGCTCACGTAGTCCACGTCCGCGGCCGCCACGCCGCTCTGCTCGAGGGCGTTCAGCATGGCCCGCTTGGATCCTGCGCCTTCCGGATGGGAAATGGCGACATTGTGGCCGTCGGACGCCTGCCCCCAGCCCAGCATCTCGCCGTAGGGCTGGACGCCGCGGCGGAGGACTTCGCGCTCGCTTTCCAGCACGATGACCGCACCCCCGCCGGTCGCGACAAAGCCGTCCCGGGCGGCGTCGAACGGCCGCGAGGCCAGGGCGGGATCGGTTTGGAGCGACAAGGTGCGCATGCCGGCGAAGGGCAGGATCGCGTCGGAATTGCCGTCCTCGGCCCCGACGACGAACATCCGGTCCTGCCGGCCCAGGGCGATGTCGTCGTAAGCATAGCCTAGGGCATGGGCGGAAGAGGCGCAGGCCGACGAAAACCCGCCGGAGGCCCCCAGGATCTTGAAGGCAGCGACGAGGTTGAAGTTCAAGGTCCCGACGATCGACGAGACGATCCCCATCGGCGAGCAGCGCATGACGCCCACCTTGAGCATCCGGGCGTGATTGAAATGGGTGAGGAACGGCGAACCGCCCGACGCGGCGTAGAGCCCGGTGCGTTCGTGGGATACCTCGCCCGGCTGCAGCCGCGCGTCCGCCACGGCCTGGAGCATGGCAATGTGGCCGAACAAGCCGTTGGGCGCCATCGAGCGCAGGAGCTCCCGCTTGATCGTGTAGCCGGCCGGCCAGGTCCAATCCTCCTGGTCGGGCGAGTCCGTGTTGAAGCCCTTGATCGTGCCGACGACCTTGCAGGGGATGTCCGGCTTGTCGAAGGGCGGATAGACTTCGAAGCCGTGCCTCTGCTCCCGAAGGTTCGCCGCGACCGTCGCCGCGTCGTTGCCGATGCTGGTGACGAATCCGATGCCGGTGATGAAGACCCGTTGCACGGGCTCCGAGACTACGCCGCCGTTCCGACGGCCGGAGCCGATGAGGCGGGAGGAACCTCGGGCGCCGCCGCCGGCTCCGGCTGGACCGCGGCCTCGACCAGCCCGAAGGTCAGGGTGAACTCCTCGGCGATCACCGCCTTTTCCTGGCCGACCCGGATGGCCCCTTCGAAGGTCGCCAGCGGCATCTTCATTCGCTTGGGCTTGATCGAAAGGGAAAGAATGTCGCCCGGCTTGCAGACCCGGTGGGCGCGGACGCCTTCACAGCCGGTGAAGAAAATCGTATTGGGCGCGACGACCTTGCCCGGCTCCACCGCAGCGCCCTCGAGCAGGAAAAGCACCGCCAGCTGGCCCAGCGCCTCGAGCATGATCGAGGCCGGCATCACGGGATTGTCCTTGAAATGCCCCTGCAGGAAGAACTCCTGGCCGGTGATCTTGTACTTTCCGTTGGCGCCGGTCGAACTGACGGAAGCCTCATTGAGGAAGAGAAAGGGAGGCTGGATCGGCATCACGGCGCCGATGTGCTCGATGGGAAGAAACTTGGTCGGCTTGGGCAGCGGCAAGCCGCGGATCTTGCAGTCGATGAAGGTCTTGACGTCGCCGATCGTGCGCAGATTGCGCAGCTCGTCGTTGTTGATCGTAAGCTGGAGGATGTCCTCCACCAGGATCACGATTTCCATCATGGTCAGCGAGTCGATCCCCAGGTCCTCGATCAGCCGCAGGTCATCGTCGGCCTCCTTGAGCTTGGTCTTGAGGTCGGGCTCGACAAACCGCTCGATGACGCCGATCACCACCGCCGGAACGTGTTCAGGATTACCGGTCTTGCGAAATTGCACCGCCGCCTCGAACGTCGACGGCGAGCAGCGCTTGAGCGATTCGCGCAGGGCGGTTTCGTCCTCGGGTCCGAAGGGCCGGGCCAACGCTACAAAGGGCTTGGCCGCCGCGTTGCTGGCAGGAGCGGGTTCAGACATTATTCGATGCTTTTAGGTTTTCGGGGGGCAAAGTAAACCCCCAATTCAAGGTGCCGGTCATGGAAGACGCTTCGTGGAGCGGAAACGTAACCAAAGGTTCCGACAATCGTCTTAATCCGGCATGCATAAGAAGTTGTGGGAAGGGCTTGCGAGGACGGAAGGCACTTTGATACGATGCGACTGTCGGAGCTTGCCCAATCGCTTGTCATAACATTCTGAATGAATCCGTACGACGCCTCCGGCACGCCGCTTTATCTGATCACGCACGAGTTCTACCCGGTCCGGGGCGGCATTGCGACCTTCACCGAAGAGATCGCCCGGGCCAGCGCCAGCCTGGGTTATGATGTCGAGGTCTGGGCTCCCTCGGCGCCTCGCGACAGCGAGAAGCGGTGGCCTTTCCGCTTGCGCCGCCTGCCTTTGCGCGGGACGCACAGCCTGGGCTCCCAGCTGCAGCTCGCCTGGCAGCTGGTCAAGAATCGGCGGCGTTTGCGTTACGCGACCGTGTACCTGCCTGAGCCGGGTCCGATCCTGACGATGATGCTGCTGCAGTTCTTCCATGCCTTCCGTCCCCGGCGCCTGGTGCTGACTTTTCACGGTTCCGAGATCCTTCGCTTTGCCAGCAGTCCGTTCCGGCGGGCGCTGGGGCGCCTGCTCATGCGCCGGGCGCATCGCATCAGCACCCTGAGCGTCTATACGCAAGAGCTGCTCCTGACGCACTTTCCCGAAGCGGTGGAAAAGGCCTTCCTCACTCCGGGCGCCCTGCGCTCGGATCTGGTGATGGTCTCCGAACGGCCGCGCCGGCACACGGACAAGATCATCGTCCTGACGGTCGGGCGCTTCCATCCCCGCAAGGGCCAGCTGGAAACCCTCCGCGCCCTCCAGATGCTCCCCCCCGAGGTGCGGGCCCGGCTCGAGTACTGGATCGTCAGCGGCCAGAGCAAGGGGCGCTATGAGGAGCAGGTGCGCGCCGCGGCGGCCGCCGTGCCCGATCTGGCCGTCCGCTTTCTGGGCAATCTCCCCGACGAGGACCTGACGTCGGTTTACGAATGCGCCGACATCTTCGCCATGACGAGCGTCAACCATGGGCACAGCATCGAGGGCTTCGGCCTGGTGTACCTCGAAGCGGCAGCGCACGGACTTCCGGTGGTCGCTCATGACGTGGGCGGGGTATCCGAAGCCGTGCTCGACGGCCGGACGGGCCTGCTCGTTCCGCCCGAACGGCCCGCCCAACTGGCCGCGGCTTTCGAGAAGCTGATCCACGATGCGGAGTTGCGCGCGCGCCTGGGGGAGGCCGGCCGCCAGTGGGCCCGCCGCAACTGCTGGAAGCGTTCCGCCGCCGCGCTCTTCCAGGCGGATCCCCGGGAGCGTCCGTACTCCGGGGAGGCCGGGGCGTCCGGGGCCATTGCCGCGGCGTGATCCGCTCGGTTTCCACGGTCACGGTGCGGTACGCCGAGACCGACATGATGGGCGTGGTTTACCATGCGAACTATTTGCCGTGGTTTGAGATCGGCCGGACGCAGCTCTTGCGCGAATTGGGCGTGTCGTATCGCAAGTTGGAGGAAGAGGGTTTTCGGCTGCCCGTGCTCGAAGTGTCGGTGAAGTACTTCCGGCCCGCCACATATGACGACACTCTCGACATCGTGACCCTCCTCGAGGAAAAGCCCCTGCTGCGAATCCGGCTGCGGTACGAGGTCCGCCGGGGCGACGCGCTGCTGGCGACGGGGGCCACCGTTCATGCGTTCCTCGACCGCGACTACCGACCGGTCCGCCCCCCCGCGTGGGCGGCCGAACGGATCGCCGCGGCGTTCAAGCAATTATAGGGGCGTCGTACTCCTCCTGCACCTGAGGGTCGCTTTCTCCGGCCCGGGATTCGGCCAGCAGGCCCGGGGCCGCTCCCAGCCGGCGCAGCGCCCACACGGCGTGGCCGCGGACGACGGGGCTGGAATGGCCGAGCAGCGCCCGGAGCGGCTCGATCAGCGACCGGTCGCCCGAGTTGCCCGCGCCCACGCAGGCATTGCGGAGCAAGCCGGCAAGCTTGAGGCGCTTGGGGGGCATTCCGCGAAAAATGGCCGCAAAGCGCTCCGGCGTCAGTTCGAGCAGTTCCCGCCAGGACAAGGACGCCGCGCCGTCGCGGGCCGCCAGCAGCATCTGCCGGCCGGCCCGAGCAAAGCGGTTCCACGGGCACACCTCCAGGCAGACATCGCAGCCGAAGACCCGCGCCCCGATGCGCGGCCGCAGCTCCCGCGGCACGAAACCCCGGTTTTCGATCGTCTGATAGGCGATGCAGCGGCGGGCGTCGACGCGTCCCGGCGCCGGGAAGGCGTCCGTGGGGCAGGCGTCCAGGCAGCGCGTGCACTTGCCGCACAGCCGGCCGATCGGTTCGCCGTCGGCCGCGGGACCGACGCGGGCATTGGCGGCGGGTCCGGCCAGCGGAGGATCGGCCGGCAACTCGACCCGGGTGAGAATGGCGGCCAGCAGGAGCCAGTTGCCGTGCACCCGGGAAATGAGCATCGCATTCTTGCCCAGAAACCCCAGGCCGGAGCGGGCCGCCCACCCGCGCTCCAGGATCGGGCCCGTGTCCGTGTAATAGCGGTAATCGGAGCCGGTGACGCCGTAGAGGCCCTCGATGAGCCTCCCCGCCGCCTCCAGGCCCGGCTTCATCGTGTCGTGATAGTCCAGGTACCGCGCGTAGCGCGCCCACACCGGCCGGCCCGGCTCCGGGGCGCCCGCGCCCCCGTAGTTGACGCCCAGCAGGATGAGGGAGCGGGCCCCGGGGAGCACCCGCTGCAGGTCGAGGCGCTTTTCGCGCGTGCGCTCCATCCACGCCATGTCCGCGTGCAGTCCGTCCGCCAGCCAGGCGCTGAGTCCGCTGGCCGGCACCGGACCGGCCGCGGCGAAGCGCACGGCGTCGAACCCGAGATCCTCGAGGCCGCGGCGGAGCCGCTCCGCGGGCCCCGCGTTGGCTTCAGGCTCCTCCGGCACGGCGGGCAAACTCCTCCGCCTCGCGCTGCCACACCCGCAGGACATGCGCGACCACCTCGCGCGGCGGCCGGCAGTCCGTGAGCACCAGCGTCCCGGAGCGGCGATAGATCGGCTCGCGCTCGGCGAACAGCGTGCGCACGCGCTCTTCGGGATCGGCCACCTGCAGCAAAGGACGGTTGTTATGGCGGCCCGCGCGCTCCAGGATGGTGGCCAGCGACGCGTGCAGGCACACGACGACGCCCCGCGCCCGCAGCTCCTCGGCCAAGCCGGGCTGGACCACCAGCCCGCCGCCGCAGGACACGACCGCGCGGGTGGCGGGATGGCCGCCGGCCACGAACCGCCGTTCCATCGCCCGAAAGGCCGCCTCGCCCTCCGCGGCGAAGATTTCCGGGATGGTCTTGCCGGCCAGCCGCTCGATCTCGCTGTCGCTGTCCACGCAGGCGAAGCCGAGCCGCTGCGCCACGGCACGGCCCACGGTCGTCTTCCCCGTGCCCATGAAGCCGACCAGGTAAAGGTTGACGTCCGCTGCGTTCATGGGGCGCAGCGGGGCCGCATCAGGGATGGGCGGCCGCGGGCGGCTCGGTGGCGGCGGGTTTGAAGTCGACCAGCTCGACATCGAAGACGAGGGCCGAGGCCGGCGGGATGCCCTGGGTGCCGTTGTCGCCGTAAGCCAGGTTCGAGGGGATGTAGAGGCGGATCTTGCCGCCCTTGTTGATCTTCTGGATGCCCTCGGTCCAGCCGGGAATGACGCCCTTGAGCGCGAATTCGGCCGGGCCGCCGTGCTGCGCCGAGCTGTCGAAGACCGTGCCGTTGAGCAGGCGTCCGGTGTAGTTGACCCGGACCGTGTCATCGGCTGTCGGATACGGGCCGGAGCCGGGGGCGAGGATCTCGTAGGCCAGCCCGCTGGGTGTGAAGACGACGTTCTTGTTGTCCTTGAGCTTGGCGAAATACGCCTGGGCCTCCGTCTGGTTGCGGCTCTTCATGCCGGTCAGCGCGCTCGACTGCAGGCTGTTCATCAGCTCGTTCATCGGCGGTCCCGCCTTGTCCAGATCGTAGGGGGGGGGCGCCCCGGCGAGAGCCTCGCCCAGCCCCTTCATCACGGCGTCGCGCTCGGCGGGCGTGAACGGAACCTCGGTCAGGGCGAGGCGCTTGGCCAGCCACCATCCGAACTCCTCGGTCAGCTGCTCGTCGGTGAACTTGCCGGGCGGGTTCAGGCCGGCGGCGGGAGCGGTGGCGGCGGCGGGAGCCGGCGCGTCGGAGCCCTGTCCCCAGGCCGTGGCGGCCACGGCGAGGCACAGGCCGGAAATGGTCACGAATTTCATGTTCATGCAGTGAACCGGGCAGCATGCCCGCGGGGGGCGGCAAAAGCAATCCCGGAGACTCTGCTTGAAGCGGGCGCGGCGGGCTCTCAGCATCTGCCCCTTGCTCATGAATCCCGACCATTTCTGGACCAGCCAGGATGGACAAATCCTCGCCCTGCGCAGCAAAGACGACCGCACGGTCGCCCTCACCCTGGCCTTCTGGCCCCGGCAGCCCTCCGAGTTCGAATTCCTGAAGGAGCACCTGGGGGAGCTGCAGTTCACCGAGCGCAGCGCGCTGGCGCGCATCGGGATCGAGATGGAGGTGCAGGGCGCGCTGGCCGTGGACGGGCACCGCCTGGTCCTGGAGGTGGAGGCGTTCCTGTTCGACCTCAGCTTTCCCAACGCCCCGTACTGGAAGAAGCTCCTGCGGCCGGGCACGCCGATCGGCCGGCTCTTTTACGCCCCCGCCGCCGCCAAGCTGACCAGCGGGGGAATCTGGGACGCGATCCGCGAGAACCAGCTCAAGCTGCCGGACACGACCAGCATCGACCGGCTGGGGCGGGTTTACCTGACCCCGCACCAGGTGGGCTACACCCTCAACCCGAAGCTGCAGCGGCTCAACTTCGAGCAGATCGTCAGCGGCAACGCCGGCCGCGGCTTCCTCGACAAGGTGCAGGTGCGCCATGAGATGGCCCCCCTGGTCATCCCGCCCCGCTCCGGCATCCTCACGAGCTGCTCCATGTACCTCAAGGAGCACTACGTGGTGCTCAACCAGGGCGAGGGCAACTTCGGGCTGCACACCAGCGCCGTGCTGCTCGACCCCCTGCGCACCTTCGGCACCAACGTCATGCTCGAGATCTACAACACCGGCGACCAGCCGGTGGTGAATCCGATGGTGTCGGTCGAGGTGTTCCACGCCCCGCCCTTCACCGATCCCGAGTTCAAGACGCTGGCCCGCAAGCGCCAGCGCCTGCTCAGCACCGCGACAGAGCTGTACAAGTGCCTGGATTCGACCCCGCCCAGCGACGGGGGCGAACCGCAGCCGAAGACCCGCATCTCCGTCCGCGGCCAGAGCGCGACGATGGAGAACCGCAGCCTCCTGCTGCGCGCGAACGACGACCTCAAGAAGGTGCTGGCGGCCGAGGGCGGTGGCTGCGGCTACCGCACCACGCTCCAGGCCCTCGAGCATGCGCCCGAGGACGCCGACACCCTGGCCGTGGATTACTTTCCCGACCTGCTCGAGCACATGGAGCTGCTGACCCGCCTGGCGGACCTGCGGCTCAAGCGCATCGTCTTCCGGCGCGCTTCCCGCACCCACGGGTACTTTCTCTCCAGCAACGCGCACGCCCGGCTCGACACCTTCGACGCCCTGGGCATCTCGGTGTACTGGTATGACGAGCTGACCAACGAGCTGTATCTGCACGTCTACAAGAAGGGCCACGGCTTCTTCGTGCGCGAGGAGGTGAACCGCAAGTTCCAGGAGGCGACCGTGCTCGCCTTTTACGGGTCGGCCCTGGGGCTCGAGCAGTCGGACACCGACAAGATCTCGGTGCTGGTCGACCAGCTCGCCAGCTTCATCGGATCCAACGTCGGCGTCCTGACCGGCGGCGGCGGCGGCGTGATGCGGCTGGCGACCGACCAGGCGCGCAGCAAGGGCGCCCTGACCGGAGCGTGCTTCCTCGAACTGGAGGCCCAGCCGCCGGAGCTGGGCGTGGACTTCTTCAACACCTTCCAGGAATCCTCCCGCCACTTCCGCCAAAAGTGGTTTGAAGTGGCCGATTTCTGCATCTTCAACGTCGGCGGCGTGGGCACCCTGGAGGAGATCGGGATCGAGATGTGCAACCTCAAGCTGGGGATCCGCCCCCGCGTGCCGTTCGTCTTCTTCAATTCGAAATACTTCAACGACCTGCGGCGGCAGATTCGCGAGATGATCCGCACCAAGCGGGCGCCCGCCTGGCTGGCCGATTACATCATCTTCACCGACGACCCCAAGGAGGTTCTGTCGTTTTACCGCAAGAAGCTGCGCGTGCTGTGAGCGAGCCGGCCCTACCCCGCAGCGTCCTGATCGTCGGCTCGGGCGGACGGGAACACGCCCTCGCCCGGGCGCTCGCCGCCTCGCCGGCCCGTCCGCGGATCCTCTGCGCGCCGGGCAACGCCGGCATCGCCGACCTGGCCCCGTGCTTTCCCGTCGCGCTGGACGATGTGCCGGGCCTGGTCGAGCTCGCGCGGGCGCAGCGGGCCGAATTCGTGGTGGTCGGCCCCGAGGCCCCGCTCGCCCTCGGACTGGCCGACGCCCTCCGGCGGGAGGGATTTGCGGTTTTCGGCCCGGGCGCGGACGGCGCCCGGCTCGAAGCCTCAAAGATCTTCACGAAGGAATTGCTGCTCAAGCACGGGATTCCCACGGCCAAGGCGGCGTTCTGCGCTGATCCGGCCGAGGCGGCGGCGCGGATCGACGCGGGGCCCGTTCCGATCGTCGTGAAGGCCGACGGGCTGGCGGCGGGCAAGGGCGTCGTCGTCGCGGCCACGCGCGACGAGGCGAAAGCCGCCGCGGCCGCGCTGCTCGCCGGCTCGGGCAAGCGGATTCTGCTGGAGGAGTGCCTGAGCGGCGTGGAGGCCTCGATCCTCGTGATCGTGTCGGGGCGGGACTACGTCATTTTGCCGCCCGCGCAGGATCACAAGCGGGCGGGCGACGGGGACACGGGCCCCAACACGGGGGGAATGGGCACCTTCTGCCCGGCTCCCCTCGGCGACGCCGCCCTGGCCGAGATCGAGCGCAGCATCGTGCGCCCCTCGGTCGAGGCGATCGCCGCCGAAGGCATCGACTTTCGGGGCGTCCTTTTCATCGGCCTGATGCTCACCGCCGCGGGCCCGTCGGTCCTGGAATACAACGCCCGGTTCGGCGACCCGGAAACCCAGTCCGTCCTGCCGCTGCTTCCCTACGACCTGCTGGCCCTGCTCTGGGCGGCCGCGCACCGCCGCCTGTCCGAGGTCAAGGCCGACCGGACGCCCGCGGCCGGCGCGGTGGTCTGCGTCGTTCTCGCCGCCCAGGGTTACCCGGGCGGCTATGCGAAGGGCGAGCCGATCGGGCTTCCGGAAGCGTTGCCGCCCCACACTTATATCCTCCACGCCGGCACGGCGCGGAACGGACGGGGCGGCCTCGTCAGCCAGGGCGGGAGGGTGCTGAACGTCGTGGCCCTGGGGCGGGACCTGGCGGAGGCCCGGGCACGCGCCTATCAGGCCTGCGAGGACGTATCCTGGACCGGGAAATACTACCGCCACGATATCGGCGCCAGCCTCCTTGCCAATCCGACCGTGACGAGGCATGGGTAAGGCTCGCCATGAGAGCCCTTCTTCTCGTCCTGATTGCCGTCACGGTGGCCGCGGCCGCCCCGCTGCAGCGAGACCTGGGTGAAGGCCTGATTTATTTCCGGGTGCATCATCTCCCGTCCGACCTGCCGGCCGACTCCGCGCTGAAGGCGCGGCCCTGCGTCCTGGATCTGCGCTATGTGAAGGGGGACGCGGCCATGGCGGCGGTGCTCCGGAACTGGCTCAAGGGCCACGCGGCCGTTTCGCATCCCATTCTTCTGCTGGCCAATGCGGATACCAGCGCCGCGCTGCTGACCCCGCTGGCCTCCGCCGATGCGGTCCCGGGAGTGGTGATCATCGCGCCGCAGTCCGCCACCTTCGCGGCGGATATTTCGGTTCCCGATTCCCCCCGGCGGGAGCGCCGCGCCTACGATGCCCTGGAGCAGGGCACCCCGGTGGAGAAGCTGCTGGACGACAACCCGCCCAAGGCCCGCAACGACGAGGCCCGGCTGGACCGCGATCACATTTCCGACGAGGAGATGGAGGCCGAAACCGACGATGCGCCGCCCAGCGACGCCCCGGCCCCTCCCCGCCCGCTCGTCGACGCCGAGCTTCAGCGCGCGGTGCAGCTGCACCGGGCTCTCCTGGCCCTGAAGCGGCTCTGAGATGGCCCGCCCGCGCTACGTCCTGATCGTTTGCACGGCGAACATCTGCCGCAGCCCGATGGCGGCGGGGCTGCTGCGCCATGCCCTCGCCGGCCAGCCCGAGCCCGTCCGCTCGATCGGCGTCATCTCGGCCGGCGTGTCGGCGCGCAGCGGCGAGCCCGTGACCGACCACTCCGTCACCACCCTCAAGAAGGTCGGGATCGACATTTCCGACCACGTCAGCCGGCCGATCACCCAGGAATTGCTCGATGGCGCCCTGGCCGTGTTCTGCATGACCGAATCGCACAAGATGCTGATCGAGGCGACGGCCAACCCTCCGCCGCGCCAGCTGCACCTGTTCCGCGCCTTCATGAAGACCGCGGACAAGGACATCCCCGACCCGTTCGGCGGGCCGCTGGCCGCCTACGAGGCCGCGCGGGACGAGATGGTGGAGGCCCTGCCGTCCGTCGTGGAGTTCTTGAAGTCCTTGGGCTGACCGTCTTGGCTGGGCAGCCTGCATGCTCAACTCCGCTCCGCTCCGCGAACTTGATCCGGATATCCACGCTGCGATCGCGGCCGAAAAGGGCCGCCAGCACAGCCATATCGAGCTCATCGCCTCGGAAAACTTCACCTATCCGGCGGTCCTCGAGGCTCAGGGCAGCATCCTGACCAACAAGTACGCCGAGGGCTACCCCGGCCGGCGCTGGTACGGCGGCTGCGAGTTCGTGGACCGGGTGGAGCAGATCGCGATCGACCGGGCCAAGGCGCTCTTCGGCGCCGAGCACGCCAACGTCCAGCCCCACTCCGGCTCCCAGGCCAACTTCGCCGTCTACACGGCGGTGCTCGCCCCCGGCGACAAGATCCTGGCCATGAACCTGAGCCACGGCGGGCACCTGACGCACGGCAATCCGGCCAACTTCTCGGGCAAGCTGTATCAGGTCGTCGCCTACGGCGTGCGCGAGGACAACGGCCGGATCGACTACGACCAGCTCGCCGACACCGCCCGGCGCGAGCGCCCGAAGATGATCACGGTCGGAGCCAGCGCCTACTCCCGGATCATCGATTTTGCCCGCATGGGCGAGATCGCCCGCGAATGCGGCGCCTTCCTCTTCGCGGACATCGCCCACATCGCCGGCCTGGTCGTGACCGGCCACCACCCCTCGCCGGTCGGGCACGCCGACTTCGTCACTACCACGACGCACAAGACCCTCCGCGGGCCCCGCGGCGGGCTGGTGCTCTGCCGGGCCGCCCACGCCAAGGCCGTGGACTCCGCCGTCTTTCCCGGCGCGCAGGGCGGCCCGCTGATGCACGTCATCGCGGCCAAGGCCGTCTGCTTCGGCGAGTGCCTCAAGCCCGAATTCAAGGCCTACTCCGAGCAGATCATCCGCAATTCCCGCGCGCTCGCCGCGGCGATGCTCAAGCGCGGCTACCGCGTGGTGTCCGGCGGCACGGACAACCACCTTTTCCTCGTCGACCTGCGCGGCAACCTGCCCGAGCTCACGGCCAAGAAGGCCCAGGAGACCCTCGATCTGGCCAGCATCACCTGCAACAAGAACACGGTCCCGTTCGAGACCCGCTCGCCGTTCCAGGCCTCCGGCATCCGGCTGGGCACGCCGGCCGTGACCACCCGCGGGCTGCGCGAGCCGGAGATGGACGAGATCGCCGGCCTGATCGATTCGGTCCTGCGCGCGATCGGCACGCCCGAGGAGGCCGCCGCCCTCGCCGAGGCGAAGACCCGGGTGCACTCGCTCATGAGCCGCTTTCCGCTGCCCTACTGACATGACCGCCCCCGCGCCTCTTCCCTCGTCCGGGCGCCGCTCGGGCCTGGGCGTGATCTTCCTGACGATCTTCATCGATCTGCTCGGGTTCACGATCATCTTCCCGCTGTTCCCGGCCCTGCTCGACTACTACCTGCGGGTCGACGGCGAGCACGGGACGCTGGGCTGGCTCGTGCACGGGATCGACCGGCTCGCCGCGCTCGTGCATGCGTCGGGCGACTACCGCGCGGCCCTCTTCGGCGGCCTGCTCGGCTCGCTGTACGCGTTCCTGCAGTTCATCTGTTCCCCGCTCTGGGGCGGGCTCTCGGACCGCATCGGCCGCCGGCGCGTGCTGACCCTCACGATCGCGGGAACGGCGTTGAGCTACCTGCTGTGGGTCTTCAGCGGATCCTTCCTGGTGTTTGTCCTCAGCCGGCTCCTCGCCGGGGCCTTCGCCGGCAACCTTTCCGTCGCCACCGCGGCGGTGGCCGACGTCACCTCCCGCGAAAACCGGGCCAAGGGGATGGCCATCATCGGCATCGCCTTCGGCTTCGGCTTCCTGTGCGGGCCGGGCCTGGGTTCGGCCGCAGCCCTGCTCGACCTGTCCGCCATGCATCCGGCGTGGCGGGCCCTGGGCATCAATCCGTTTTCCGCCGCCGCGGCCCTCGCGCTGCTCTTCAGCGTGATCAATTGGGTCTGGGTGACGGCCCGCTTCCACGAGACCCTCGATCCCGAGCATCGTGACGCGGTCGTGCGGGTGCGGCACCCCTTCCACGAGCTGATCTCCTCCGAGGCCGGCCCGGCCCGGCGCACCAACTGGCTCTACTTCATCTTCACCCTCGCCTTCGCGGGCATGGAGCTGTCCCTGCCGTTCCTCGCCCAGGAGCGCTTCGGCTACCCGGCCACGGGCATGTGGAAGATCTTCGGCTTTCTGGGCTTGGTCCTGTTTCTCACCCAGGGCGGGATCGTGCGGCGGGTGGTGCCCCGGTACGGCGAGAAGCCCGTGCTGCTGGCGGGCATCGCGCTGGTGTGCGCCGGCATGGCGGGCCTGGGCCTGGCGCGGTCGCAGGGCGCCCTGTATGCCGCCTTGGCCGCCCTCGGCCTGGGCTCGGGCCTGGTCAATCCCGCCATCACCGCGCTCGTCTCCCTGTACAGCCCCCGCCAGCAGCAGGGACGCATGCTCGGGCTGTTCCGCTCGCTGGGCTCCCTCGCCCGGGCGCTGGGGCCGATCGGCGCCTCCTGCATCTTCTGGCTGGAGGGTCCGAGCGCGCCGTTCTACGTCGTGGCCGTTCTCACGCTGGTGCCTTGGTTCATGGCGCTGCCCCTGCCACGGCCGGCCAAGTGAGGCTCGCGGTTCCAGTCGCCGCGGTGGCCGCCCTGGCGCTGCTGGGCGGCTGCGCCTCGAACACCTCGCCGACCGCTCCGCCGACGGGCACCCGCATCAGCGAGCGCGGCGTCGTCCTTCCCGCGGAAATTCGCGGCGACGCCCTGGTCGTGGCGGCCAAGGGCGCCCACGGCGCCCTCTATCACTTCCTGGTGGATACGGGCTCTTCGCGCACGCTGGTGTCGCCCGATCTGGCCCAGGCCCTGGCCGCCAAGGGGCCGCCGCCCCACCCCGCGCAGGTCGAAGTGCGCGCCGCCGACGGCACGACGACGCTGCTGCCCGCCGCGGTGCTCGGGCGGCTCAGCCTGGGCGGGGCCCGCTTCGAGTATGTGCCGGCGCTGGTCTACGACTGCTCCACCCTGTCCGACGAGCTGGGCGAGCGCATCGACGGCGTGCTCGGCTTCTCGCTCTTTCGCGACACGGTCCTCACCCTCGACTACCCCCATTCGCGGGTCCTCATCACCGGCCCGCGGCCCGAGCCCGTCGACGGTTCGAGCGCGGTCCTGCCGACCAATCCCGGCAGCAATATTCCCGTGGTCACCCTGAAGATCGCCGGGCGGCCGATTTATGCCATCATCGATTCGGGCAAGGATGTTCCCCTGAGCCTCAACCGCGTCGTGGCCCGCCGCTCCGATTTCGCGTTCGGGCCGATCCCCGGGACGATGGTCCACGACTTGCGGGGCGACCGCCAGCAGCGGATCGGCCGTCTTGCCGTCGACCTGACGATCGGGCAGTATGTCGTGCCCCGGCCCATCGCCGAACTCACGGAGGACCTGTCCACCATCGGCGGAGGCATCCTGCGTTTCTTTTCGGTCACCTTCGACCAGCCCAATGGCGAAGTGCGCTTCTACCGCAACGCCGCCGACCCGATCGCCATTCCCGCCGAGCGCGGCACGGGCCTGGGTTTCAGCCGGACGCCGGCCTACTGGCGCGTCGTCGGCGTGATGCCCGGCTCGCCGGCCGAGAAAATGGGCATCAGCCCCGGGGATCTGGTCACGAAGATCAACGGCGAACCCGTGGCGCAATGGGACAAGCCGCGCTACGACGCGCTCCAGGCCGGCGCCGCGCAGGTCCGCCTCTCGTTCCTCGCCGGCACGAGCCAGTACGAGAAAACGGTCCCGATCGTCGAGCTAGTGCCCTGACCGGAAAACGAACACTCCGGCCCCGTCGTGACCCTCGGTCCACGGACGCGCCAGGGCCTGCCGGCCGCCCTGGAATCCCGGGTGCCGTTCGAGAAAGCGGCCGGCGACCTGCTCGTTTTCCTCCGGATCGATGCTGCAGGTGGAATACACCAGGCGGCCCCCCGGCGCCACCAGCGCCGCCGCGGCCGCCAGCAGCTGCAGCTGCTGGCGCGCGTGGCGGCCGAAATCGGTTTCACGCAGCCGCCATTTCACGTCGATGCGGTGGCGCATGACGCCGGTGTTGGAACAGGGGGCGTCCAAGAGGACCGCGTCGTACCGGGCGGGAGCCCCGCGCCGCTCCAGTTCGGCGCCCAGCCGCGGGTGCAGCAGGTCGAGGCCGACCGCCGCGACCGGCAGGGGGCTGGACCGCAGGTTGTCCGTCAGGCGGCGGAAACGCGGGTCCCCCGCCTCGGCGCCGGACGCGTCCAGCGCGACCAGCCGCCCGGTCCGCATCGCGTCGGCGATCTGCAGCGCCTTTCCCCCGGGCGCCGCGCAGGCGTCGAGGATGGTCTCCCCGGGCCGGGGATCGAGCAGCTCCACGGCCAGGCGCGTGCCCGGATCCTGAACGTAGGCCCGTCCGGCGGAAATCTCCGCCTCGATTTCGGGCCAATGCCCCGGGAGCGCCGAAAAGAAGCCGGGCCACGCCGTGGCCTGCGCCCACGGGGGAGGAGCCGCGGCCGGCTGGCGCCAGCGCAGGTGCACCGGCGCCGGAGTCTGATTCCACTCCAGCAGCCGGCGCGTCGGCTCGGCGCCAAAGGCGATGAGCCAGCGCCGCACGAGCCACACGGGATGGGAGTACCGCTCGCCGAGCTCCTCCGCGCTGGCGAAGCGGGGCAGCGGCTTTTGCGCCGCCAAGGCCGCCGCCAGCCTGCGGCCGACGGCGTTCACCAGCCGCGCCTCCGCGGGACTCGCCAGGGCCTTGGTCTGCTCCACCGCATGGTGCACGATCCGCGCCTGCGCCCCCGGGTCGGCGGCGTCGATCAGCTCGAAGCCGGCCAGCAGCAGGGCGGCGCGCGTGGTGAAGCGCGGCGGGTGGGCGATCAACAAGTTCAGCAATTCCTCCAGCCGGCCGGCGTGCCGGACGACTCCATACACCAGGTGCTGGCAGCGCGCGCGCTCCACCCGGTCCATGCCGGACGGCAGCGCTTCGAGCACGCTGTCGATCCGTTCCTGGTCGGCCAGCCAGCGTGCGACGCTGCGCACCGCTTCCGGCCAGGCCAGACACGATTTGACAACGCTCCCCAATGTAAGCTCAACTCTTCGGTTTCCTTTCATTCGCACGCAATCATGAATTCCGCCGCTGTCTCCGCGCTGATCGCCCGCAATCCGTCCCTGAAAGGGGCGAAGGCCAAGCTGGAGGCAATGGAGCCCGGCGCCTACGTGGTCCACCGCAGCTGGGGTTTTGGCCAGATCAAGGCCTATGACGAGGCCAGCAACAAGCTCACCATCGATTTCAAGGGCAAGCAGGGCCACGCGATGGATCCGGCCTTCTGCGTGACCACCATGGAGATCCTGCCCGAGAAGCATCTTCTCGTCCGCAAGGAAACCGAGCCCGACACCATCAACCGGCTCGCGGCGGAAAATCCCGCCCAGCTCGTGGTGGAGGCGCTGCAAGGCTACCCGAACCATGCCACCACCGGCATCGACCTCGAGCTGACCATGGCGCAGGTGATTGGCGAAGACCGGTTCAAGAAGTGGTGGTCCAACGCCAAGAAGTCCGTGGCCAACGATCCGCGGGTCGCCGTGCCGGAGAAGAAGACCGAATGCTATGTGCTGCGGGAGACGCCGGTGTCCGCCGAGGACGAGATCGTCGAGCAGTTCGGCGGCACGCGCTCGGCCCGCCGCCGGATCCAGCTCGCCGAGGAGCTCATCGTCGCCGCGTCGCGGCAGGAGGCCAAGGGCGACCTTTCCAGCGTGCTCAAGGGCCTGGCCGACGCCGTGCAGGGCAGCAACCAGCTCGACGCCGCCGAACGCCTCTATGGCGCGGCCGTGCGCGACGACCTGGCCAAGCTGATCCAGGTCGATCCCGCGACGCTCGAGCCCAGCCAGGCTTCGCTGGTGGCGAACATCCGGGATCTGCCCGCCATCGCCGAAAAGATCCCGGTCCAGTTCCAAAGCCGCTTCCTCGAGCTGGTCAAGGAGACCCACCCCATCGAGTGCCGCGACATCGTGTTCAACCTGCTCAAGGTGTCGCAGGGCAAGTTCACGACCGAATGCATCAATTTCCTCGTCGACAACGGCTACTCGGACGACCTGGCCGCCTCGCTCAAGCGCTGGCAGACCGAGCAGAACCTGCGCGCGCCGGTCCTGCTTTGGATCGTCAAGAACCGCCACTCGAAGAAATTCGCCAAGCTGCTCAACGAGCTCATCACCCCCCGGCTGCTCAGCGCCATCTTCTTCGGCATCGACTACGAGGCGCTGCAGGCCGCGAGCGCGCGCCGCATTCCGCTGGCCGATATCCTGAGCGAGGACCCCGACCTGATCGCGGACCTGCTCGCCACGGCCGATCCGGAGACGGCCCGCGACCTGGCGAACACCCTGCTGCTGAACCAGGGCTTCGAGGAACTGACGAAAAAGTCGCTGCTCGCCCGCTTCATCAAGATCTTCCCCAACATCCAGTCGCTCGTGGCCGAGGCCGCCGAGGGCAAGGAGGAGCAGCTGCTGGTGTCGCGCGGCAGCTATGACCGCCGCCGCGAGGAATACGAGGGCATCGTGTCGAAGCGGATCCCGGAGAACTCCCGCGCGATCGCCGCGGCCCGCGAACACGGCGACCTGCGGGAGAATTCCGAATACAAGATGGCCAAGCAGGACCAGCAGGTGCTCATGGCGCAAAAGGCGCAGTTGGAGCGCGACCTGGCCCGCGCGCGGGTGACGGACTTCAAGGACGCGCCGGCGGACCAGGTGGGCGTCGGCAGCGTGGTCGAGCTGCGCAATCAGGAGGGCGCCGTCGCGCGCTATTCCATCCTGGGCGCGTGGGACAGCGACCCCGCCAATCACATCATCTCCTACAAGACTCCGCTCGGCAACGCGCTGCTGGGGCGCAAGGCGGGCGACACCGTGAAGGTCAAGACCGGCAATGCCGAGGAGACCTACGCGGTCGTCAGCATCCAGCGCTACGCCGGCAATCCCTAGTCGGGCGGCCTAGGTGGATCTGCTTCTCAAGGGCTTCCTGGCGGGATTCATCGTCGCCATGCCCTCGGGGCCGGTGAGCGTCCTCTGCTTCCGGCGCGTGCTCACCGGGTCGCTGCTGATCGGCCTGGCGACGGTCTTCGGCGGCGCCGCCGCCGACACGATCTACGGGATGATCGCCGCCCTCGGCCTGACCGCGATCACGCACCTGATCCAGGCCCACAAGACCTGGCTGCGGGTGATCGCCGGAGTCTTTCTGCTCATTTTCGGGGTGTC
>DASRSH010000276.1:0-2473 GCA_035656575.1 Opitutaceae bacterium
GCGCGACGCTCCAGCGCATCGCCGAGGAATACCTGGCCCGGCTGCCCCGGCTGCCGCCGGGCAAGACGCGGCTGGTCGACAAGGCGCCGACCAATTTCGCGCGGGCGGGGCTCATTCACCTCATGTTTCCCCAGGCCCGGATCCTCCACAGCGTGCGCGACCTGAGGGATACCGGCCTCTCCTGCTTCTCCAAGCTCTTCGTTTCCGGCTGCTTTTACAGCTACGAACTCGGCGAACTCGGGCGGTATTGCGTGACCTACCGCCGCCTGATGGACCATTGGCGCCGGGTGCTCCCCGCCTCCACACTCGTCGATGTGGTCTACGAGGAACTCGTGGGCGATCTGCCCGCCGCTGCGCGCCGGCTGATCGCCGCGGTCGGCCTGCCGTGGGATGACCGCTGCCTGCGCTTCCACGAGACGGCCCGGCCCGTGCGCACGGCCAGCGCGGCGCAAGTGCGGCAGCCCATCTACGGCCACTCCGTGGGCCGATGGCGCGCCTACGAATCCGATCTGGCTCCCTTGCTCAAGGAGCTGGGGCGGCTGGACTGAGATGGGCGCGGAGGTCGGCCAAGACCAATGATTCGATGGCAGCCGGATCAAAGTCGCCGCCCGCCGCCCGCGCTGACTCCTGGGCCGCCTGCTCCCAGGACGCCTGCTCGCGAACCTGGGCCAGCAGCTCCGCCACGGAACGCGCGGAGGAATCCGGACGGTAAAGCGACCAGCCCGCCTGCTCGCACCACCAGCCGATCGAGGTCGCGCGCGGGGCGAAGACGAGCCCGGGCAACCCCGTCTGCGCCAGCTGAGTGAACTTGCTGGGAAAGCAGTCGACGCTCCAGGGCATCGCGGACACGTCGTCCGGATACGCGACCAGAAACCCGGCGGCGATGCCCCGCAGCTCCTGGCAGAGCTCCGCCGTTTCGCTTCGTTCGCCGGCATAGGAAACCGTGCCGGGAAATTCCGCCGCCAGCTTCTCCGCCTGCTCGCGCATGTGCGAGTAGAAGCGCAGCTGGCCGTGCGCGGCGCGCAGCCCCGCCGCGACCGCCCGCAGCGGATCGAGGACCTCGTTGTAGATCGATCCCGCGTAGGCCAGCACGGGCGCGGCGGCAAACTCCGGCCGCCACCGGGGGAGGGCGCCGGGAATCGCCTCGGGCAGCGGATAGACCGTGAGGAATTTTCCGGCGACATCGCGCTCGGGGTACACGAGCTGGGGGCAGACGGTCCACACGCGGCGGGTCAACGGCTGGCGCAGCAGGCGCAGGTTCTGCGCCCGGACCAGCCCGGCCGCGGCGGAGTCCCGGGCATGGTAGAGGAGCTCGCTGCGATCGTGATAAAAATAGAACAGCGGGCGGCGCCGGCGCGCGCTGATCCAGCCGGCGTAATTCACCAGATAGTCCCCCTGCAGCAGGCCGATGACTGCGGCCGGCGGCCGGCCGCCCAGGGCCCGGCGCAGGACGCGGTCGAAGAGCATCCACCGCGCGGTGCGGGCCCAGGCGGAGCCGGCGCGGTAGGGCGGATAATAGAAGCGGCGGAGCGGCAGCCGCGCGCAGCGCCAGGTCGACGGGAGTTCGGCGGCGGCGGCGACATCCTCGGGGATCGCGACCGCGATCTGGAAGCCGGCCTGCTCGAGCGACGCCAGGTGGCGGTGCAGGATGGCGGAACTGGCGTGGCGGCCGACGGGAGAGACTTGGGAGACGAAAAGCAGGACGCTCATCCGCGCAGCAGCCGCTTCACCGGTTCCGGAATGGACTGACGCGCGCCGCGCACCAGCGTGCGCCACAGGCTGCGCCGCTCCAGGCTGCGCACATGGGCGTTGTGGAGGGCGGTGTACACGGATTCGCGTCCGTGCGCCGCGTCCCAGCCGCGCGCCTGCAGCCGCGCGGCGTAAGCCGGGAGCAGCTCGCGCAGGGCGGGCTGCTCAGCCGCGCCCTGGCGGACGGCGACGCGGGTGATTTCCAGCGGGGCGCGCGGCGAAAAGCCGCTGAAATGGAAGAAGAGCAGGGGGAAGTGCTCGCCGCCGAATTCCACCGTGCGGGAATCGGCCAGCCGCCGCTCGTGCAGGTTCCAGAAGGCGACGTTGGCCCCGGGATGCCGGAAGAGGCCCACCTCGTCAAAGTACAGCGGGACGAGGTTGAACCACAGTTGATCGACAAACCATCCCTCCCTGAGGTTGATCACGCACTGTTCGCGCATCCGCTCCCGCCACCAGCCCAGCAGGCGCGCGGCGGCCGCGCCGCGCCGCAGTCCCAGGTAGCCCAGATTGTAGAGGCCGTGATTGAGGCACAGATTCTCCCCGGGAAAACGGCCGTCCAGCGGGATCGGCGTCAGGTGGTGCGGCGTCAGCAGCACGGCCGAACGGGCGAGACCCTCATCCAGCGCGTCCAGCGCGTGGTAGACGCCGATGTCGGGATCGAGGTAATGAAGCCGCTCGAGGTCCGGATGTCCGGCGAAAAGCCATTCAAAATAAAACGCCTTCA
>DASRSH010000277.1:0-20576 GCA_035656575.1 Opitutaceae bacterium
TCAATCTCGAGGGAAGACGCCGGGCGATAACCGGCCGAAACCTTCCAGCGATGGGCTGAGAGCCCACCTCGGGCGGTTTCGGTCGATTCTCGCGCGGCGCTTCGTCGATCTTGAAGCGTTTTCATGAAAAATTGGGGCTAAGCGAGCTCCAATTGCACGGGAAACTGGTTGATCGTGTAATAGGGGTTGCCGGCGGGGCTGGGGTAGAAGTCTCCGCTGGCGATGAGCCAGAAGCGGCGGCCGTCCTCGCGGATGAACTTGGCCGGGATGCCCGGATTGTAATAGCCCTGCGGCGAGAAAGTCTGCGAGTGAAAGAGCGTCCACGGTCCCCAGGGCGCGGGCGCCCGGTACAACTCGAAGCGGGTGGTCTGCCAGCGCTTCTCCGGGACCGGATCGCCGAGGTCCGGATAATGCCATTGCGGCATGACGTAAACGCCCAAGCCGGCGAGGTACTGCACCCCGGTCATGCTGGTCCGCCCCGGCGCCCGAAAGGTGGCGAGCGCGTTGTCGTGGCGCGGCCCCCATTTCGGCCGGTGCCCCGCATCCAGCCCGTGCACAAACTCCCAGTCCGCCGGGTCCAATCGGCCGATCCGGTCGCGGCGCACGCGGCCCAGGGTCATCCAATTTCCGTTGTTCCAGTCGCCGTCATTCGACACCGCATAGACGTAACGGTCGGATGCGTCGGGGCCGGCGGCCCCATCGCGGCCGTATTGGACGAAATAGGGGTTGGCGAAGATGCGTCCGGGAAACATGGCCCGATCGAGCGCGGGCGCCGCACTCCAGGTCCGGCCGTGGTCCTCGGATTTGATGATCGTCGCGTCCCAGGACTGCTGGATCCAGTCGCTTTGCGCCTCCATGTAATGATGGCGGCTGACCGCCAGGTACAGGACGCCGTCGATGCAGGCGAGTCCGCTGCCCTTCCACGAGGCCCCGTCGGCGAGCAGGGAGGTCAGCTTGCCGAAAGCCGTCATGGGATTCACCGTTTCGACGGCGAGCGCCGGCGGGGATCCGAGCAGGCGAAAGAGGGCCAGATTGCTGTTGATCGGGTGGGCTTTGAGGCCGAAGCAATCGTCGGCCACGGCGTAAACCTGGTCGTCGTCGGCCCAGGTGGTGGTCCAGGTGTCCCCGTGGAGGCCGGGCACCCGGATTCCCGGTCCGATCTGCGCGCCGACAATCCGGGGGATGGCGGCGGCGGCGGCCAGGCGGCGCCAGCCCAGCAGCGAAAGCGCGCCTAGGGAGAGGAACTGGCGGCGTTCCATTCGAAGAAGGTGGCCGGACGGCCCATGCCGGCCAGCGCGCCGGCGGAGGCATTGTAGCGAAAGTTGACGGGAGTGTCGCCGTCGATGCGCTCGTAGGGATAGTTCTCGCCCTGGTCGATCAGGTCCCGGCACGCGTCGGCGACCCAAGCCTGCGCGAGGGCAGGGTGGCGGCGCCACAGCGTTGCCGCGATGCCCAGGCTCATGTAGTACCAGTACCCCCCGTCCTGATACGCATTGTAGCCGAAGGTGAGGTTTTCCCAATAGGGGGGGCGCAGGTGCGGCCAGACATGGGAGCCGGGATGGACGTCGTCGGCCGGCCGCGCCATCCGCACGGACCCGCGCAGCCCCGGAGTGTGCTGGAAAAGAGCGGTGGGGAAATTGCGCGCCAGCCAATCGGAGGCCGCGTCGGCTTGCGCGTCGCTGAGAATATGGGACCAGACGGCATATCCGGTGATGTCCGGTGAAGCGATCTGCGGCGCTCCGGGGCCGACGCCCCAGGGCAGATAGCCCTCGGAGCGGAACTGGGCGCGGATCGCCGCGGCGAGGACGCGGGCCCGCTCCGCCCAGGGTCGGGCCCGCGCCGGGCGCGCATCGTGGTCATACATGTCGGCCAGCGCGCGGGCGGCATTGCAGGCCAGGACCGAGGTGCCGAGGTCATCTCCCGGAAAACCGTAGGAGTCGTGGAACCCCCACATGACGCAAGGACCCGTGGTCTCGGTCACCCCTCCGCCGCCGATGTGGCCCGGCGTGGTCCACTGGGTGACCAGGCCGCTGCGCGGATTGCGCGGCACGCTGCGCCAGGCCAGCTCCAAGCGGGGCGCAAGACGCTCGAACCACTCCTTCCAGGCGTCATTCCAGTCCGCCTTGCGTCCGTAGTGCCACGCGAGCGTGACAAAGCACATCGCTTCGTCCATCGACGGCCGGTGATAGCCGGCAATGTGGTCGCCGAGGGCGTTGCCGGGTCCCGGTCCCCAAGCGACCTGCCCGTCGGGCTGAACCCGATCCGGGATCGCGCCGGGCGGAAAGGTGCAGCCCTGGACGACATGCGGAGCCGTGAGCTGCTTGAGCGCCATGAAGTCGACGGCCCGCTTGATCTCGTCGGCCGTGACGGCATAGCGGCCGGCGCCTTCCAATTGAAAGAGAAAGTCGCGGCCGAAGAGGCCCGCCGCGCGGTAATACGGGCTGGGAGTGTAAATGTAGGTGTCCGGCGGCATGGCCGGATCAGTGACGCGGGTTCTCGAGCTGGAAAAGATGTCGCGCGCGCGGTTCACCGCGGCGGCGGCGAGCCCCGGTGCGACGGGAATGATGGCGACCGTGTCGCCTTCGCGGTCGGCGGGATAGCGATCGGCGGGAAGCAGGGGAGCGTTGGCCGGACTGACCGCGTAGACGATAGGCGCCTGGGCGGCGCCCGCCGCGGCCCGGACTCGAACGGTCACGCGGCCGCCCGGGGGCAGCAAGGCCTGGCGCGGTTCAACCTCCACGCCCGGAGGGGGCTCGAAATCGACCCGCATGAACCCGGCGGTGGGATTCGACATGCTCCAGCCGCCCGCGCCGGCCCGGGTCAGAACCGGTCCGGCAGCGCGCCGGCGGTAAAAGATCAGCAGGGAACTGGGGCGTCCCGTCAGCGTCACCGCCAGGTGCCTGAGCGCCCCGCCGGTCATCCTGATCGCCGGCCGGTGCTCGAGCGAGGGCCGCATTTCCACGTCGTAATCCGCGTGGGCGTCAATCGCGTGCAGCTGCAGCTCCATCGCCGTGTACGGACTTTGCGGCCGGCGCAGGATGAGGATGATTCCGGACTCGAGGTCGGGACGATCCCACTGCCACGCGGTCCAGTCGGCGGCGGCGCGCGAATAGGGCAGGAGCGGATAGAAGTCCCCGTAGAAGAAGGGCTGGGTCTCGCGATACTCGCCCAGCACCCGCCGCTCCCACGCCAGCCAAGTCTCGTTCGCGGTGCCCGGCGGCCCGGGATTTGAGCCGAAGCCCGCGCTGTAGCTGCCGCGCATCCGATACAGGTCGGCGTCGCTGCCCGGCGGGACGCGGCGGTCCCAGGGCGACTGCGTCCACAGCGTCTCGACGCCCATATTGAGCGGAACCCAAGGGCTCAGGCCCTGGGTCTGCATCTGTTCGGCGATGGCGTCCGCGCAGCCGTAGTCGCTGCGCCAGACGTTGAAGCTGCGGGATATCATTTCCAGATCGAGCCGGCGGCCGCCGCTCGCGCAATTGTCGATCGCCAAGCCGGGATGGGCCGCGCGCAGGCGGTCCCAGAATGCATACAAGCCTTCGATGTGCCGGATCTCCGTCCGGCCGATCCCATCGGGGCTGTCCGCCCGCGCCCAGTATCCGGCCGGGGGGATGTTGAAATCCTGCCGGTACCATGTCATTCGCGCCGTGGTGATGAGTCGGGAGACCAGCTCCGTCATCCCCGCCCGGGCGGCCGGATCGCCCAGATTCAAGAGCGCCGCTCCGTCATTGATGGCGTTGGGCACGTGCAGGTACCAGTCCGGATGCTCCACGAGCATCTGCGTTCCGGGTTCGGCGGTTTCCGGCTCGACCCAGAGCGAAAATCCGAGGCCATTCTCCGCCAGCGCCCCTCCCAATTCGCCGAGGCCGTGCGGATAATAGCGGGGGCTGGCCCACCAGTTGCCCCGCTCGCGCCACCATGGATGGGGCCCGGCCTCGCTGATGGCCTCGGTGAGGCCCTCCGAGTTGCCGTACCAGCCGGCGTCGACGGCGTAGACGTCGAACGGCAGGCGGTGGCGCACCACGCTGCGGATGAGCTCGAGCTTGCTCGCCACCGGTTCGCTGCCCCAGCTGCCGACCATGACGGGACCGGCCAGGGGCCGGCCGTCCTGGTGCGGCGCGTAGTGGGCCAGTACAAGCCGGCGCCAGGCATTCTGGGCCACGAGCCAGTCGTCTCCGGTCCAAGGCAGCAGGACAATGCGCGGCGTGCGGATTTGCTCCCCCGGATGCAGGCGCAGGTGCAGGCGCTTCATGCCGGCGGTGAGCCGCACGGCCCGCGTGTCCCCCGCGCAGTCGAAGTCGGCCCGCCAGTCCCCCGTCCAGCCGATCGCGCCGATGACCCCGCCGCCCCCCAGCTCCAAGTTGAAAAACGGCAAGGTTGCGCCGCTGGACGAAAGCCCTCGTTCCGACGCCAGCTGGATATCTGAGCCCGGCTCCAGCCGCTCGTCGAGCGGCTCGAAGTCCGAGGCCTGCGCCGAACTGCCGCGCGCGTGGTGGAGAATCGCCGCTTGTCCGGCGGCCAGGGCGCCGGCGGTCCAGTCCAGCGGCAGCACGGCATCGAGAAAGGGCGTGTCCTGGCGGCCGTCATTGCGAAAGATCAGCACCCAGTCGATCGCGCCGGAGTCGGGGTAGGCGCGTATTCGCGCCGTCACGCGCAGGCCCGTGGCCGGGTCGAAGTACCCGACGCCGTCGGCGGTGATGGTGCGCTGCCACGTGGGCAGCAGCGCGCGCGCCTCGCGGCCGCCGTACCGGAACGAGATCGGCGGGGACTGGATCCACCCATCGCGCCCCAGCCGGGGCACGAAGCCGCGGCAGACGCCGGCTGCGACCAGGGCCGCCAGCAGGGCCGGGAGGGGTTTCATCGCCTCAGGCGAGCACGGGAGCCGGGGCAAGAAAATCTGATTGTGCTGGTCTGAATAAAGGGCCGGTCTAGCTCCGTTGTTTCAATCCCGGCGCCCTTCGTAGTGTCCCAGCCCCCCACATGAGAATCATCCGACATCTTGCCTCCGGTCCCGCCTACGCGGCGCTGCTGCCCGACGGCTCCGCGCGCCAGCTCGAAGGCGACATCGCCACGGGCTTCAAGCTGACCGACCGGCCCGTCAATCCCGGCAAGCGGCTGGCGCCGCTTGACCCGGTGAACATCCTCGCCATCGGCCTCAACTACCGGCGCCATGCCGAGGAGGGGGGGAACCCCCTCCCGCAGCGCCCGATGCTGTTCGTGAAGACGACCAATTCGGTCCAGAACCCCGGCGACCCCATTGAGATTCCGGTGCACCGCGCGAGCACCAAGGTGGACTGGGAATGCGAGCTGGCGGTCGTCATCGGCAAACGCTGCAAGAACGTTTCCCGGGAAAAGGCGCTGGACTATGTCCTCGGCTACACCTGCGCGAACGACGTGTCCGCGCGGGACTGGCAGAATGAATGGGGCGGGGGCCAGTTCTCCCAAGGCAAGAGCTTCGACACCTTCTGCCCGCTGGGCCCCGTCCTCGTCACGGCCGATGAGATTCCCCAGCCGAACAATCTGAAGATCAAGACCATCCTCAACGGTCATGCCATGCAGGATTGGAATACCAACGACATGGTGTTCGACGTTCCCGCCCTGATCGAGTTTCTGAGCGGCAGCAAGACGCTGCTGCCCGGAACCGTGATTCTGACCGGAACACCGCACGGCGTGGGCGGGGCACGCAAGCCCCCGGTGTTCCTGAAGGCCGGCGACACGATCACGATCGACATCGAAGGGATCGGCGCCCTGACCAATCCGGTGATCAACGAGAGAACCTGAGCCTGCGCGATGCCCGTTTTCGAAAAGCCCCTGGAGGAGCTGCGCCGCTACAATGGAATCAATCCTCGGCCGGCGGACTTCGACGCCTATTGGGACGCGTCGCTGGCCGAGCTGGCGCGCACGGAGGCCCGAGTTGAACTGCGGCCCAGTTCGGCGCTGCGGTCCGCGGCAGCCGAATGTTTCGACCTCTGGTTCACCGGGGTGGGCGGGGCCCGCGTTTATGCCAAGTACCTGCGCCCGCGGAGCGGGGGCCGCCACCCGGCCGTGCTCCAGTTTCACGGCTACACGGCCAACAGCGGCGATTGGTCGGAGAAGCTGGCCTACGTCAGCCAAGGCTTCTGTCTCGCGGCCCTCGATTGCCGCGGCCAGGGAGGGCGGTCCGAGGATGTCGGCGGGGTCAAGGGGAATACGCAGCGGGGCCACATCGTGCGGGGACTCGAGGATCCGGATCCTCGGAAACTGCTCTACCGCTCCCTGTTTCTCGACGCCGCCCAGCTCGCGGGCATTGTGATGGCCCTGCCCGAAGTGGACCCCGCCCGGGTCGGCGCCTTTGGGATGTCCCAGGGTGGAGCGCTCACGCTGGCCTGCGCGGCCCTGGAGCCCCGGCTGCGGCGGGCCGTGCCGATCTTCCCGTTCCTCTGCGACTACCAGCGCGTTTGGGAAATGGACTTGGCCAAGGACGCCTATGAGGAGCTGCGGCTGCATTTCCGGCGCTTCGACCCGAGGCACGAGCGCGAGGCGGAGATCTTCACCCGGCTGGGGTACATTGACTGCCAGCACCTGGCCCCCCGGATTCGCGCCGAGACGCTGATGCTGACGAGCCTGATGGACACGGTCTGCCCGCCCTCCACGCAGTTCGCGGCCTACAACAAGATCTCCGCTCCGAAATCGATGCTGCTCTACCCGGACTACGGCCACGAGCCGCTGCCGGACATGACGGACATCGCCTTCAACTTTCTGCAGGCGCTGTGAAGCCGCGGCGGGACTCGAGGGCGACCCGCACTTCCAGCATCGTCTCCGGAGTGATGCGGTAGCGGCGCAGGAGCAGCAGGGCCGCCCCCAGGATCACGGCGGGAAAGGCCGAGTCGACGGCGCGCATCCGGAGAATCATCGCGGCGGTGGGCATGGCGCCCTTGGCGCCCGCGTGGAATCCGGTGAGGTCGAGCAACAAGCCGGCGATGGCAAAGCCGGTGGTCATTCCCACCTTGAGCGTCCAGCTGTAGAACGCGGAAAACAGGCCGCCCTGGCGGCGGCCCGTCGAGTACTCCTCCCAGTCGCAGATGTCGGCGGTCATCGACGGAGCCATCGCCGCCAGACCGCCGATGCCCGCGCCAAAACAGCCAAACGGCACCAGCGCGATCCACGGATGAGCGGGATTGTAAAACAGCCAGCGCACAAAGCTGCTGGCGAAGGCCAGGCCGAGAAACGCCAGCATGGTGTTGCGCTTGCCGATGCGACGGGACAGCCACAGGACCACGGGCGCCAGGACGATGCCGCTCAGGATCCACGACGTGCTGCAATAGGCGATCCACTCGGCGCCCCGCTTCTGATCGCCGCCGCAGACGTAATAGATCAGCAGATAGGGACCGACGGCATACGTGCCGATCACCCCGAACAGCGTGAGGGCGACGGAGCCGGCGAGCACCGCGAACGGCCGGCTGCGCAGCACTCCCCGGATCGAGCGAAAGAAGTCCTTCAGTCCGGCGCCCGGATGGCCTCCGGCGGGGGTCGGCGCGGCCGGAACCGGCCGGCGGCGTCTTCGCACCGCCACCGAGACGAGCCCGAATACGATGATGGCGGCGCCCATGGCACCCCCGACCCAGCGCGCGCCGCGCAGCGGCGTGCCGAAAACGCGCCATTGAATGATCCGGTACGACCAGGCCAGGCCCAGGTTGCACAAGGTCATCATGAAGGCCGAAAAGGTCATCAGCTTGTTGCGCTCGTGGGGATCGGCAGTCAATTCGAAGCCCAAGGCATAGCGCGGCACCGAGAAAACGGACCAGGCCGCCGAGCAGACCGCGAAGCAGACCAGCAGCCACACGAAATAAGCCGCGGGGGTCCACCCGAAGGGGAAAAGCCAGACCAGGGCGAAGGCGAGGCCGCCCGCGACCGAGCCGCAGGCGATGAACGCCCGCAGCCCGAAGCGCGGGCGCAAGGCGTCCGACAGATAGCCGGCCAGGGGATCGGTGACCAGGTCCACCCCGCGGGCGAGCGATTGGGCGAGGCCGACCAGGAAGGGATCCACCCCCAGGCCGATGTTGAAGACGTAAAAGGCGAGATTGCCGATGCCGCTGTCGAAGACCTGATTGGCCCAGCCGCCCACCCCATAGGCGAAGAACTGACCGAAGGGAATCTTCCCCGTACGGCGTCGACCGGGCATCAGACGCCGTTCACCACGTTCTTGAGCGGCTCCCCGCGCAGGGCGGCGATGCAATGGCCCACGGCGGTCGCCCGCAGCCGCTGCTGGGCCTGCGGGCTGACCGAGGCCAAGTGGGCGTTGATGATCACCTGCGGCAATTCGCGCAAGGGGCTGTCGGCGGGCAGCGGCTCCGGCTGGGTCACATCCAAGCCCGCCCCGGCCAGATGGCCGTCCCGCAGCGCCTCCACGAGATCGGCGGTCACGACCAGGTCGCCGCGAGAGGTGTTGACCAGCAAGGCGCCCGCCTTCATCCGCCGCAGCCGCTCGCGGTTCATGAGGCCCCGCGTCGCGGGCAGGCTCGGCACGTGGAGCGTCACAAGGTCGCTCTTTTCAAGGAGCTCGTCGAGGTTCACGTGGCGGATGCCTTCCGGGGCCGGAGCGGCGGCGGGAATGGCCGGGTCGTGCACCAGCAGGGAGCAGCCGAAGCCCGTCAGGCGGCGCACGACGGCCTTGCCGATGCGCCCAAAGCCGACCACGCCCACGGTCAAGTCGCGCAGACAGCGGAATGCCGAGGCGGGCACTGCCGATTTCCACTGGCCCTGGCGCACGACTTCCGCGTTGCGCACCAGCTGCCGGGTGAGGCCGAGGATGAAGGCGAGGGTGGTGTCCGCAACTTCGTCCAGGCAGTAGTCCGGGACATTGCACACCGGGATGTTGCGCGCCGCGGCCGCGGCCAGATCGACGTTGTCGTAGCCGATGCCGTAGCGGGCGATCACCCGCGCCTTCTTCATGGCGGCGATCGCCGTGCCCCGCACCGGCGCGAAGCCCACCAGGACGGCGTCGGCGTCGGCCGCCAGCGCGGCCACGTCCTCCTCCGTCTTGCATTGCGCGCCCTGGGGCTCGATGCCGAAAGGCGCGAGCAGTTCCTTTTCGATCCCGAGATCGGGAAAGCCGTAATCGGTCACCACCACTTTATAGGACATAGGAGATCAGAAATCGCGGAGGAAGCCGCCCGCCGTCCAGCCCCCGTCGACGCAGAGGGTCTGGCCGTTGATGTAGCTGCTTTCAGGCGCGGCCAGGAAGAGGATGGCGTGGGCGATCTCCTCGACCCGCGCGGGCCGGCCCTGCGGAATGTGGGCCAGCAGCCGCTGGGCGCGGTCCGCCTGGATGGCGTCCTTGCCGTAGAACAGGGCCTCCGTGCCGGACGTCAGCACGGAGCCGGGGGCGACGCAGTTGGTGAGGATGTTCTTCGCCCCGAATTCAATCGCCATCGTGCGCGTCAGGTGGACCACGCCGGCCTTGGCCGCGGTGAAGGCGCACTGCAGCCGCGCCGGCACGACGCCCAGCACCGACGCGATGTTGATGATGCGGCCGCCGCCCTGCGCCAGCATCAGGCCGGCCGCCGCGCGGCTGACCAGAAAGAGGCCGCGCAGATCCACCGCCATGATGCGGTCCCATTCCTCGGTCGGAAACTGCTCGAGGGTGACGCGGTGCCGGCCCGTGTTGATGCCGGCGTTGTTGACCAGAATGTCGATCCGGCCGCATTCGCGGCGGACGCGTTCCACCGCCGCGCCGACTTCGCTCTCGGACGTGACGTCCATGCGCAGCGGGACCGAAGCCGGAATCAGGGCCGCCGCGGCGCGGGCACCGTCCTCGTCGATGTCCGCGATCACGACCCGAGCGCCGTTGGCGGCGAGAACTTGGGCGGTGGCGCGGCCGATGCCGCCCGCCGCGCCGGTGACGAGCGCTACCTGGCTTGTGAGGTCGACTTGCATGAAGGGAAGAAGCGGGGCGGGGGGCAGCAAGGCAACGACCATGTCGCGCGGGGTTCAAACCGCGGACACTGGCACTTTTTGTGATCCACATTTTGCGCATGGCCGCGGCGGCGGGCGCCCGCCTATGTTTGGCCGGATGAGCGACCCCTCCGCGCGCCAGCGCCGGTTCTACATTGCGTCCACGGCGCTGATCGCGGCCATCAGCGGCTTTCTTTTCGGCTACGACGGATCGATCCTGGGCGCCGCCGCGCTGTATCTGCGCGACTATTTTCACCTCACGCCCGAGACCATGGGTTTCGTGTTCGGCGGCGGGGCGCTGGGGTACGTGGCGGGACCGCTGGTCGGCGGCTGGTTCTGCGACCGCATCGGGCGGGAGCGCACCATGATCCTGGGCGCGTACATCCTCGGGCTGGGCGCCCTGATGACCTCAGTTGCCGGCTCGCTGGCGGTGTTCGCCGTCTTCCGCATCATCTGCGGCTTCGCCGTCGGCATCAGCTCCATCGCGGCCCCCATGTACATCGCCGAAGTGGCGCCGCCGCGCATCCGGGGCAAGCTCGGCCTCACGTTCCAATTGGCCATCGTGGTCGGCTCGGCGGCCGCGCCGCTGGTCGCCTATCCCATGTCGCTGCACCTGTCGCCGCACACCTCGTGGCGCTGGATGTTCGCCACCCAGCTGGTCATTCTGGTTCCCCTGATCCTGTTCCTCTACCAGCTGCTGCCCAGCCCCCGGTGGCTGGCGGAAAAGGGGCGGTTCGACGAGGCGCTCGCCGTCCTGCGCAAGGTGCATGAGCCCGGGCTGGCGGAAAACGAGCTGAAGGAAATTCGCGCGGCCGTGGGCGAGGAGCAGGGCGGCTGGAGGGAACTGCTCCAGCCGGGGGTCCGCTTCGCCCTCATCATCGGGCTGTTGCTGGCGTTCTTCAACAATTGGACCGGCTGGTCGGCGATGGGAGGCTACATCACGAACCTGGTCGAACTTTCGGGCGTGCACAGCTACAGCACCGCCATCCTCCAGTTCGCCTTCACCTACGTCGCCATGTCCCTCATGACCGTCGTCTCGATGTGGCTGGTGGACAAGGTGGGCCGGCGGCCCTTGTGGATCTTTGCCTCGATTCTCATGGCCATGGTCACGGCGGCCACCGGCCTCGTGTTTTACTTCCACCTGCACGGGTGGATCGTGCTCCTCGTGCTGTGCCTGTGCACGGTGCCGCACGGGATCGCCCTGGGCGGCCTGCCCTGGCTCATGATGTCGGAGCTTTTCCCCAACCGGGTGCGGGCCAAGGCGGTCACCGTCACGACCATGTTCCTCTTCTTCGTCATCTTTACCTGCGGCCAGCTCTTCCCGATCTTCCTCGACTATTCGAACCGCCGGATGGGGTCGGCCGCCGGCGTCTTCTGGCTCTTCACGTTCGTCTGCTTCCTGTCGACCGTGTTCGGGTGCACGATCATGCCGGAAACCAAGGGCCGGACGCTCGAGGATATCGCCGGCTCGCTGAGCGGAGTCAGGGGGTCCCCCGGTCCAGGCAGGCCTGCGCCTGCCGGGTCACGAACGCCGTGAACAGCCCCTGGTGGACCGCATCCAGGTGGATGCCGTCCCCGGGCGAAGCCCAGGTCGGGCCGCCGGCGAACACCGTGCGCTGGTATTCCCGTCCGGGATCGAGGACATAGGTCAGGGGATCGGCCGCGGCGGCCACGCCGGCGCGGATCGGCCCGGACTTGATCTGCGGCAGCGACAGGATGATGAAAAGCCGCGTGCGCGGGCCAAAGGCCGCGCGGGCGGCGGGGATCCAGGCGGCGACGGCCCTTTCGACGGCGGCGTCCGGCTGGGCGGCGTCGTTCTCGGCCAGATGGACGAAGACATAGTCCAGATCGGGCCCGAATGTCTTGGCGTGGCGCGCGTCGAACCGGTTCCAGGTGTAGGGGAACGCCGGATACCCCCCGTTGCCGAACCGCGCCCAGCCCTGGCTGCCGATGCCGACCTGGCCGTATTCGCAATCGAAGGCGAAGGCGACGAAGAAGGGCCAGGCCAGGGAGGGGTCCACGCTGCGGTACATCGGCTCATCCTCGCGCAGGAAGCCGAAGAACGCCTGCTCGTACGAGGCGCCCAGAAACAGCGCCCGCCGGGGCCGGAGCGCGGGCGGCAGGACGACGCCGCCCGCGTCCAGGACGAGGCGGTTGATCTGGGTTTGAAAGATCGTGCCGGACCAGCCGCTCATGGCCCGCTCGTCCCCGCCCACCGCGAAAAGGGTCACGCGGTAATGCGTGCCGGGATCGAGCCCGTCCGCCAGGGGGACCGCGGTGTCGGCCCGATCGTCGGCGGGAAAGGCCACGTAATGGGCGAGACCGTCGCGCGCCGGGCCGCTGACGATCACCTTGACGGCCGGCATCTGCAGCGCGGAGAGCCCGCGATTGATGGCGGTGTCGACCCGCAGTCCGAGGTGCGCGGTGCCGGTCACGTCGAACTTGAGATAACCGCCGCCGGCCGGGCAGACGGCGTCGCCCGCGTCATCCGTCCGCCAGCAATACGGGCTGCGGAAAATCGCCGGATCGGTGAGCGGAACGCGGCGCGGAGCGCCGGGGGCGCCGCGGAGCATGCCGATGGAAAGCGCGCTCACGGCCAGCAGGAGAACGGGCCGCGCCTTCATTCCGGCCGCAGGAACGCGGGCAGGGGCACGCCGTTTTCCTCAGCCGTCTTGCGCAGCGCCTGCACCAGATCGGGCGGCAGCGTCATGCCCTCGCGCAGCGCCCGGGCCCGCTTCTCAGCCTCGATCTGGCCCGGAATTTTCACGCTGCCGGCCTCCGCTGTGGCGGGAAGCCGCTTGATCCCGCCCAGCAGGTCGTCCATGCGGTGTGGAAACTGGTCGGAACCGAGGATGACGGACGGAGCGATGCTGATGAAGGTGTGGCCATAGTCGGTTTCCTTTTCCGGCGGATCCCAATCCGCCATGCCCACCGCCGCACGCATGCCCGCGCCGGAAAGCGCGCCCGCGAGGACTTCGACCATCAGGCCCAGGCCGTAGCCCTTGTGGCCGGACATGGGGGCGAGGAAGGCCTGGCCCGCCAGGTAACGATGGGGGTCGGTAACGGGCTGGCCGTTGTCGTCCACCAGCCAATCGGGCGGAACCGCCTTGCCGGCGGCGGCCATGGCGGCGACCTTGCCGCCGGCCACCGCTGCCGTGGCGATGTCGAGGACCATGGGCCCTTCGCTCGCCGAAGGGGCCGCGAAGCCGATGGGATTGCTGCCCAGGACCATGGCGCGCGATCCGGGCGCGCCGACACGCGGCTCGGCGTTGCATACGGCCAGGCCAATCTGGCCGCGGGCGGGTGCGAGCGAGGCATAATAACCGGCGGCGCCGAAGTGACAGCTGTGGCGCACGGTCACGATGGCGATGCCGGCCTCGGCCGCCTTGCGCATGGCCAGCTCCATCGCGAATACCCCGGTCACCATTCCGATGGCGCAGTCCCCGTCGACCCGCGCCCAAGCGGAGCCCTCCGCTTCCACGCGGGGGCGGCCCCGGGGCTTGAGGCCGCCGCCGCGCAGCCGGCGCGTATAGGTGGCGAGTCCCTTGGTGCCATGCGTGAAGACGCCCCAGGTGTCGGTGGTCACCAGGACGTCGGCGGTGGTTTCGGCGTCCGCGCGGCTGAGGCCGCACTTTTCCAGGACGGCCAGCACGAAGGCGCGCAGTTCGGACTCGAGGACGGGTTTCATTGGGGATCCAAAAGCCAGGCGGCGGGATTCTCGAGGCCCTGGACCAGGGTCTGCACAAAACGCGCCGCCGGCGCCCCGTCCACGATGCGGTGGTCGAAGGTCAGGCTGAGCGTCATCACCTCCCGGCTGCCGAAACCACCGTCCGGCAGCACCACGGCTTCGCGGCGGATGGCGCCCAGGCCCAGGATCGCCGCCTCGGGGAAGTTGATGATGGGCGTGAAGGCGTCGATGCCGAATGCGCCCAGGTTCGTGATCGTGAACACCCCGCCTTGCAGGTCTTCGGCGCGAATTCGGCGCTGCCGCGCCGCGTCCACGAGTTCGCGGGTGCGGCGCGTCACTGCGGTCAAAGTCAGGGTGTCGACGTCGCGGACGACCGGGACCATCAGCCCGGCCTCGGTGTCGACGGCGATGCCGATGTTCATCGCCGGAGCCAGGCGGATGCTGTCGGATTCCCAGCGTCCGGCCAGGAGGGGATGCCGGCGCAGGGCGTGCGCGCAGAGTTTGGCGACAATATCGGTATAGGAGGGAATCGCAGGGGCGTCCCCCGCGGCGGTCGCCTTGAATTGGTTGCGCAGCCCCACCAGGTTCGTCGCGTCGAAGCGGGAGGTCAGCGTGACCGGAGCGGTTTCGGTTTGCGACCGCCGCATCCGCTCGGCGATGGTGCGCCGCAAGGAGGTGATCGGAATAGCGCCGCCCGCCGGCGCCGGTTCGGACCGGCGGGGTTGGGCCGCTGCCGTCACGTCGCGTTCCCGAATTCTCCCGGCAAAACCGCTGCCGGAGACTTGCAGCAGGTCAACGTTCAGCTCGCGGGCTGCCCGGCGGGCCCGCGGCGTGACCGGGATGCTCGCACGGTGAGAGGGAGCCGCCGGCCGAGGAATCGCGTCCCCGCCGATGTCCGCGCCCAGCTCCGCCGGCGCCCGCGAAGGCGGCGGCGAAGGCGGCGGCGGGGCGGAAACGACCGGCGGAGGGGGCGCCGCCGGAGGGGCGGAAGCCGGAGCGGCCGCGCCCGGAAGCGATTCGCCCGGCTGCAGCAGGTAGCCGAGAAGCTGACCGACCTTCACGCGGTCCCCCTGCTTGGGGGCGCCGGGCGGCAGGGCGAGAATGCCGCCGTCCATGGACTCGGCCTCCTCGATGGACTTGTCGCTTTCGAGGGCGAAGAGCTTGTCCCCCGGCTTGACCAGCTCCCCGGCCGCCTTCAGCCAGCCGGCGAAGGTCCCTTCCTCCATGGACCAGCCCGAACGCGGGACGACGATTTCGATGGCCATGGCGGATGCTATTGTGCCGCCAGGTCGCGGATCGCCGCCACGATGGACTCCACCTGCGGGACGACGGCGTGTTCCAGCGGGGGCGAGTAGGGGGTGGGCGCGAAGGCGCCCGAGAGCCGGCGCACCGGCGCGTCCAGTTCGTCGAAGGCGAGGTCCGCCATTTGCGCCGCGACCTCCGCGCCGAAGCCGAAGGGTCCGTAGGCCTCGTCCACGATGAGCAGCCGGCCGGTCTTGGCCACGGAAGCGGCAATGCTCTCCAGGTCAAGGGGCGAGACCGTGCGCGGGTCCACGATTTCGACCGATATGCCCTCGGACTCGACCGCCTGCGCGGCGGCGAGAGAGCGGTGGACCATGTGCGCCAGGGCGACCACGGTGAGGTCGCGGCCTTCGCGATGGATGCGCGCCCGGCCGAATTCGATCTCGTAGGACTGCGCGGGCACCGGGCCCTTCAGCGCCATGATTTCACGGTGCTCCAGATAGAGAACCGGATCGTCCCCCCGCAGCGCCCGAGTGAAAAGGCCCTTTGCATCGTAGGGCGTCGCCGGCATCACTACCCGCAGGCCGGGAATGTGCCCGTAGATCGAGTGATAGCTGCCGGAATGGTGCGTGGCCGCGCTGTGCCCGATGCCGACGCAGCCCCGCAGCACGATGGGCATCTTGAGCCGGCCGTTGCTCATGTATTGGATCTTGGCGATCTGGTTCACGATTTCCCCGAACGCGTCGTTGAGGAAATCGACGAACATGAAGTCGACCACCGGCCGGCCGCCCGTCATCGCCGCTCCGCCGGCCAGGCCGACGAAGCCGCGCTCGGCGATGGGCGTGTCGCAGAGGCGCACCGCGCCGTACTTGGCGAAGAGCCCCTTGGTCGTCCCCCAATTGCCGCCCCGCTCGCCGATGCCTTCGCCCAGGACGAAGATCCGCGGCTCGCGCGCCATTTCGTGGTCGAGGGCTTCGACGGTCGCGGCGACAAAATTGAGTTCGCGCCCGCCCGGTTCCGGAGCCGGCGCGGCCGGCCGGGTCTCCGCCGCGGTGACGAAGGCGGTGGCGCTGGCGGCATCCGGATAGGGGGCCTTTTCCGCCGCGGCCGCGGCCGCGGCGATTTCCTGTCCGACCGCGGCGACCACGGCTTCGAGCTCCGCGGCGGAGGCCCAGCCGTTGGCGACCGCGGCGTCCTGGAGGCGCTTGATGGGACATTTTTCGCGCCAGGCCATCACCGCTTCGCGGGTGCGGTAGGTGTAGTCGCCCATGCCCTCGGAATGGGGCCGCGTCCGGTAGGTCTTGCATTCAATGAGCGTGGCTCCCCCGCCGGAGCGGGCCCGCTCGACCGCCTCGCCTGCGGCAAGGGCGACGGCAAGGACGTCGTTGCCGTCCACCGCCACGCCGGGCAGCCCGTAGGCCGAAGCGCGGGAGGCGACCTCGGGGTTGCCCGCGGCATAGCCGATGGGGACTTCCGTGGCGAATTCGTTGTTCTCGCAGACGAAGAGGACCGGAAGCTTCCAGATGCTCGCCAGATTGAGCCCCTCGTGAAAGGCGCCATTGTTGGAAGCGCCGTCGCCGAAGAAGGCCACGGCCACCCGGTCGGCCTTCAGCAGCTTGAAGCTGTAACCCGCGCCCGCCGCCTGCAGGATGCAGGGACCGACGATCCCGCTCGTGCCCATCATGCCGATTTCGGGGGCGAAGAGGTGCATCGAGCCGCCGCGGCCGCGCGAGCATCCGGTCACCCGGCCGAACAATTCCGCGATCAGCGCCTCGGGCGGCAGGCCCTTGGCCAGCGCATGCCCGTGGCCGCGATGCGTGCTGAACACGGCGTCGTCCGCGCGCAGATGCTCGCCGACGCCCGCCGCCACGGCCTCCTGGCCGATGTAGGTGTGGCAGGCGCCGTGCACCAAGCCCCGGGCATGGCTGCGGGCCAGCTGCTCCTCGCATTGGCGAATGACCTGCATGGCCCGGAAGAGGCGCAGGACCAGGGCGGAGGAGGGGGCAGGGACGCGGGCGGCGGCCGACGTTTCGGTTTGGGCGGTCATGAAAGCGGAAAGAGAAACAAAGCGGTTCCCGAAGGATGCATTCAAATGCTGCGCACTGGCGCTTTTTTGGGTCCAGAGGGCCGCGCGCCCCTCACGGGCCGCCGGCGGGAAGGAGAAGCCGCCGCAGCAGGGCGGCTTCCCTGGGGTCATAGGGAGAGCCGTCGGGCCGCAGCACGTCGTGGAACCAGGGCGCCGGCTCGCCGCGGGCGGGTGTCGCCCAGGTGTCCCAGGCGTAACGCGTCTGCGACTTGCCGGCAACGAACCCCCAGCACCAGGCTCCGATGCGCTGCTCGCGCAGATAGGGAAGGATCGTGGCGAAGGTGCTGCCCAGCGGGCGCGCCATGTATTCGGTGCACCAGAGCGGGCGCCCGAGCGGCCGAAGCTGCGCGACGCGCCGGGCCATGTCCGGCAGCGGCCCATAACAGTGGTAGGAAATGACGTCCGAATGCTCGAGTTCGAACCGCGTCACGGCGCTGGCGGCCCGGAGATCCCAGTCGCCGTGCCAGACGCCGGCGGTCAACGGCTGCGACGGACCGATCGCTCGAGCCCAGCGGAAAGTCTCCCGGAGCAAAATCAGGCTGTATTCGCTCTTGTAGGGGGTTTCCTGGCGGGGGTAGGAGCGCGCGTTGTCGTTGTCCGGCTCGTTGAACAGGTCCCAGCCGAGAACCCGGCCGTCGTCGCGGAAGCGGCCCAGGACGGACTTCACGTAAGCTTCCAGGCCGCTCTGTGCGGCGGCATTCGTAAGCAGGATCACCCCCGGGCTCTGAACCCATTGGGAATTGTGCACCCCCGGCGTGGGGGCCGGCTGCGGCCCGGGATGGGGCAGCGGATTCCAGACGGCGTCGAAGATGACAAACAGGACGGAAATGTGGTGCCGCTGCGCCAGCGCGAGAAAGCGATCCATGCGGTCGAGAAAGCCGGAAGGATCCTCGGACCACGCGAGATTATGCAGGAATACCCGCACGGTATTGAAGCCGAGGCCCTCGGCCCAGCCCAGCTCGCGGTCAATCCGAACCGGATCGAAGGTGTCCGCCTGCCACATTTCGAGCTGATTGACGGCGTCGGCGGGCAGATAATTGCAGCCTGCGGGCAGCGGATGCGCGTCGCACCAGGCTTGCGCCCGCTCCGACGGCCAGGGCGGTCCCGCGTCCGGCTCGGCCTGCAGGGCGGCCCCCACGGCCGCGAGGCCCAGCCAGAACGCGCACATCGTCCCGGCGGCCTTCATGTCACACGTAGCGCTGGCCGAAGCGCGCGGACGATTCGGCGCGGAAGTCGCGCACGAGCGACATGAGGGCCGTGGTGCCGCCATCGATCACGATGGTTTGTCCGATGATGAAGGCGGCCGCGTCCGAACACAGGAAGACGGCGAGCTTGGCGACGTCTTCCGGCAGCCCGAAGCGGGCGGCGGGAATCAGATCGTGCGCCGCCGCCGCCGCGTCCTGGACGGTGGACCCGGGATTGGCGACCTGATGATTGTCGACCTGCACCCATCCGGGCGCGATGGCGTTGACGCGCACCCCGCGATGGGCCAGCTCGACGGCGAGGGACCGGGTGTAGGCGATGATCGCGCCTTTGGTCGCGGCGTACATGGAATGTTCGGGCACGCCCTGGAAGCCGTGCACCGAGGTGAGGTTGCAGATGGCGCCCCCGCCGGCGGCGATCATCGGGGGGGCCAGCCGCTGCGCCAGGAAGAAACCCGCCCGGACGTTCACCGCATACAGCTTGTCGAAGTGCTGCGGCTGCGCCTTGAGGAAGGGCTGGTTGAGGGTGATGCCGGCGTTGTTGACGAGGATGTCCACGCGTCCGAGAAAGCGCTCCGCCTCATCCGCCAGCTTGCCCACCTCATCCATTTGGGCGAGGTCGGCATGGACCGCGTGGGCGCGCACCCCCAGCGCCACGGCCTCCGCGCTGGCCGTGACGGCGCCGGCGGCGCTTTGACTGTAGTGGAAGACGACATGCGCGCCGCAGCGGGCGAACTCCCGGCCGATCTCCCGGCCGATCCCCGTGCCCGAGCCGGTCACGAGCACGCCCTTGCCTTCGAGACGCAGCGCCGGTCCGCTCATGGCTTGGAGGGCCGTTCGGCGCCGCGCCGGCGGAACAGGCGGATCCGGCCATGTTCGAGCGGGCAGAAGCAGTCGCCCATATTTTGCAGCACCAGGTTCGTGCGCAGCATCCGGTCGGGCAGGCTGTTGTCCGGAAACAGATCGTGATGGCAGGGGATGACCCAGCGCGGGCCGATGGCCTTGGCCAAGGTCGCGGCATCGCGGGGGGACAGATTGCGAAAGGCGGGATTGATGACCGTCACCATCACATCCGGATGGAAAGGCGCGACGCTGATGGTGAGGATCTCATTGTAATCGGTGTCGCCCGTGAAGTACACCCGCGGGCCGCCGCGGACCTCGACCAGGTAGCCGATGTGGGTCAGGTCGTCGCCGGCGAAAGGGATGGCGAAGGTGGCCCGAAGCGAGATGTCGCCCACCTGGTGCGAATGATTGGGCCAGATAAGCCGGATGCGGTCAGCCGGCGCTCCCAAGTCGGCCAGCCGGTCCGCGGCTTCGTGGGGAGCGAGCAGCACGCCGCTGCCGCCGGTTTTCAGATAAGGCCGCACCGTATCCGGATCCACATGATCCTGGTGGCTATGGGTGAATGCGATGGCGTCGAACGGGGACAGGTCCGCCGGGCGCAGCGGGCTGGGAAACTGGCGCCGCATTTCCAGGCCCGCTGCGCGCCCCACCGCCTCGCAGGAGTTGCTGAGGTAGGGATCCAGGGCGATCCGGACCCCGCCGGGACTCTTGAAGACAAAGCCGGCTTGTCCCAACCAAGCCAGGGCGATCGATCCATCGGGAACCTTGGTCCGGCGCAGGGCATCGGCCAGGGGGGCGGGGCGGGTTTTTTTCAACGGCATTTATTCCCGCCGATGCGGCGCCCGTGGCAATGCGCCGGGTCTGGTCCTTTTTTCGGGCCAGCGGGGCTTCATGCGACGACGTCCGCGCATTCCGCCGCCGGCGTCTCGCAGTTGGGCCGGGCGACCACGCCGGGGTAGGGCTCGAGGGCAAAAGGCTCGGACGCGCGCGCGGCGAGGTGCTCGTCGCAGACGGCGAAGAGCTGGGCCTCGGATTCGGTGCGGCGCATGGCGTGGAGAAAACGGCCCTCGGGGTCGACGCTTTGGCCGACGAAGTTGAGGTACTTCTTCATTTTGTTCACGTGCGCTCGTTCCAGGAAGGCCGGGGTGCAATCCAAGCGGCGGGACGCCGCTTCCACGGGGGTCGTTTCCTTGTAGAGGCGGTCGATGTATTCGCGGACGTCGCCCAGGGTGGGGCGAAAGAGCGGGGCGCCGGTGAAGTGCTCGCGGCACTGGCGGAAGATCCAGGGGTTGCGAATGGCGTGGCGGCCGATCATGACTCCGGCGGCGCCGGTGGCGGCGAGGATTTCGGCGGCGCGGGGCGCCGAGGTCACGTTGCCGTTGGCCAGAACGGGGCAGCGCGCGAGCTGGACGGCGCGGGCGATGAAATCGTAGTGGACCTCGCTGCGGTACATTTCCTTCACGGTGCGGCCGTGGACGGTGAGGAGATCGGCGCGGTGGCGGTTGACGGAGGCCAGGACTTCGTCGAAGGCGTCCGTCGTATCGAAGCCGATGCGCATTTTTACCGTAAAGCGGGCGGGACC
>DASRSH010000278.1:0-5246 GCA_035656575.1 Opitutaceae bacterium
TGAAGGAGCTGAGCCTTGAAGGGATTGAAGAGATTGGCCGGGACTTCGACCGGATTCTTGTAGTCGACGGTCATCTGGCCAAAGGGGGTTTGCAGGTCGACGCCGATGGCGAACGCAGCGGATGCCAGGAACCCCGGCAGAATCAGGACGGCGATAAGGCGGGAGGAGTTCATTTCGAATTGAACTTGCGGGGGAAGATCAGGTGGGCCGCCAGTGCGATCGAACTGCCGGTGCCCGTGTATGAAATCTGCTGGACGCGGGCCAGGGGAAAGGAGCTTTCCACGGCCCCCAGCCAGCTCAAAGTGCGGGCGTAGTCGCCCGCCACAGTGATATCGACGCTCAGGACCGGCAGTTGCTTGCCGTCAAAAAAGTACTGGGAGGAATTGGTGAAATTCTTGCCGGAAGGCGAAAGGACATTGGCGATCGCCAGCTTGTCCAGGCGATCGAAGATGTCATCGATCGTGGTGTCGTTGCTCAGGTTCACCTGCCAGAGGGCCAGGAAGTCGTCCGCCGGCTTGGCCTGCTTTTCCATGCGGTTTGCGTTGGCGCGCGCCCGGTCCAGATCGGCGCTGGCGGCAATTTGGTCCGAGTGGTCGGCGTTCGCCTGCGCGGACGCCTGGCCCGCATGCTTCAGGCTCGTCGTGATTCCCAGTCCCAGGAGCCCGGTGACGGCCAGGAGGATGCCGGCCGGAAGGGTGTACGACTTCATGACCCCAGTATCTTCGGCATGTTCAGCAGGTGTTCGTAGCGAAATCCTTGCGGCACCAGCGTCTGTTTCAGGTCGACGGTGCTGTAGCCCAGCCGGGAGAAGAGCGCCGAAATGCGCTGAAAAACCCGGTTGGCCGCCGAAGCGTCGCCCAGGAGCACCACGGTGACGCGCATCTGGGGCTGCCCTTCGGCCAGGCTGACGGACAGGCTGTCCACCTGGGCGACCGGGCGGTTTTCCTGCACCGCCTCGCGAGTCGACGCCTCGATCTCCGAGGTGATCTGCATGAGCAGGTGCTGGGTGGGAGGACTGATCTCCAGCCAGTCGTACATCATCTGGGCCGTCTTGGCCCGGGCCTTGATGTCCGCGATGATATGCTGCTGGTGGGTCTTGCCGGCATCGAGCATGGCGGTCTGCGCCTTGTACCCCTCGCTCTGGTCCTTGGCCCGCGCCTCGCGCACGGTATTGACCCCGACCACCGCCGCGGTGGCCGCCACCGCGGCCCAGAATACCGCCGGGACGATCCGCAGGCGCGCGGGCGCGAACGGGCGCACGTCCCGTTCGCCGGGATAGAGGTCGTAGCCCAGCTGCGGTTCGTCGCTGCAGCAGGCGAGGAGCGCGGGATGCGCCTCCGCCTTCATGGGTTCGAGCACGGTGAGGCCTCCCCGCTCGGCGATCATGGCCGCGACGTCCAGCCCGCTGGTGTCCACCAGCAGGACCTTGCCGTCGGCGCGGAGCTTGCCCACGCGCTCGGTCAGGGCCTGCTTGAGCGCCGTCTCCTTCAGGCCGACATCGAACAGCGGGCGGCCGAGGCCGCCTTCCGAAGCCGAGACATGGAAGACCGACCCGCGGTCGGCGAAGAGCAGCTCGGCCTCCGGCTGGATCTGGGCCCAGTACTTGCCGAGGACATACATGAGCAGGCTGGCCATGCCGCACTGCACGCGGGCCAGGCGCAGCTCGGCGCGGGCCGCCAGGCCCACGGCCGCGCTGATGTCGCTTTCGCGGTGCGCGAACACGACGGCGAAACTGTGCGTGGGGTGAAAGGCGATCGAATGGCGGCAGGCGTGGGCCGCCGGCTCGCCCAGCATCCGGTCCGGGTTGTCCCTCATCAGGAGCAGCGCCTCCTCCGGACTTTCGGCGCGCCGGGTGCGGGAGGACAGGGTGGCCGTGTACCCGGTCGTGACGTTGATGACGCAGTCGCGGGCCTTGTACTTCGCCGCGACCGTGCGCAGGAAGTTCGCGTCGGCGTCGTCCGCCGTCGCATTGCTGAACTCGGCCGTCCCGAACTTCGGCTGGCCGCCCGCGAAGGTCACCGGCATGGCCTCGACGCCGTCCTTGTACATGGTCACGGCAAGCAGCGGCCGCCGGGCGAAGCGGCGGGCCAGGGACACGAGCATGTCCTGCGAGTCGGGCGTGAAGGCTCGGCCCAGGGCGAGATCGATGCAGGGCTGAATCATAGGGAGTTGGGCGGCGGGCGGAATTCCGCCGGCAGGCGGCCGTCGTTCACCGCGCGGTTGAGGCTGTCGTCGAAGGTCTGCATGCCCTCGGCCCGGTAGCCCTGGATGTCGCGGCGCAGCCGTTCCAGGTGCCCCTCGCGGATGTTGGCCGCGATGCCGAGGTGCTTTCCTTCGTAGCTGAAGTTGAACATCGTCTCGTGGATCGGCACCAGCGTGCCGGTTTCCGGATGGCGGATGAGCCGCTGCGCCAGGACCAGGCGGCAGGCGCTGGCGAGGTTCGACAGGCACCAGTCGGCCCGCTCCTTCGGCAGCTCGGCGACGTAGGAGGCGAGGGTGGAAGGGACGTTTTCGCCGTGGATCGTCGCGACGACCAGCAGGCCGATGAGGGCGAAGCGCAGGCATTTCTCGGCGGACTCGGCGCCGCGGATTTCGCCGATGCTCACCGCCGTGGCGTTCTGGCGGCGGACCTCGAGCAGCGCCTGCTCGTAGCCTTCGCAGGACGTGTCGCACTCGCGCATGGTGAACATGCTCGGACCCAGCCGGGTGGGGTACACGAACTCGATCGGGTCCTCGATCGCGACGATCCGGTGGGGCGTCATCTTGGCCAGGTGCATCCACAGCGACGCCACGCTGGTGCTCTTGCCGGAGCCCATCTGGCCGGACACGAGCACGAGGCCGCCGCGCATCCGGCAGAACGCATCCACGACCGCCGGCGGCACGCCCAGTTGATCCGGGGAGGGAATGCTGACCGCGGGTAGCCGCAGGGTGATTTCCCGGCCGCCGAGGGTCTTGTAATAGGAGACGCGGAAGCGCCGGCCGACCAGGTCGAAGGCGGGCTCATAGGCGCGCAGTCCCAGGTCCGGGGGCCCCTCCTTCCAAATCAAATGCACCAGATTCTGGAAGTCGCCGGGCGTGATCGGCTCGGGCATGTACTCGAGGTGCTTGCCGATCATCATGGCGACTTCCCCGGATTCCCGGATGAAGAAATCGCTGAGGCCCTTGCGGCCGCAGTTATCCTCGAAGAATCGGTGCCAATCCATGCACCGAGTATATCACGCGAAAGCGCCCGAGCGATTTACTCCAGGGGGAAGGACGTCGCCGAACTGCTGCTATTCGTGGGCGTGCCGCTGTTTATGGCAGTGCGGGGGGCGGCCGAACCCGTGACGCTGATCACCACCGGGGTGCCGGGGGATAACGGGGAGGCGTTGCTGGTCACGAAGGTCGGCGGGCTGAGGGGTGCGGCCTCCGCGACGAGGGTTTGCTGAAGAATCGTGGCCGAGTGGATGCGCGGATCGGTCGACGTGGCGATCGCCTGGAAGTCGACGCTGGGGTTGAATTGCGCCTGGGCCGGGACAAAGGGGCCGCCATAAGCCATGCCGTCGACCGAGGGATCGGATCCGTCAAGGGTGTAAACCACCGAAGCGTTGACGCCGTACGCATCCACATTCGTCCCGAGCACGATGCCGGTGGCGGCCGGATCGCTGAGGTCGGCCAGGGTGAAGTCATCGTTGTCCGCCGCGGGGCGGCCGTCGGCGCGAGAAAAAGTGATGACCAGGCTCATATAGAGCGTGGTGGTCACCGCCTGGCTCGTCGCATACTGGGGATCGCTGTTGAAGGCGGCCAGGGTCACTTGCGCGGGAAAGGTGGCGGGCGTCCAGCCCGGGTTATTGTCCCACAGGGGGCTGCTGGAGGTGGGCATGCTGCCGTCGGTGGTGTAGCGGTAGACCGTCCCGGGCGGATTGCTCGAGGGCAGGGTGGCGATGTTGTTCAGCGGAAAGGGCGCGTTGGTCAGATCGTTGCCGGAAGTCTGATTGAAGTAGGCGTTGAAGATCGGCGGAGCCAGGGGGATGGCCGTGCTGGCCGCGGCGGGCCCCGAAGTTTCCACGCCGAAGCCCAGGCTGCTGCCGCGGCCCACGCCCTGCCCGTTGCCGACGTTGGCGCTGGCGGCGCCCGCGGACGCGCCGGCGGCGGCGACGGCATAGGCGATCCCGTCCACCCGCGCGGAACCGCCGAGGCTGCGCTGCGCCACGGTGGGTTCGCTGACCGCCTGGGTCTCGAACGCCGCCTGGGCTCCGCGCTGGATGGTCAAGCTGGTATCCGTGCCCAGCGACACCACGGTCCCGCTGGCGCCGGACTGGTTGATGGCCCCGGCCAGCGGATTGCCGACCATGGAGGGGTTGATTCCCTGCAGGGCCACTTCCGATTGGAAGGTGGCGTAGGCATTCTGCTGGCTGGCCGTCATCGAAGCCGTCTGGTGATCGCGCATCGATTTGCCCAGGTAAAGCACGCTGGACATCGCCATGCTGAACAGGACGATGGCGACAATCAGCTCCAGAGTGGTGAAGGCGGCGCGCGTGTTTTTCATGGCGAGAGGCTGGGGGTGTAGGGCGAGTTGGTGGAGACCAGCAGGACCCGGGGCGCCAGGTCCTCGAGCGCGGTCTTGACCGCCGGACTGTCGTTGACCGTCGCCACGGCCGAGGCGAATGGGTTGGCCGGGCCGTAGAACGAGACGTGCCCGTACCAGATGAAGGATCCGGTCACGCTCGAGGTGGGATCCAGCAGCAGGCCGCCCAGGACCTGCGGGGTGCTGCTGAACGCGACGCTCGCATTTTCAAAATAATAGAGGACGGGGCGCAGATTGTTGCCGCTGAAGGTCACGGGCGTCTGGTTGCCGGACCCCGCCGTGTTGCGCACGACCAGCACGAAGGGAAGGCCCGTGGACGAGCTGCCCAGGATGGTCACCGCGCCGATGCCTTCGGAGTCCACCACCTCGATGATGGGCGCCGTGACTTGGCTGCAATCGATCGTGATGGCGTTCCCGCTGGCCGTCACCCCCGTGATCACCGGCTCCTGGGCCGCGGAGAAGTCGTAGACCGAGCCCTGGGGGGCCGGGGAGGGCTGGTTGGCGGACGTCGGCTGCTCCGCGGCGGAAATCAACTGGTCCTGATAGGCCGTGGACCAGACGTATTCGTAGGCATTCCAGGTGAAGCTGGCTGCATTGCGGTACTGATACGGGAGCTGCTCCGCTCCCACCGGATTGAACAGGTCGGGATACGCGGTGGCGTCGTTGGCCGGATTGTTCG
>DASRSH010000279.1:0-31951 GCA_035656575.1 Opitutaceae bacterium
CCATTCCGTTCGCGCCCATTTCCAATCTCAAGTTTCCCGGCAGCATCGACTTGAAGCCCTCGACGCTGGTCATCCTGGTGAAGGAGGTGTGCCTCAATCTGCACCGCGACGGCGTGGCCAAGGCGGTGCTGGTGATGGGCCACGACATGAGCTTGGGCGCCCTGATGGTGGCGGCGCGGGAGCTGGCGGCGGAGACCGACGACCGCCTGCAGGTGCTGGTGCTCAATTGGCTGCCTCTGGTGGTGAAGCTCCTGCCTGAAGTGCTGGGCGCGCTGCCCGCGGGAATGCGGGACGGCCACGGCGGTGCGGGCGAGACCGCCCGCATGCTGGCGCAACACCCGAACCTCGTCGCCCAGGCGGCCGAACCCGACTTCGCTTTGCCCGCGGCCGGCTCCGCCACGCCGTTTGCCACGCCCATCGTTTCCGGAGGAGGGGTGTACTGGCCGCGCAAAACCAACCAGGAGGATCCGGCCTTCCGCGGCATTCTGGGCTTTCCCTCGATTGCGACCGCGGAGGTCGGCGCGGTCCTGTACGACCGGCTGGCGGGCTGGGTCGCGGATGTGGTCGCGGAGTACTGCTATGGCGCCGGCGCGCGCAGCTACAATTACTGAGCCGCTCACGCGGCGCGCCTTCCTTCGCCGCGCCGCGCGCTGCGGGGCCGCCTGGGGCGCGGCCCAGCTGCTTCGGCCGGCGCGGCTGCGGGCCGAGGGACCGCCGCCGCTCGGCCGCATCGCCTATCAGCTCAGTTGGATCAAGAACTTCCAGTACGCCGGCTGTTACCTGGCGCAGGAGCGGGGCTACTATGCCCGCAACGGGCTGGGCGTCGACCTCGTCGCGGGCGGGCCGACCATCAACGCCGATCCCATCGTGGCCTCGGGGCGGGCCCTGGTCGGACAGAGTTCGCCCGATTTCATCGCCAACGCCGTCAGCAAGGGGGCGCGCCTGCGCGGCATCGGCGCCGACTACCAGCAGACGGTCTTCTGCATCATCTCGATGGCGCGCCAGGCCCTGCGCGTGCCCGGCGATCTGATCGGAAGGCGGATCGGCATCCAGACGAACAACTTGGTCATCTGGCATGCCTTCCTGAGGCTGAACGGCATCGACCCGGGGCGGATCGTGACCGTCCCGGTGCAATACGACCTGACGCCCCTCGTTGCCGGCGAGGTGGACGGCTTCTTTGGCTATCTCAATGACGACGCCGTGCACCTGCGGACCTCCGGCCACGAGATCCATTGTCTGAAGTTTTCCGATTTCGGCTACCGCATGTTCACGGCCACCTACTCCGTGCCCGAGGCGGCCCTGCGGGATCCGCGGCAGCGCGCGCAGCTGGTGGCGTTCGTCCGCGGCGAGGCGCTGGGGTGGCGGGACGCCATCGAACATCCCCGGCTGGCGGCCCGGCTGACCACCGACGTTTACGGCCGCGACAACGGCCTGGACTTCGCCGTCGAGCTGGCCTCCTGCCTGGCGACGAATCCACTGATGGAAAGCGCGGCGACGCGGCGCCACGGACTCTTCTGGATGTCGCCCCAGGGGGTCGCGGACACCATCACGACCCTCGCCGCGGCGCGGGTGCGGGCCGCGCCCGAACTTTTCACCAATGAAATCCTCGAAGAAGCCTACCAAGGCGAATCCCTCCCCCGTCCGTCCCCAGCATGAGGACGTCTGGAGCCGCGCCCAGACCGTCAACGGCTATGCCGCGGACGAAATCCGCTCGGTGCTGCAGAAATCGATACGCCGGGGCCTGCTCGAAGAGGCCCTGCTCGCGGCCTATGAATACTTCCTCAGCGGGCCCGAGATGGAGGAGCTGCTGTGGCGCCGGCTGGAGATCATCGCGACGGAGGACGTGGGGTACGGGCTGATCAACGCGCCCGCCATCCTGGAGGCGGTGAACGCGCAGCGACTGCGCATTCCCCATGGTCCGGACCGCTGGATCTTCTGCGCCCACGCCGTCCGCCTGCTCGCGACCGCCCAAAAGGACCGCACCAGCATGGAACTCGCGGCCTGGACCGAAGCGGTCACGGCGCGCGGCGAGCGCCGGGTCGTGGTGCACGACTATCAGGTGGATTTCCACACCCGCCGCGGAGCCGCGATGGGCCGGGGCCGGGATCACTGGTGGCATTCCGGCGGGGCGTTGCTGCTCAACCAGCTGGAAAGATTGGACCCGCGGTGGGGCGACTACCTGAGAAAACTCTACGCTCCGACCGGCCGGCCCGCTCCCCGCCGCAAGCGTCGCTGATGCGCCGGCGTCTCATTCCCGCGCCGGTCGTCGGCCTGGTCCTTTTGGTGTTGGCCTGGGACCTGGCCGTGCGGTTGGGCTTCTCCGGCCACGGCAGCGTGCCGGGCCCGGCGGCCGTCGCGCGCCAATTCAGCGTCGACGGCCTCGGCTTTTACCTCGGCAGCGCCCTGCCCACCCTGCAGACCGCCGCCGTCGGCTGGCTCATCGGCAATGCGCTCGCTATCGTGCTCGCCTTCCTGGTCGTGGCGGTGCCGGCAATCGAAAGGCCGGTCCTGAGCCTGGGCGCGGTCTCGTATTGCCTGCCCCTGGTCGCAATCGGACCGGTGCTCGTGGTCACCTGCAGCGATGGCACGCCGCGCATCATCCTTTCCGCGCTTTCGGTCTTCTTCGTCACGCTCGTGAGTTCGGTGGCCGGCCTGCGCAGCGTCGGCCGGGCTCTGCTCGACCTGCTGCGCGCCTTTGGCGGCGGCTCCCTCGCCCAACTGCGCGAAGCCCGCTGGCCCGCCGCGCTGCCCCACCTGTTCGCCGCCCTTCGCATCGGCGCACCGGCTGCGATCCTGGGCTCGATCGTCGGCGAGTTTCTCGGCGCCGAACGGGGGCTGGGCGTGGTCCTCATCAATGCCCAGCAGGCCATGAACTATCCCCGGATCTGGGCCATCGCCTTCTTCACCACGGGCCTGGCCGGCGCCGCCTATCTGCTGATCGGGGCGATCGGTTCGCTCCTGACCCCGTGGGCGCGCGAAACGCATGCCAATCTCGCCGGGGCCACCGCGGAACGCCGGCCGGGGCGCTCGCGCCTGGTGTCGGCGGCCCAGGCGGCCGGGGCGGCTGGCCTGTCCGTCGCGGCTATCCTGGCCCTGTGGGACGGGCTGCTGCACGCCTTCCATGTCTCGACCTTCATTGGCAAGACGCCGCGGGAAGTATGGGGCTACGTGTTCGATCCCTCCGCCGGCGCGGACAACCGCGCCGCCCTCGCCCAGGAGTCGTGGGTGACGCTGCGGGACGCCGGCGTGGGCCTGGCGGCGGGCACCGCGGCGGCGGTGGTGCTGGCTCTGCTGTTCAATCTGGCGCCCACCCTGCGCCGGCTCTTCATGGGGCCGGCGCTCGCCCTGCAATCCGTCCCCCTGGTGGCGCTCACGCCCCTGATCGTGCTGGTCTTCGGGCGGCAGCTGGGCGGCGTGGCGGTGATCGGCGGCGTCGTGACCTTTTTCCCCACGCTGGTGAACGTCACGCTGGCCCTGGAGCGCACGCCGCGCGACACCGTCGACCTCATGACCGTCTTCGGCGCCAGCCGCCTCGACACGCTCCGCACCGTGCAGATTCCCGCCGCGCTGCCGGCGCTGTTCGCTTCGCTGCGGATTGCCGCGCCGCTCGCCGTCACCGGCGCGATGCTCGCCGAGTGGCTGGCGACGGGCGGCGGGCTCGGCTACTCGATCGCTTCCGATGTCGCCACCTCCGACTACGACGCCCTGTGGGCGCGCGTGGCCCTCGCGACGTTCTTTTCCCTCATCGTGTACCAGCTCATCCGCAGCGCCGAGCGCGCGGCGCTGGACCGGATTTTCTCCTCCTCCTCATGAACCTCAGCAACTCCCAGCCCAAAGTGGCCCTGATCACGGGCGGCAACCGCGGCGTCGGACGGGAAACGGCCAAGGTGCTCGCCGGCCAGGGCATCCACGTCATCCTGGGCTCCCGCGACCTGGCCAAAGGCGAACGCGCCGCGGCGGAATTGTCCGCGTCGGGCGGCGCGGTGGAAGCCCTCCGCCTCGACGTCACCCAACCGGCGGATCACGCCGCGGCCCGGGATCACATCGAGCGCGCTTTCGGGCGCCTCGATATCCTGGTCAACAATGCCGGCATCCTGGCGCGCGGCGGCGACTGCCAGTCGCCGATCGAGGAACTGCGGCGGATCTTTGAAACCAATTTCTTTGCCGTCGTCGCTCTCACCCAGACGCTCCTGCCCCTCATCCGCCGATCGGAGGCGGGGCGGATCGTGAATGTCACGAGCATCCTCGGCTCCCTCGCCCTGCACTCCGATCCCTCGTCGCGCATCTATCACAGCAAGCTGTTTTCCTACGGCGCGTCGAAAACCGCCCTCAATGCCTTCACCGTCCACCTGGCCTATGAGCTGCGCGACACTCCGATCAAGGTGAACTCCGTGGATCCGGGCTGGGTCAAGTCGGACATGGGCGGCCCGAGCGCGCCGATGGAACTGAGCGAGGGCGGCCGTCTGGTCGCTCCCTTCGCGACCCTCCCCGCCGACGGGCCGACGGGCGGCTATTTTCGCCTGGATGAAAAATTTCCCTGGTAACGGCCGGTGGGCCCGGCTGGCCCTGGCGTTGGCGGCCCTGGCCGCGGCGGAGTCCGCCGGCCGGGCGGATCCTCCCCCGCAAGAGATCGCCATCCAACTGGGATGGATCGCCAACGTGGAATACATGGGCGAATTCGTCGCCGTCGCCTCGCGCTACTTTGAAGCGGAGGGGCTGCATTGCACGCTGATCCCGGGCGGCCCCACCGCTTCCGTCCTGCCCCTGGTCGACTCCGGCAAGGTCCTGATCGGTCTGGACGGAGCCGATGGCGTCGCCCGGGCCCGGCGCCAGGGAGCGCGCCTCAAGATCGTGGGCGCGACCCTGCAGCGCAACCCCACGTCGATCATGTCGCTCGCCGCGCATCCTTTCCGGCGGCCGGAAGAGCTGATCGGATGCCGGCTGGGCGTGCCCCAAGCCAACCGCACCACCCTGTACGGATTTCTGCGGGCCAACGGCATCAATCCGCGGAGCCTGACCCTGATTCCGGTGCAGAACGACCCGGCGCCGCTCGTCAACGGGGAGATCGACGCCATGGTGTCCTTTCTCACCTCCCAGCCGATCCAGCTGCGGCTGCGCGGCATCCCGACGGTGACCCTCGTGATGTCGGACTTCCACTACAAGCTGTGGACGGACGACATCGTCGTCTCCGAGGACACCCTGGCCGATCCCGTCCGCCGCAGCGAGGTCGTGCGCGCGCTCCGCGCCCTGGCGCGGGGATGGCAGGCGGCGGTCGCCGATCCCAAGCTCGGGGCGCAGCTCGCCGTCACCCGTTTCGGACGCAATCTGGATCTCGACCTCCGCGCCCAGGAACTGTCCGCCGCGGCCCTCGCTCCTCTGGTGGCCACGCCCGAGACCCGCGCCCACGGGCTGCTCACGATGAGCCCCGAGGGGATGGAGGCGAACGTCGCCGCCCTGCGCGCCATCGGCATCGAAACGACCGTGGGGGAAATCTTCGACCCCTCGCTGATCGCCGAGGCCTACGGCGGCAAGAACCGGCTGTAGGGGCGAAAGGCGGCGTCCGCGCTCATCAGCCCGAACGCCCGGGCGCAGAGAGGAGCGCGGCGCGGCGATACGACGGGCGGCCGCCGCCTTGCGCTGCCCGTTCCACCATCCCCAATCCGGCGTACACGCCGCCAGACAAGAGCACGAGCACCACGCTCCCGGCCCACAACGTATCGAACCGGGACTCGCTGGCGGCCACGACGAGCAGGTTGCCTGCGCCCGCGCCCGTGGCGAGCCACTCCGCCAGGATCGCCCCGCCCAATGCGGCAGGCACCGCGTTGCGCGCCGCGGTGAAGAGCCACGGCAGCGCGTAGCCTGCCCGCACCTTGCGCATCACCAAGGAGGCGTTTCCCCCCATCGCCAGCACGAGATCGCCGGCCGCGCGGGGCGCCGCCTGCAGGCCCGAACGCACAATCACGAGCGTGGGAAAGAACACCACCAGGGAAACGACCACCGTCACGGCCAGCAGGCCCCGCCCAAAGACCAGGGCGATCAAGGGGGTCATCGCCACAATCGGAATCGAGCGCAGGAACACCACCGCCGGCATCACGACCGCCTCGACCCCCGGCCGCAGCGCCAGCAGCGCCGCGGCCGCGATCGCCAACCCCATGCCGGCCGCCAGACCCACGCCCGTATCCACCAAAGTCGTTCCCAGGGCCCCGGCGAGTTCGGTCCGGTTCGCGCCGCCGCCCGGGCCAAAAAAATACCTCGCCACGTCGAGCGGGGTCTTGACGAAGTAGTGATCGAGGTGAAAGGCGAATATCGCCAGATACCACAGGCCGATGCCCCAGGCCGCTGACCAAAGCAGGAAACCGCTGCTCCGCAGGATCGGCCCCCGTTCCCCCGCCGCCGGATCCGCCGGCAAGCCCACGGCCACGGCGTCGTCCATGCTCCACCGGGCCGCCGGCGCGGTCGCGAGCGCCAGGGCGCCGTAGAGAACGCCCGCGAGCACAGCCAGCGCGAGCGCGATGGCCCAGGTGCGCGCCACCTCGTAGGCCGACTGCGCCTGGACCAAAGCGGCGCCCAGCCCGTCATTGGCGCCAAAATACTCGCCGATCACCGCTCCCAGCAGCGCGGTCGGCGCCCCGATGCGCAGCCCGGCGCACACGGCCGGCAGGGCCCCCGGAACGCGCACCCGCCAAAAAATTGTCTGGGACCCTCCGCCGAGCGAGCGCACGACATCCACGCTGGCCGGAGGGGCCGCCTTGAGGCCCTGGAGGGCGCACAACAAGGTGGTGAAGAAAACCGAAAGGGCGGCCAGGGCCACCTTGGCGCCGTCGCCGGAAAACAGCACCACCAGGATCGGGCCCACCACCACCAGCGGCAGGCAATAGCCGGCCACCGCGATGCGCAGCAGGCTCCGCTCGATCCACGGGACGCGCACGAAAGCGCCGCCCATGACCAGGGCCGCCCCGTTGCCCCAGAGGTATCCGACCGCCGCCTCGCGCAGGGTCACGGCGCCGTTGGCCGTCAAGGTCGCCCGGTCGGCCCACAGCTGGTGCAGCACGGCGGCGGGCGCGGGAACGGCGCGGACGAGCGCGGACCAGACCAGGGCGCTCATGGATTGGCCCCTCCCGGATCGCTTTCGTCGGCGAAGAGGAGTTCGGTCAGCCGGTCGCAGGCGGCGTGGAACGCCTCGGTCCGGAGCGTCGCCCGCGAGCGCGGGCGCTCTAGCGGGATGTCGATCGCCACGGCCAGCCGCCGCGGCGGCGAGCCCATCACGATCACCCGGTCGGCCAGAAATACCGCCTCGGCCACCGAATGGGTGACGAGCAGCGTGGTCGGGGAGCGATCGAGCCAGATGCGCTGCAGCTCGGCGTTCATCCGCTGGCGGGTCAGGTCGTCCAGGGCGCCGAAGGGCTCGTCCAGCAGCAGCACTTCCGGGTCCGTGGCCAGCGCGCGGGCGATGGCCACCCGCTGGCGCATGCCTCCGGAAAGCTGGGCTGGGCGCGCGCCGGAAAAACGCGCCAGGCCCACCCGCTCCAGCAGGCTGGAGACCGCGCCCGGTCCGGGCGCGGCTCCCGCCACCTCGAACGCCAGGCGGATGTTCGCCGCCGCGCTGCGCCAGGGCAGCAGGGCGGCATCCTGGAAGGCGACGCCGATCTTGTGCCGGGCCCGGAGCTCCTCGACGGGCCGGCCGTGGATGCTGAGCTCGCCCGCGGTCGGCCGGTCCAATCCCGCAAACAGCCGCAGCAGCGTGGACTTGCCGCAGCCGGAACGGCCGATCAACGCCGTAAACGAGCCCCGCGGCGTTTCCAGGTCGAACCCATCGAGGGCGTCGACCGCGGCTCCGCCGAGGACAAACCGCCGGCTGACGTGGCGTGCCTCAAGCCCAATCATGACCCCGCTGGCATATCATTTGCTCCGCCGCCAGCATGCCCACCGCCGCCGCCCCTTTGTCCCCTCCCCGCGACTGCACCTACACGCCCGGCGACTGGGCCGCGCTGGCCGCCTTTTGGCACCCGGTGTGCTTCAGCTCCGACATCGGCACGGAAAAGCCCCTGCCCGTCACGCTGCTGGACGAGCGGCTCGTCCTGTACCGCGCCGGCGGCCGGGTCGTGGCCGCGCAGGACCTCTGCATCCATCGCGGCGTCCCGCTGAGCTGCGGCTGGCTCGAAGGCGAGGAGGTCGTTTGCGCGTATCATGGATTTCGCTACGGCGCCGACGGCCGCTGCACCCGGGTGCCGGCCCAGCCTGACCTGGCCATCCCGCGCCGGCTCTGCCTGCGCACCCGCCTGGCCGAGGAGCGCTACGGCGTCGTCTGGGTCTGCCTGGCGCCGGTTCCGCGCCAGCCGCTGCCGGACTGGCCCGAACTGGACGATCCGCGCCTGCTGCAGATGAAGCTGGCGTGCGGCATCTGGAAGTGTTCGGCCGCGCGGCACGTGGAGAACTTCAACGACCTCGCCCACCTCTCGTGGGTCCATGTGGGCACGTTCGGCAACCGCGACGAGGCCGAGGTGCGCAAGTACGAGGTCGAGACCCGGCCGCATGGGCTGCACTTCGAGGCGGACTACGGGCGCTACTCCATCGAGGACTACGGCCGGCGCGGAGATCTGGAGCGGATTCATTACACGTACGACCTCACCTTTCCGTTCTACACCCGCCTGCACATTCGCCTGGCGCCCAACCGGAACTTCGTGGCCTACAATCTGCCCTCCCCCCGCTCGGCCCGGGAGACCAATGTCCTGTTCCGGATGACCCGGGATTTCGATCTCGACCAGCCGGAGGACAGCACCATCGCGCTGCAGACGCGCGTGATCGCCGAGGACCGGCCCTTCGTCGAGGCCCAGCGTCCGGAAGAGCTGCCCTTGGACCTGGAGGAGGAATTCCATATCCGCGCCGACCGCTTTTCCACCTGCTACCGCCAGGCCCTGCTGGGACTGGGCCTCGGGGGCGAACTGGTGGCGTAAATCGCGGGCCCATGGCGCCTGGTCAGTGCCCGCCCACCGGCTGCGCCGCGCCGGGGCGCGCGAACCGGTGGCACGCCAGGCAGATCGCCGCCATGATGAGGTACGCGAGCGGAATTTCGCCGGGCGCGAAACCGATCGCCCCCAGCACATCCGAGCCCGTGATGCGATAGTTGTGCGCCAGCCCCACGAGCGCGACGGCGGCTCCGGCCGCGAACCAGGCCGCGGCGCGCACGAGCCGGCGCTCGATGATCTCCACCGTCGCGGCGCTCAGGATCATGCAGGTGTAGATGTAGCCTTCGCCGATCGCGAAGACGCCCGCCGAATAGTAGTCGGCGCGGTCGGCGAACAGGACATTGAGGTTCATGGGGATCGGATGGGCGGGCGTTCCGATTCCGACCGCGAGGAGCGTCCGCTTGATGACAAATTCCGTATAGGCGCCCAGGGCGGGCACCAGACCGACGACCACGGCGGGGATATGCCGCGGCGGCACGGCGGTGAAGGCCTGGGCGGTCATGGCCAGGCCGATCCAGATGATGAGGGCCATGCCGGCCTCGACGGGAATGAAGTGGACGATCACTCCCAGCGAGCCCGTGCACGCGATGGCCGTCATCACCGCCGCATTCAGGACCGAATAGCCGGCCCGCGAGCCGATCGCTTTCCATCCGGGATGGCCAAAATAAATCGTGGCCAGAAACGGCGAACCGAACAGGGCGGAACCCATCGTGGCCAGCCCGTTGAACAGCAGGCTGCTGCGGGTGTCGTAGCTGTCCCCCGCGGCATCCGCCGATTCGATGGTCTGCAGGGACCACAGCGTGCTCACCAGACCCAGCGGCAGGACGACCGGCAGGCTGTCCCCAAGGGAGCGCCACCAGGTCAGCAGCATCGAGGGATGCGGGACCGGCACAAACAGGCCGACGGTGGTCAGATCGAGCCGGCCGACGGGCACGATGGACGAGCCGGCGGCGAAGTGAGTGATCCACGCCAGGCCCGTTCCGGTGGCCAGGATCACGAAACCGCGGGGAACCCGCAGGCGCGGCTCCACCATCCCAAAGTAAAACAGGAAGGTGAGGCCGAGCGTGGTCAGGCCCACGATCGGGAACGCATAGGCGCGGAAAAAGAGGTCGAGGGCCAGGAAGGCGAGCGCAATGCCGGCCAAGGTGGAGAGCAGCGCGGCGCGCGGCGTCACCCGGCGGATCCATCCGCCGACAAAGGCCCCGCCGCATTCGATCAGGCCCATGACGAAGGCGGCGCCCACCCCGGCGCGCAGAGCCGCCATGCTGGCTTCGGCCTGGCTCAGTCCAGCGCTTTCGGCCCGCAATTTCGCGGGGTACAGCACGAGGAAAACGAAGGTGACCAGCAGGATGATGCTCAGGCCGAAGGGCAGCGCGCAGACGTCATCCCGGTTTTGCCGGCGCGCCAGACGGTGGGCCTGCCAGGCGTAATACAGATTGCCGATGAGCAGCCCCACGGCCGACGCCGGCATGACCCGCGAATAGAAAATATGCGGATCGAGAAAGAGCGGAAAGCCCAGGCTGAGCTTCACCATCACGATCGCCACGACCAGGTTGTCCAGCCACAGGGCCATGAAGCCGTCGACGTCGCCTTTGACGAATGCCTTCATGCCGCCTTTCCGGCCCACCGCCTCCGCTCCAGGGCGCGGGAAATGCAGAAGCCTGCCGCCACGGTGCCAAGAAAGACATACGGCAGATAACGGGCGGGCGCGGGGGGAACGGGAAAGACGCTCTGCCCCATCACCAGGCCCAGCAGCAGAAGCGCCGCCACCGCGACAGCGAGGCCGCCCCAGCGCAGCCGGCCCTGCGAGGCCAGGTAGAAGGGCGCCGCCAGGCAGACGAGGAAGTACGAGCCGATGTACCCCAGCGCGGCGAGCTGGGAGAGGTTGTCGACCACCGAGACGGTGGGCATGTCCGCGAACAGCAGCAGGGTCGGCGCGGCGATCGCCACCACCGCGAGCAGGGCAATCCCCCGATGGGGCGTCCGATTGGCCGGATGCGTGCGGCCGAACGAGGCGAAGAAGGCGCCTTCCTGCGCCAGGGAGTAAAGCGTGCGGGCGCCCGCATTGATCGAGCCCAAGGTGCACGCCAGGAAGCTCATCGCGATGCCCAGCGAACTGACCAGGCCCAGGACCGGCGCGCCGTCAGCCCGCGCCAGGGTGTCGAACGGTGCATCCAGCTGGTCGAGGGACAGGCCGAATTTGCGGCCCAGCCCCACCAGAAGGTACGTGGCGGCGAGGTACAAAACCGCCACCGGCAACACGGTGCCGAGAATGATCCGGGGAATCGTGGTTTCCGCGTGCCGGGACTCCTCGCCGAGGGTGGCGGCGCTCTCGAAGCCGCCCATGGTGAGAAAGGCCAGGACGAGCCCCGCGCTGAAACCCGGAAGCCCCGCTCCCTGGAGGGTCAGTTGCGGCCGGTCGATCCACGTCCCGGAGTGGGCCGCGGCCAGGAGAAGAATCGCGGCCATGAGCGCCAGCGACGATGACTCCACCACGATCATGACGTCGCTCGAAAGCTTGATATCCCGGTAGGCCGTCCACCACGCGGCGGCGACCACCGCGTCGTTGACGACCACGTTCAGCAGCGGGGTGTTCGGCAGGCCGGTCAGGCGCGCGATGAACAGCGCGCCGTAGTAGGCGGCGGCCGGGGCGGCGCTCGCCGCGCCGAAGAGCATCGCCCCGACATAGACCCATCCGGCGGCGACGCCCCAGCGCGGGCCGAGGCCGAGCCGCACAAAGGAGGCGAGACCGCCGGCGGAGGCATGCCGGCGGGCGAACACGGCGATGTTGCAGGCGATCAGCAGGAAGATGCCGGCGACGGCCAGGAACATGAGCCAGGTGCCGTTGCCGGTCTTGCCGATCAGCAGCGGCAGGATGACGCCGATCGTGCCCGCCGGCGCGAGGACGCCGACGGTCTGCGCGACGCTTTCCAGGCCGGAAAGATAATTGCGGCGCAGGCTCACGCGATCCACTCGCCGGTCAGTCCGATGGCCCGCAGCCGCTTGCGATAGGCGATCGACATGCGATCGGCCGCGATATGGATTTCCTGGCGTAGGTCCAGGGGCAGATCCTCCGGATACTGGTCCTCCACGACCGGCAGGTCCTCGGAGTTGACGTGCATCTGGTACTCGATCGCCGGTCCGCCGGCATCGTTCTGATCGTAGTTGCGCGACAGCAGCATGTGCACGCGGGTGCGCCGCGCGGTCTCGGGCGTGGCAACGTCGAAAATGTCCAGGATCCGCCCGTCGGGGGCGTGCACGCCCAGCTGGGTGGCGAAAGGCAGGCTCAGGGTATAAACATACTTCATCGCGGTGATGGCGGGCGCGTGCACGCCGAAGGTGTCGCGATCGATCTGCGGGTAGGTCAGGGTGAACTCGAGCGCGTCGGCGCGCTCCGTGACGGTGTACTCCTGGATCCTGGGCTCGTCGCGGTTGCCGAACGTCCCCGCGTGCACCCACGACAAGTGGGCGACGTCGTTGAAGTTTTCGACCTGGCGCGCTGCCGCCGCCCGCCAGACCGCGGCCGGAATCTCGAGCGTCTGCCGTCCGGCCTCGGACAGGGTCGGCCATTCCGGAATCGCGGCCGCCGCCGGCGGCCGCAGGCAGGTCCATACCAGGCCGTGGCGCACGACAGCGGGAAAGGTCCGCAGGCGCAGGCGGCCCGGAATCGGCGCCCCGGCGTCCTGGGCGGGGATGCCGGCGCAGGTGCCGTCCCCCCTGTATCTGAATCCGTGATAGGCGCAGACCAACTGGCCGCCGTCCATCCAGCCCCGGCTGAGCGAGGCGCCGCGGTGGGCGCAGAGATCCCGGGCCACCGCGATGCCGTCCTCCCCGCGGTAAACCACCAGCCGGACGTCCAGGAGCCGGCGGGCCAAGGGACGCTCCCCGACCTCCGCGGCATACGCGAGGGGATGCCAATACGAGGCCAGGATGTCGCGGTCGGCCGCTGAAAACGTCGCTTCCTCCGGCCGGACCAGCGTCGCGATCGAAGGGGGCGTCATGCCGTTCCGTAGACGAGCCCGAGTTGGCGCAGCCACTGGCGGTACGCGATGGCCGTCCGGTCCGAGCGCAGGTGCAGCTCGGCCTGCAGGTCGAGGGGAAGCAGTTCGGGCCGCTGGGACTCGACAATGGGCCGATCCTGGCCGGTTACCTCGTCCTGAAACGCTCGGATGTGCTCGGCCGGGACGTCGAAGGAATAGTTCATCACCATGATGCCCCAGGCCGCGCTCCGCTCCGCGTCGACCGGCGTGACCATGAAGATCATGGCGAAACGCTGGTCGCCCTGCGCCTTGGTGAAGCGCGCGGTCAGGGGCCGCAGCACCTCGTAGGTATAGAGCACCTTGGCCGCCCGCCCCGTGCCGTCGGGATCGGGCTGCCAAATGGAGATATCCCGGGCGATGACTCCGTGGTCGGTGGTCTCCGCCGCGTACTCGTCGATCTCCGTATGCTGCAGGTCGCCAAGGTAGCCGGCATGCACGAATGGGAAATGACCCACATCGAGAAAGTTCTCGATCACCCGCGGGCCCAAGGCGCGAAAATGATACGGCCCGCAGGGGATCGCCCGATACGTGGGATCGTCCGCTTCGGGAAAGGGCGGCAGCTCGGCCGGCGGCGCGCCGAGGCAGGTCCAGACCAGGCCGTAGGCCAGCTTGACCGGGTAAGCCCGGGCGCGGGCCCGCGCCGGCGGCTTCTGCGCGGGATGGGCCGGGATCTTCACGCAGGCGCCCGCGGTGTCGTAGGTCCAGCCGTGGTACGGGCACATGAGGCAGCCGTCCGCGACGCGGCCTCCGGAAAGCTTGGCGCCGCGGTGGATGCAAAGGTCCTCCCACACTTGGACCTCGTCGCCGCTGCGCCATACGACCAGGTCGACGCCGAGCAGCCGCGCCGCCGCGACGGCCCCCGGCGCCAGCTCGGACAGCCGCGCCACCACATGCCACTCCCGAAGCAGGATGGGATCGTCGATCATGGGGTCAGGAAGTTCCGAATTCGACGCCGAGCTCCTTGAGCCACTGGCGGTAGGCGATTGACGTCCGGTCGCAGTTGAGGTGCAGCTCGGCCTGGAGGTCCAGCGGCAACAGCTCGGGACGCTGCGACTGGACGACGGGCTTGTCTTGGAGGAAAACGCGGTGGGTCCAGTCGACCAGCTGTTCGGACGGCGTGCCCTCCGCACCCTGCATCGAAAACACGATCCAGGCCCGGGTGTGCACCGGATCGATCGGCGTGGCGAGTATCATCATGGTAAACACGCTGCTTCCGGCGCGCTTGGTCAGCCGGGCGGCCAGCGGCCGGATCACCTGATAGGTGTATTCCGCGGGCGCCGGCTGGCCGGACCCGTCGGGATCCGGCTGCCAGATCGAGATGCCCGTCGCAAAGATGCCGTCCGGGCGCGTCTCGACCTGGTAGCGGCCGATCTCGGCCCGGCTTTCCACTCCCAAAATCCCTTCGTGCACGATCGCGAGGTGGGCCAGGTCCAGGAAGTTTTCGATGATGCGGGGCCCGCCGGCGTCCATTTCGTACGGGCCCATGGTGAAGGTGCGAAGCGAGGGATCGCCCCATTCCGGAAAGTCGGGCAGTTCGCCGGCCCCCTCCGAGAGGCAGGCCCAGACGAGGCCATACGCCTCCCGGGCGGCGTAGACCTTGGCCCGCGCCCGAGCCGGAGGCTTCTGGTCGGGATGGGCCGGAATCCGGACGCATGCGCCCGAGCCGTCGTAAGTCCAGCCATGGTAGGGACAATGGAGGCATCCCCCGCTCACTTTGCCGAGGGAAAGCCGGGCCCCCCGGTGGATGCAGAGGTCCTGCCACGCATGATATCGTTCCCCGTCGTGCCAGAGCACGAGATCCTCGCCGAGCAGCCGGGCCGCGACGACGCGGCCGCCCGCGAAGTCCCCGCTGCGCGCCACGGCGTGCCAATCGTGGGCGAGCACCGAACCGGACGCGTCGGCGGCGGGGAGGGAATGGGCCATTGGCTGCTTCCAAAGCAGACCGCGTGCCTTCTGGCACCTGTCTTGCTGGAAACCGCGCATGTCCGCCACCACGGCTACGACCGCTCCACCCGAGGCGGTCGACCTGCTGATCTCGGGATGCGACCTCGTGACGTTCGACGACGCCAATACGGTGGTGCACGACGGCGCCCTCGCCATCCGGGGCCGGCGCATCCTCTGGCGGGGAACCGCCGCGGAGGCCGCCCGGCGCTTCCATGCCGCCACGGCGATCGACGCCCGCGGCCAGATCGCCATGCCCGGGGTGACGGACGCGCATTACCATACCGCCCAGCAATTCCTGCGCGGCTTGCATCGGGTGACCCACCGGAAAGGGCCGGTGTGGAAAAAGACCCTCATCCCTTTCGAAAGCGGCCTGGACGCGGAAGATGTTTATCTCAGCGGGCTCGTGGGCTATACCTCGATGATCAGCAGCGGCACGACCTGCTTCCTCGAGGCCGGCGGCCCGCATCCCGACGAGATGGGGCGCGCCGCCGACCAGGTGGGCATCCGGGGACGCATCGCCCTGACCACCTGCGACCAGGACGGCGAGGGCGGCGCCCTCCCCCGGACGCACTTGATGACGACCCGCCAGGCGCTCGAGGAGAACGCCGCCCTGGTGAAGCGCTGGCGGGACCACCCGCGGGTCAACGCCTGGCTCTCGCTGCGTCAGATCCTCGTGAATACGGAGGAATTGCGCGTCAGCATGTCGCATCTGGCCGACGAGCTCGACACCGGCCTGCACACCCATCTCTCGGAAGGGACTTACGAAATCGACCACACGATCGAGAATTACCACCTGCGGCCGCCGGCTTATTTCGAGCGGCTGGGCATTTTCAACCGGCGGCTGCACTGCGCCCATGCGATCCTGATCACGCCGCCCGAAGTCGACCTGTTCGCGCGGCACGATGTGTCGGTGTGCCACTGCGCGTTCAACAATTACAACCTGGCTCCGCACCGCCTTTTCGACCTGATCCGGCGCAACGTCCGGGTCGGCCTGGGCACGGACGGTCCCGCGTCCCGGGGCACGCTGGACATGTTCCAGGTCTGTCACTACGCGGTGCTCGGCCAGACGCTGGGCTACGGGGCGCCGTTTCACGCCCAGGCGCCGGTATCGTACGCCGCGATGCTGCGGCAGGCCTGCCGCGGCGGGGCGGCGGCGGCCCAACTGGAGGGTCAGACCGGCAGCCTCGAGCCCGGCCGGCTCGCGGACATCGTGCTCGTGGGCCAGGACGACTACGATCAATTCACCAACACCGACCCCGCCGTCACCCTGGGGCAAAACGTCATTGGCCATCACGTCCGCACGGTGGTGGTGGACGGGCGGGTGGTGATGAAGGACCGCGAGTTTCTGACTGTGGATGTGGAGGCGATGCGCGCCCGGGTGCGGGAGCGCCACCCCGGGATCGTGCAGCGCTACGAAAGCGCCATCGCATGAGCGTGCCCTCGCATGACGGAGGCCGCGCCCCCATCGTGCCCGAGTTCCTGGTGCGCGACTTCGATCGCAGCCGGGCCTTCTGGTGCGACCTGCTCGGCTTCGAAGTGGTGTTTCAGCGCCAGGGCTTTGCGTACCTGAGGCGCGGCGCCGTGGAGGTCATGATCGCCGCGTCGACCGGCCATTGGGAAACCGGCCCCCTGGAGCCGCCTTTGGGCCGCGGGGTGAATTTTCAAATGTTCCTCGGCCCTCCCGACGCCTTTGCCGCCGCGCTGCGGGCGGCCGGCTGGCCGCTCTATCAGGACGTGCATGAAGCCTGGTATCAGTCCGGCGGGATCAGCCGCGGGTATCGGCAATGCCTGGTGCAGGATCCGGACGGCTATTTGCTGCGGTTCGCGGAGAAGCTTTGAGGCCCGCCTTCGCGCGGTGCGCTTCGGCGGGCAGCCTTCGCATTGCGAAGGCTGGTGCTCGGGACAGGACTTGAACCTGCAAGCCTTTCGGCAACGGCTTCTAAGACCGTCGTGTCTGCCATTCCACCACCCGAGCGCAGGCGGGCCGGCCTTCTACGCTCTCGGGAGTAGAAGTAACGTCAACGCCGAACGCAGGGATCACGCGCCCGGCGTCGGCCTGCTCCGGATGTGCGAATAGTAGAGCAGAAGCGCCACGCCGATGAAGCCGGGCACCGCCCCGACGACGGCAAAGTCGAAGCCGGTCAGCGAACGCATCGTGTGCAATAGCAATGCCACTCCCCCGCCGACGGCCATCAGGATCAATCCGGCCAGGAGGTGGCTTTCGGGCTTCTTTGGCCCGGCGCAGGCCTGACGGTCGGTAAATGCATTCGCCAGCTCCGGCGGCACGGCGGGCAATTCGATGCCCTTTTCCAGGGCGGCCATCCGCTGATGATGCCAGGCGTGGAGCAAGTCCCGGCGCTGACAGTAGTTTGTGACGATGGCGACGATGGGAATGGCCATGGCCGCGATGGGGATCAGAAAGGGCCACGCGCGATCGAAATCGGTGGCGAGAAAGAGATGGATCATGGGATGGGGGAAGCTGCCTGCATTGTACTTCCCGCAGGCCCGCCGGGTTGCACCAAAAATTGCTGCAACCTTGGGAAGGGGCGGCGAGTATATCCCGTCGGCGCGCACCCCTGGATGTGGACACCCAGACCCTTCCCCATGAGACCGAAGGCACTTCGGACGAGTCCGACCTGCGGCGGCTGCTTGACGCCCGGCAGTATCGCGAAGCCTTCGAGGCCATTGTCGACCGGTACTCCGACCGGGTTTTCCGCCTCGCCTTCAGCATGACGCGCAACCGGGCACGCAGCGAGGACCTGGCGCAGGAGACCTTTCTGCGGGTGTGGAAGGCGCTGCCAAGCTACGACGGGCGCGCCGCGCTCTCGACCTGGATCTACGCGATCGCCCGCAACCTCTGCTATACGGAGCTGCGCCGCGGCGCCGGCCGCCGTTCGGTCTCGATCGACGATCCCGAGGCGCAACTGGGCCTGGCCGGCGAGACGGCCCTAGCTTCAGCCGACCGGCCCGCCGGAATGGCGTCCGACGTCTCGACGCTGCTCTCCCGGCTGCCGGAGCGGCAGCGCCAGGCGGTCACTCTCTTCTACCTCGAGCAAAAGTCGCACGAGGAAACCGCGGCCCTGCTAGGCGTGCCCGTCGGCACGCTGAAGTCGCTGCTGCACCGGGCCAAGGCGGCGCTGGCCGCCTCCTCGCCATGAATTGCCCAGGCGCCCGCGCCCAGTTTCTCGAACGCCTGCACCGCTGCGAACTCGCCGCCGCGGAAGCGGCGGCCATCGAGTCGCACCTGGCCGTCTGCCCCGCCTGCGCCGCCTGGAGCGCGCAGCAGACCGCGTTCGACCGGGCGCTGACGGCGGAATGCGCGCCCGAGGCGCTGCCCGCCGGCTGGCGCGCGCAGCTTGACCTGCGGGTGGCCGCCGTGGAGGCCGAAGGCGCGCGCGCGTCCGTCGCCGAACGCCGGCGGGCCATGGAGCGCGAGTTCGCGGAGCGGCTGGCCCGCGTGCACGGCCGCTTCGCGCCGCGGGCGTGGAGCTTGTCCCTGATCTATGGCGGATCCATCGCTTTGGGCTGCGCCGCCATCAACAGCGTGCTGAGGTCGCCCCTGGAGGCCTACCCCGGAGCGGTGGCCGCGGTCATGTGCGTCGTGGCGGGGGCCATCATGGCGCTCGTCTGGCTGGGCGCCCGCGAAGCCCGGCGCGCGTTCTTCTAATTCCCCGATTGCGTGAAGCCGCCTCGAGATCGGCGATCACCGCCCGAGATGGGCTCACAGCTCATGGCTGGAAGGGGCCGCCCCGTTATCGCCCGGCGTCCTCTCTCGAGATTGAGCCGGTTTTCCTGCAATCCTGGGGTTACGCTCGCCGGCCGAGCCGGTCGCCCATCCGGGCGTAGGTCTCGCGCTGCTGGGCGCTTTGCTCGACCACGTCGGGGTCGAACACGATCGCGCCGCGGGTGAAAAGCGTGATCACGCAGGAGCCGCCGTAAAAGAACATGCCCTTTTCATCCCCTTTGGCCACCGGGCGCCCGGGAGCGAAGTGCTGTTGGATCGAGCCGACATTGGTGGCGCCAATCTCTATCATCGCCACCGAGCCGAACACGGGCGAGTCGATCCGCGTGACGACGCGCTTGTTCTGGACCAGATAGCGGATGTTGCGGCGCAGCGCGATGGGATTGACCGAATACAGCCACCCGCCGATGTCGCGGGTTTCGCCGGGCGTGCCGGCGACGGGAAAGTGAAACCGGTGGTAGTCGGTGGGGCAGAGCCGCGAGATCAGCATCGACCCGCCGGCGAACACCGAGGCCAGCGCGTCGTCCGCCAGCAATTCCGGGACGGAAAACGTCTCGCCCTTGACATAGAACCCTTCGGCGCGGTCCACGTCCGGAAACACGAGATGGCGGCCATCGGCCGGAAAAACCGCCACGTCGTCGCCGGGGGCGATCGGCCGGGCCTCCGGCTTGAGCGCGCGGCAGAAGAACTCGTTGAACGTCTTGAACTCGAACGGCGTCTTGGCGAACTCCTCCCACTTCAGCTCATACTCGGCGATGAAGGGCAGAATCCGGTCGGCGCTGCGCTTGGCCTTCATCTTGCGCCCGTACCACCGCGAAAACCACAGCCGCCGCGTCATCGCCCAGGTGCCGAGGCGGCCGAGCGGATTGTCGTAGAAGAGCCGCAGCCACTTCTCGCCGTAGATGCGCTCGCGCTCCACGGTGCCGGTGTAGCGATCGAAGTATTCGACGGGGGGCGAGGCCATCACTCGTCTTCTTCGAGCACCGATTCGCCGCGCAGCAGGTCGTGCAGGGTCAGAATCCCCTTCAGCTCGCCGGTATCGTGATCGCCCACGCAGAGAAAGTCGGCCCCGGAGGAGAGCATGTGCTTGCGCGCCGCGCCGACGGTCGCCTTGGCTCCGATCCAGGCGGCGGGGTCGATCCGGGGCGGTTCGCCGGTCTGGGCGGCCATCTCCGCTTCCCGGCGGGCCAGGGTGCCGTGGACGTGCCCGCGCGCATCGGCGACGGGGAAGCGCTCGTGGGGCGATCCTTCCAGGACCGCCCGCAGCGCGTCGGGGCTGAGGTCCTGCACGGTGACAGGCCGAAAACTCGCGAGCGCGCTGACGGGAATCTCCTGCCAGCGCTTGAAATGGCGCGGCGGCAGGACCTGGTTGGGATCCACGCCATCCTGCACGAGGATTTCCTCGTACATGTCGTGATGGTTGATGCGCCGCGCCACCGCCAGGCTGACGATGGCGGCGAGCATGAGGCCGGGAACGATCACCCACTGATTCGTCACCTCGAACAGCAGCAGGACGCAGGTGAGGGGCGTGCGGATCACCGCGCCCAGGCTCGCCGCCATGCCGACCATGACCAGCATCGAGCTTTCGCCCGCCGACAGATGCAGGTAATGGGAGCCGGCGCCGGCGATCGCCCCGCCGCCCATCGCGCCGATGAACAGGCTGGGGGCGAAGATGCCGCCGCAGCCGCTGGTGCCGACCGCGGCCGAGGTGGCGACGATCTTGCCCAGGAAGAGCAGCACCAGCGTGCTCACCCCCAGGTGCCCGGCGATCGTTTCGGTGATGTCCTTGTAGCCGATGCCGAAGACGCCGGCGCGGCGCGTGACCAGGAACACGGCAACGGCCGCCGCCCAGCTCGCCGCCGCGCCGAGCACGGGCCGGTAGGGCGCCAGCGCCGTTCCGGTCGGCAGCGCGTTCACCCGCCGCCGCAGCATCAGGGCCAGCTTTTGGAACAAGGCGCCGCCCACCGAGGCCACCAGCGCGACCACGGGCACCAGCAGCCAGGCGCGCCAGGTGATGAGCCCCAGCGGCGAGGACTGGAACGCGGGCTGGGGCCCGAGAATGGCATGGCCGACGAGGGCGCCCAGCACCGCGGCGACGACCACGCGGCCCAGCAGCCGGCTGTGGAGGTCGCCGATGACCTCCTCCAGGATGAAGGTGATGGAAGCCAGGGGCGCGTTGAACACGGCGGCGAGGCCTGCCGCCGCTCCCGCGGCGCACCACGCCCGGCGCGCCTGCTTGGCCACGCCCCCGGCGCCCGCGGCCGACGACATCACGGCGGCTCCGATCTGGATCGACGGCCCTTCCGGGCCCATGCTGACGCCCGAACCGAGGGTCAGGGCCGAGGCGATCAATTTGATCGATCCCTCGCGCTTGCGCATGACTCCGAACTCCCGCCAGAACGCGAGCTTGACCGGAAGAACGCCGCCGCCTCCCGCCGAAGGCGCGAACGTGGCGATCAGCCAGCTCGCGACCAGGCTTCCCCCCACCACGCTGCCGAGCGAACCGAACACGAACACCCAGGTGCCGGTGCGTTCCAGCCGGGTGATGGTGTGGTTTTCGATCCAATAGGTCAGCGCGTGAAAGAGCATCACGGCCAGGCCGGCGCCGATGGCCAGCAGGCCCAGGCCCAGCGCCTCCCATAGCCGTGAGGGCGTGAGCAGCTTCAGCCGCTCGAACGCCGCCCGCCATCCCGTCTGACCGCTGCTCTCCGCGACCGGTGAACTCATTAAGGGTGCGATTGTTTCGCACTCTGACGCTGGCGCAAGGCCTCATAGATCGGGGGGCAGCCCAGCGCCTCCGCGATCCCGTAGGCGGCAAAGGAGCACACCAGGAGCGGCAGCATGAAGTCATAAGTGCCCGTCAGCTCGATCATAAGCACCAGTCCCGTCAGGGGCGCCCGGACGATGGCCGAAAAGATGCCGCCCATGCCCAGGATGACAAAGACTTCCGGCCGGGAGAACCACACCGGCGCGAGGTGATGGGCCAGGCCCCCGAAAGAAAGTCCCCCCAGGGCGCCGATGACGAACATCGGCAGGAAAATCCCGCCCGCCGCCCCGCAGCCGTATCCGCCGACCGTCAAGGCGAGCCGCACCACCATGAGCAGCGGCAGCCAGCCGAATGCGACCCGGCCCGCCAGCGCCTGGGTGACCAAGCCTCCGCCGGAACCGGCCAGGCCGGGCACGATCCATCCCGCCAGGCCGCTCACGCCTCCGATCGCGGCGCCGGTGATCATGGGTGGCAGGCGGCGGCGCCGGCCGAAGAAATCGAGGCTCGCCAGCAGGCTCCAGTTGAAGGCGGCCCCGACAAGTCCCGCCAGCACTCCGGCCACGGCGGCGCCGGGAAGCGCGGCCAGTCCCGGCGCGGCGATTCCCTTGATGGCAAACACGGGCGCCGAGCCGGCCAGCAGACGCGCCACGATATCGGAGGTCACCGAAGCGACGAACGCCGACACGAAGATCGCGGGCGTGAAGCTGCCGTGCAGCTCCTCCAGAACGAATACCATCCCGGCCAGCGGCGCATTGAACGCGGCGGCGAGGCCGGCCCCGGCGCCGGCGCTGATCAGGGCCTTGCGCTCACCCCCGCCTTCCTGCACCCGCAGCCAGTCGCCCACCATCAGTCCCGTGGCGCCGCCCATCTGGATCGTGGGCCCCTCCCGTCCGAGCGCCAGCCCGCCGCCGATGCCCAGGACACCCGCGATGAACTTGACGGGCAGGATGCGCCGCCAGCTCAGCTTGGTTTCGCCGCTGACGACCCGCTTGATAAAAGGAATGCCGCTGCCCGAGGCCTCGGGGGCGAAGTGCTTCACCGTCCATAGCGCGATGGCTCCGGTGATTCCTCCCACGACCACGGCGGCAATCAGCCCGCGCCCGCTGTGATCCTTTCCGACCAGCCCCGACCGCCAGCCCTCGCTCCACGAAAGCGATAGCCGAAACGCGGCGGCGAGGAGCCCGGCCACGGCGCCGATGAGCAGCGCCTTGGGCAGGATCTGCCGCTGCCGAATCTCCTCCCGCCCTAGGCCGAAGTTCGAATCCTGCGCCGGGTCCATGTGCGCGCATTCTCGCCGCGGGCGGCGGTCCGTGGCAAGAACCACTCCGCCGCACCCGGGCCGCCCCGGGGGCCTCAGGCCATCACCAACGCGTCGTCCTTCACGCTGAACTTCACCTCGGCGCCCTCGGCGATGCTGCCCGCGATGAGCCCGCGCGCCAGCCGGTTCTCCACCTGGCGCTGCAGGAAGCGCTTGAGCGGACGCGCGCCGAACACCGGGTCGTAGCCTTTTTCCGCCACCCACTCCTTGCTCTTGGCGTCGAGGGTGACGGTGATCCGCCGGTCCGACAGCCGGCGGTTCAGGTCCGCCAGCAGCAGGTCCACGATCCGCTCGATTTCCTCGAGGGTCAGCGGCTTGAAGAACACCGTCTCGTCGATGCGGTTCAGGAACTCGGGCCGGAACGTGCGCCGCAGCTCGGCCAGCACGCTCTCGCGCACCGACTCGGGAATCGTGTCGCCGGTCACGCCCTCGAGCAGGAAGCGCGCGCCGATGTTCGAGGTCATCACGATGATCGTGTTCTTGAAATCCACCGTGCGGCCCTGCGCGTCCGTGATTCGCCCGTCATCCAGCACCTGGAGCAGGACGTTGAACACGTCCGGATGGGCCTTCTCGATTTCGTCGAAGAGCACCACGGCGTACGGCTTGCGCCGCACGGCCTCGGTGAGCTGCCCGCCCTCGTCGTAGCCGACATAGCCGGGGGGCGCGCCGATCAGCCGCGACACGCTGTGCTTTTCCATGTATTCGGACATGTCGATCCGCACCATCGCGGCCTCGGTGTCGAAGAGGGTTTCCGCCAGGGTCTTCGCCAGCTCGGTCTTGCCGACGCCGGTCGGGCCCAGAAAGAGGAAGCTGCCGACGGGCCGGCGCGGGTCCTTGATGCCGCTGCGGCTGCGCAGGATGGCCTCGGTGACCAGAGTCACCGCCTCGTCCTGGCCGACGACCCGCTCGTGCAGGACCTCCTCCAGGCGCAGCAGCTTCTCCTTTTCGCCCTCGACCAGCCGCGTGACCGGAACGCCCGTCCACTTGGCGACGACCTCGGCGATCTCCTCCTGGGAGACCTCCTCCTTGAACAGAGTCGTATTGCCGCCGGCCTTCTCCTGCTTCTTCAGCTCCGCCTCCAGCTGCGGCAGGCGGCCGTGGCGGATCTCCGCCACCTTGTTCAGGTCGTAGGCCCGCTCCGCCCGCTCCATTTCCAAACGGGCGGCCTCCACTTCCTCGCGCAGCTTGCGGGTGCGGCTGACCGAGGCCTTCTCCTTTTCCCACTGCAGCTTCAGTCCCTTGGATTTTTCCCGCACCTCGGCGAGCTCGTGGCGCAGGACCTCGAGCCGGCGCTTGCTCGCCGGGTCCTTCTCCTTGGCCAGCGCGGTCTCCTCGATCTCCAGCTGCAGCGCCCGCCGCGTCAGCTCGTCCAGCTCCTGGGGCATCGAGTCCATCTCGGTGCGGATCATGGCGCAGGCCTCGTCCACCAGGTCGATGGCCTTGTCCGGCAGAAAGCGGTCGGTGATGTAGCGGTGCGACAGCAGCACGGCGCTCACCAGCGCATTGTCCTGGATGCGCACCCCGTGATGCAGCTCGAAGCGCTCGCGCAGGCCGCGCAGGATTGAGATCGCATCCTCGACGGACGGCTGGTCGACGACGACCGGCTGGAAGCGCCGCTCCAGGGCGGCGTCCTTCTCGATGTGCTTGCGGTACTCGTCGAGCGTCGTCGCGCCGATGCAGTGCAGTTCGCCCCGGGCCAGCATGGGCTTGAGCAGGTTGCCCGCGTCCATCGCGCCCTCGGTCTTGCCCGCGCCCACGATCACGTGCAGCTCGTCGATGAACAGGATGATCCGGCCTTCGGCCTGCTTCACCTCCTGCAGCACGGCCTTGAGCCGCTCCTCGAATTCGCCGCGGTATTTCGCGCCGGCGACGAGGGCGCCCATGTCCAGGGCGAAGAGCGTCCGGTCCTTGAGGCCCTCGGGCACGTCGCCGCGCAGGATGCGCTGGGCCAGCCCCTCGACGATGGCCGTCTTGCCGACGCCCGGCTCGCCGATCAACACGGGGTTGTTCTTGGTCTTGCGGGAAAGGATGCGGATCGTCCGGCGGATCTCCTCGTCGCGGCCGATGACCGGGTCGAGCTTGCCCTTGCGGGCCTGCGCGACCAGGTCCACCCCGTACTTCTCCAGCGCCTGGTAGGTGGCCTCCGGATTGTCGCTGGTGACCCGCTGGCTGCCGCGGATGTCCTTGAGCGCCTGCAGCACCTTGGCGCGGTCCAGGCCAAAGCTCTTGAACAGCTGCTTGAGGCCGTCCGGCCGCGCCACGTCGAGAAGCCCCAGAAACAGGTGCTCGACGCTGACATACTCATCCTTCAGAGAATCGGCTTCTTTTTCCGCGCGGCTGAGAACATCATTGAACCCCTGCGTGACGTATAGCTTCGAGGTATCGACGCTGCCCGTGACCTTGGGCAGCCGGTCCAGCTCCCGGTCGACCGCGAGCTGGAGGGCGCTCGCGGTCAGGCCGAGCTTCTCCACAATGCCGGGCACGATGCCGCGTTCCTGGCTCAACAGGGCGGAAAGCAGGTGCCAGGTGTCCACCTCGCTGTGGTTGTGGCGCCGGCCCAGCGATTGCGCATCCGCCACCGCCTGCCGGGACATTTGAGTGAATTTGGCAAAATCCATCGTCGCCTCGTCCTTGCATTCGCCGCGCCAGCGGCGCAGGCCGCTCCTTCAGAGGAAGGACGACGCGCCGTCGGCCAACGAACGGACAAATTGTCCCGAACGGGCGTTTCCGCCAGGCGAATGTGTCCCATCGGAAAAAGCACCGTGACTTTTCGCCCGTAAGTCCGTCCCTCTCCCGCTGCCATGCCGCAATCCCGCACCCGTGTCTTCCTTTATGTCGTTATCTTATTGGTGATCGCTGGGATCGCCCTGATCTGGTGGAGGACCCACCAGGCCGGAATGGGGCCGTCGGGGCAGCGGGCGCGGATGCGGTTTCTCTATGGCGGCCCCTTGCCCGTGGTGGTGGACGCGGCCAAGCAGGGAGACATCAATCTCTATCTCAACGGGTTAGGTTCGGTCACTCCGTTGGTGACCGACACGGTTCGGTCGCAGATCAGCGGCCAGCTTCTGGAGGTGGACTTCAAGGAGGGCGACGAGGTCAAGAAGGGCCAGCTGCTCGCCGTTATCGATCCCCGGCCCTACCAGGTCGCGCTGGAGCAGGCCGAAGGCCAGCTTCAGCAGGCCCAGGCGTCGCTCAAGGATGCGCAACTGGACCTCAAACGGTACCAGGAGCTGGCCACCCAGGATTCCATCGCGCAGCAGCAGGTGGACACGCAGCAGGCGACCGTGCTGCAGGACGAAGGCGTGATCAAGGTGGACCAGGCGGCGATCGACAACGCCAAGCTCAACCTCGTTTACTGCCATATCACGGCGCCCGTCGCCGGAGTGGTCGGGCTGCGCCAAGTCGATCCGGGCAACTACGTGACGCCGGGCGACGCGAACGGGCTCGTGGTGCTGACCCAGATCAAGCCCATCTCGGTGGAGTTCACGCTGCCGGAGGACAACATTCCGGAGGTCATCCGCCGGCTCCACGCCGGCGAAAAGCTGGAGGTCGATGCCTTCGACCGCGCCGACACGAACAAATTGGCGTCGGGGACCCTGACCTCGGTGGACAACGAGGTGGACCCCTCGACCGGCACCTTCAAGCTGCGCGCGACGTTCGCCAACGCGGACGAGAGCCTGTTTCCCAACCAGTTCGTGAACGCCCGCCTGCTGCTGGGCGTGCTGCATGATGTGACCGTCATTCCGACCTCGGCGGTCGAGCGCGGGGAGCAGGGCGATTTCGTCTATCTCATCCAGCAGCCGCAGAACGTAGCCACGGCCCGGCCGGTCAAGCTGGGCGTCACCGAAGGAGAGCGGGTCCAGGTGCTCTCCGGTCTGGACGACGGCGACCTCGTGGTGGTCGACGGCGCGGACAAGCTGAAGGAAGGGCAGGCGGTCACGATCCAGAAGGCGAGCGACGCCCTCCCCTCCACCGGCGTGCCGAAGACGCCTCACCATAGGAAGAAGAAGGGCGGCTGGGGCGGCGGCGGCTGGGGTGGGAAGCAGTGAGTCCCTCCCGCATCTTCATCCTGCGGCCGGTGGCGACGACGCTGCTGATGGCGGCGATCATGATCGTCGGCATCGTCGCGTACCATTTTTTGCCCCTGTCCGCGCTGCCGGAGGTCGATTATCCGACCATCCAGGTCCAGACGTTCTACCCGGGCGCAAGCCCGGACGTGATGACCTCGTCGGTCACGGCGCCGCTGGAGCGCCAGCTCGGCGAAATGCCCGGCCTCAAGCAGATGACCTCGACCAGCTCGGCCGGCGCCTCGGTCATCACCCTGCAGTTCGCGCTCAGCCTCAACCTGGACATCGCCGAGCAGGAGGTGCAGGCCGCGATCAACGCCGCCGGCAATCTTCTGCCCTCCGACCTGCCGGCGCCGCCCATCTACGCCAAGGTGAATCCGGCGGACGCGCCCGTGCTGTCGCTGGCCCTCACCTCCGTGACCTTGCCGCTCACCGAGGTCGAGGACCTGGCCGACACGCGCATCGCGCAGAAGATTTCCCAGCTACCCGGCGTCGGGCTGGTCAGCATCGGCGGCGGCCAGCGCCAATCCCTGCGCATCCGCTTCAACCCGCTGGAGATGGCCTCCTATGGGCTGAACCTGGACGACCTGCGCACCACGATCGGCAACGGCAACGTCAACACGGCCAAGGGCAGCTTCGACGGGCCGTCGCGCGCCTACACGATCAACGCCAACGACCAGCTCAAGACGCCGCAGCAATACGAGAATCTGGTGGTGGCCTACAAGAACGGCGCCCCCGTGTTCCTCAAGGACATCGCCAAGGTGCAGTACGCGCCGGAAAACACCCGGCTGGCGGCCTGGGTGAACACCACCCCGGCCGTGATCCTGAACGTCCAGCGCCAGCCGGGCGCGAACGTGATCGAGGTGGTCGAGAACATCCGCGCGCTGCTGCCCTCGCTCCAGGCCTCGATGCCCAGCGCCGTCAACGTCTCCGTCCTGACCGACCGGACCGATACGATCCGCGCCTCGGTCCGGGACGTGGAGTTCGAGCTGACGCTGGCCGTGGTCCTGGTGGTCCTGGTGATCTTCGTCTTCCTGCGCAATCTGCCCGCCACGGTCATCCCCAGCCTGTCGGTGCCCCTGTCGATCGTCGGCACATTCGCCGTCATGTACCTGGTGGGCTTCAGCCTCAACAACCTGTCGCTGATGTCGCTGACCATCGCGGCCGGGTTCGTCGTGGACGACGCGATCGTCATGATCGAGAACATCGCCCGCTACGTGGAGCAGGGCGACGATCCGCTCGAGGCCGCCCTCAAGGGCTCCGAGCAGATCGGCTTCACCATCATCTCCCTCACGATTTCGCTCATCGCGGTGCTGATTCCGCTGCTGTTCATGGCCGACGTGGTGGGCCGGCTCTTCCGGGAATTCGCCATCACCCTCGCCGTCACCATCCTCATCTCGGCGGTCGTCTCCCTGACCCTCGTGCCGATGATGTGCGCGCGGCTGGTGCGGCACCGCCCCCCGGAGGACGAGCCCCGCTGGAGCCGCGCCGCGGGCGCCTGGTTCGACCGGATGATCGCCGGCTATGGCCGCTGGCTCGAATGGGTGCTCGATCACCAGCCGCTGACGCTGCTGATCGCCCTCGGGACCCTGGTGCTGACCGTGGTCCTCTACGTCATCATCCCCAAGGGCTTCTTTCCCGTCCAGGACACGGGCCTGATCCAGGTGATCACCGATGCGCCGCAGTCCGTCTCCTATGAGTCGATGGCCGACCGGCAGCAGACCTTGGCGCGGGCGATCCTCAAGGATCCGGCCGTGGCCAGCCTCTCCTCGTTCGTCGGGGTCGACGGCACGAACACGACGCTCAACTCCGGCCGGATGCTGATCAACCTCAAGCCCCGCTCCCAGCGCAGCCTGAGCGCCGCCCAGATCATCACCCGGCTCAACCGCGAGCTGCGTTCGGTGGGGGGCATCTCCGCCTACATGCAGCCGGTGCAGGACCTGACGATCGACGACCGCGTCAGCCGCACCCAGTACCAGTTCGTGGTCGAAAGCGCGAATCCCACCGACCTCTCGACCTGGGTCCCCCGCCTGGTCGCCCAATTGCAGCAGATGCCCCAGCTCAGCGACGTCGCCAGCGACCAGGCCAACCGGGGGCTGGCCGCGTACGTCGACGTCGACCGCGACACCGCCGCCCGCTTCGGCATCACCGCCGCCACCGTCGACAACGCCCTCTACGACGCCTTCGGCCAGCGCATCGTCTCGACCATCTTCACCGACTCGAACCAGTACCGGGTGATCATGGAGGCGGATCCGGCGCTGCAGCAGTCGCCCGCATCCATCGGGCATCTGTATGTGCCCTCGTCGGCCGGGGGCGAGGTGCCGCTGTCGGCGATCGCCCGCATCCAGATCACCAACGAGCCGCTGGTGATCAACCATCTGGAGCAATTCCCCGCGAACACGATTTCGTTCAACATTCCGGCGGGCGGCTCGCTCGGCGCCGCGGTCAAGGCGGTCCGCCGGGTCGAGGCCCAGATCGGCATGCCGGCGAGCATCATCACAAGCTTTCAGGGCGCGGCCTCCGCCTTCGAGGCGTCCCTGGCCAACGAGCTCTTCCTGATTTTGGCCGCGGTGCTGACGATGTACATCATCCTGGGCGTGCTCTACGAGAGCTTCATCCACCCGATCACGATCCTCTCAACCCTGCCGTCGGCGGGCGTGGGGGCCCTGCTGGCGCTGATGGTGACCGGCACGGACCTGGGCGTCATCGGCATCATCGGCATCATCCTGCTGATCGGCCTGGTGAAGAAGAACGCCATCATGATGATCGACTTCGCCCTGGACGCGGAGCGCAACGGCGGACTGGAGCCCCGCGCCGCGATCCACCAGGCCTGCCTGCTGCGCTTCCGGCCCATCCTCATGACGACGATGGCCGCCCTGCTGGGCGCCGTTCCCCTGATGGTCGGCAGCGGCACCGGGTCGGAACTGCGGCACCCGCTCGGCATCACGATCGTGGGCGGGCTGATCGTCAGCCAGGTGCTGACGCTCTTCACCACGCCGGTGATCTACCTGGCCTTTGATCGGCTGGCCACCCGGCTGCGGCGCACGCCGGCGCCGCACGTGGCGGCGCAAGGGGAGCTGCCCGTATGAGCCTGTCCGAGCCGTTCATCCGGCGCCCGGTCGCGACGACGCTGCTGACCTGCGGCATCGCGCTGGCCGGACTCGTGGCGTATTTCCAATTGCCGGTCTCGCCGCTGCCCCAGGTCGACCGGCCGACCATCACCGTGTACGCGAGCATGGCCGGCGCGAGCCCGGAGACCATGGCCAAGACGGTGGCGACCCCGCTTGAGCGGCACCTGGGGACCATCGCGGACGTGACGGAGATGACCTCGGTGAGCCGGGTCGGGCAGACCCAGGTCACGCTGGAATTCGGGCTGTCCCGCGACATCGACGGCGCGGCGCGCGACGTGCAGGCCGCGATCAACGGCGCCCGCGCCGACCTGCCGACGGCCCTGCGCTCGAACCCCACCTACCGCAAGGAAAACCTGGCGGAGAGCCCCATCCTCATCCTCGCCCTGACGTCGAAGACCCTCACCCAGGGGCAGCTTTACGACGCCGCCTCGACGATCCTTCAGCAGAAGATCTCCCAGGTCGACGGCGTCGGCGATGTCACGCTCGGCGGCAGCTCGCTGCCGGCCGTGCGCATCGAAATGAACCCGCAGACCCTCTTCAAGTATGGGATCGGGATGGAAGACGTGCGCGCGGCCCTCTCCGCCGCCAACGCCAACAGCCCCAAGGGGGCGGTCGAAAGCCCCCAGCTGCACTGGCAGATCTACAGCAACGACCAGGCGACGCAGGCGTCCGCCTATCGGCCCCTGGTCGTCGCCTACCGCAACGGCCGGGCGGTCCGCCTGTCCGACGTCGCGAACGTCCTCGATTCGGTCGAGGACGTCCGCAACGTCGGCGTCTCCAAGGACGCCCCGGCCGTCCTCGCGGTCATTTCCCGCGAGCCCGGGGCGAACATCATCGACACCGTCGACCGGGTCCTGGCCACGCTGCCGGCCCTGCGGGCGGCGCTGCCCGGGGGCGCCAACCTGGACGTGGCGATGGACCGGAGCACCACGATCCGCGCCTCCCTGCGGGACGTGGAGCTGACCCTGGGCGTTTCCGTCATCCTGGTCATCATCGTCGTCTTCGCCTTCCTGCGCGACCCCCGCGCCACGCTGATTCCCAGCGTCGCGGTGCCCATTTCGCTCATCGGCACCCTGGGGGCCATGTACCTGCTCGGCTACAGCCTGGACAACCTGTCGCTGATGGCGCTCACGGTGGCGACGGGCTTCGTCGTCGACGACGCCATCGTGGTCATGGAAAACATCGTCCGGCACATCGAGGCCGGCGTGCCCCGTTTCGAGGCGGCCATCCAAGGCGCGCGCGAGATTGGCTTCACCGTCCTGTCGATGAGCCTGTCGCTGGTCGCCGTGTTCATTCCCATGCTGCTGATGGGCGATATCCTGGGCCGGCTCTTCCGCGAGTTCACGATGACCCTTTCGATCGCGATCCTGATCTCGATGCTGATCTCGCTCACGACGACGCCGATGATGTGCGCGCGGCTTCTGGGCACCCACCAAACGGAGCGGCACGGGCGCTTCTACCGCTGGAGCGAGCATCTGTTCGCGGAAATGCTCGACATCTACCGCCGCTCGCTGCGCTGGTCGCTGCGGCATTCGCGGGTCATGCTGACGGTGCTGCTGGTGACCATCGCCCTGAACTTCTGGCTCTTCGCCCGCATCCCCAAGGATGCGTTCCCCGAGCAGGACACCGGGCTCATGTTCGGCGGCTTCCAGGCGGACCAAAGCTCCTCGTTCCAGCGCACGTCGGTCAAGCTCCGGACCTTCGTGCATATCGTGCAGGCCGACCCGGCGGTGGCCGACGCCGTCGGCTTCATGAGCGGGACGACCGGCGGCCGCGTCTTCATCTCGCTCAAGCCGCTGGACCAGCGCAAGGCTTCGGCCGAAGAGGTGATCACCCGGTTGCGTCCCCAGCTCAACGCGGTCGCCGGCGCCACGCTCTACCTCGTGGCCGGCCAGGACCTGCACATCGGCGGGCGCATGTCGAACGCGTCGTATCAGTACACCCTCCAGGCCGACGATCTGGATCAACTGCGGGAG
>DASRSH010000280.1:0-11459 GCA_035656575.1 Opitutaceae bacterium
CGATTTCAAGTTCATCCTCGGGCACGATCTGCGCACCGCCGCCACCCAGCGGGGCCTTTACCTGTGCACCAGCCTGCTGCTGCTGGCGGTGTACCTGGGCTGCAAATGGCTCACCGGGACGAAATTCGGGAAGGTGCAGCGGGCGGTGCGCGACAGCGAAAACCGAGTGCTCTTTTCCGGCTACGCCACCGCCAACTTCAAGCTGTTCGTCTTTGTGGTCAGCGCGATGATCGCCTCGCTCGCCGGCGCGCTCTACGTGCCGCAGGTCGGCGGAATCAATCCCAGCGAGATGACCCCGGCCAAGTCGCTCGAGGTGGTGGTCTGGGTCGCCGTGGGGGGCCGGGGCACGCTGATCGGCCCGGTGCTGGGCGCGATCGGGGTCAACGCCCTCAAGAGCTGGGCCTCTCGGGCCTATCCGGACCTCTGGCTCATCATACTGGGTTCGCTCTTCATGTTTGTCGTGCTGTTCCTGCCCGGGGGCATCGTCAGCATTCCGGGGCTGGTCGCCCGCCGATGGCGCAATCGCCGGAGGTCCGCCCCATGACGCCGGAACCGATCGTGACGGTGGAGGGCGTGCACAAGGACTTCGACGGCTTCAAGGCCATTTCCAATCTCAACTTCCGCCTCGCGCAGGGAGAACTGCGGGTGATCATCGGGCCGAACGGGGCGGGCAAGTCCACCTTCTTCGATCTGCTCACCGGCCGGACCAAGCCGGACTCCGGCCGGATCACCTTCGGCCGCGGCATCGATCTGGGGCGGCTGAACGAGTACCAGATCAACCGCCTCGGGATCGGGCGGAAGTTTCAGACCCCGTCCGTCTACGTCGATCATACGGTCTTCGAGAACCTGCTCCTCTCCCTGCGGGGTCCGCGCGGCGTCTTCGCGTGTCTTTTCCACCGCACGTCGGCCCGGCAGCGGGAACGGATCGGCGAGCTGCTCCAGCTCATCCGCCTCGAGCCCAAGCGCAACCTGCGCGCCGGTCAGCTGGCGCATGGCGAGAAGCAGTGGCTGGAAATCGGCATGCTGCTGGCCCAGGACCCGGAGGTGCTGCTGGTGGACGAACCGGCGGCCGGCATGACCGACGAGGAGACTCGCCGCACCGGCGAACTGCTCATCTCCCTCGCCGGACGGCACAGCCTGATCGTCGTCGAGCACGACATGACCTTCGTCAAGCAGATCGCCCAGGACCGCACGGTGACGGTGCTGCACCAGGGAAGCGTGCTGTGCGAGGGGAGCTTTGCCCAGGTGCAAGGCGATGCCCAGGTGCGCGAGGTATATCTGGGGCGGGGGAAGGGCCGGGCGTGAACGAGCTCCTCGAGCTTTCCCAAGTGCAGGCCGACATCGGCGGATCGCGCATCCTCCGCGGCGTCGACTTGAGCGTCCATCCCGGCGAGATCGTCTGCCTGATGGGCCGCAACGGGGTGGGCAAGACCACCACCCTGCGGGTGATTATGGGCCTGCGCTCGCCCCGCGCCGGCGTCCTGCGCTTCGCCGGCCGCCCCCTGGCCGGCCTGCCGCCGGACCGGCGCGCCTTCGCCGGAATCGGTTACGTGCCGCAGGGGCGCGACATCTTCCCCCACCTGACGGTGGCGGAGAACCTCGAGGTCGGGCTGCGGCTGCACCCCCGCCCGAAGGCGGAGGCCCGCCTCGAACTCGATCGGGTCTTCGGCCTCTTTCCCGTGCTCAAGTCGATGCTGGCCCGCAAGGGGGGCGTGCTGAGCGGCGGCCAGCAGCAGCAGCTCGCGATCGGACGGGCGCTGCTCACGCGCCCCAAGCTGCTGATGCTGGACGAGCCGACGGAGGGAATCCAGCCCTCGATCATCGACCAGATCGGCGACACGCTGCGGCGCCTGCGCCAGGAGGGGGGCCTGGCGATCCTGCTCGTCGAACAGTACGTGGATTTCTGCCGCGAGATCGGCGACCGCTTCTATGCCATGGACCGCGGCGCGATCACGGCCTCCGGGCCGGTCGCGCAGCTCACGGACGACGTCGTCCGCCGGCACCTGCAGGTATGACTCCGGGCATCTCTTTCCATGTTTAAGAAAGTCCTCATCGCCAACCGGGGCGCCATCGCCTGCCGGATCATCCGCACCTTGCGCGCGCTCGGCGTCGGCTCCGTCGCCGTTTACTCGGAGGCGGACGCCCATTCGCTCCACGTTTCCGCCGCGGACGAGGCGGTTTGCATCGGCCCGCCGCCGGCGGCGGAAAGCTACCTCAATTTCGAGGCGATTTTCGCCGCGGCCCGGCGCACGGGAGCCGAGGCCATCCACCCCGGCTACGGATTCCTGAGCGAGAACGCCGAATTCGCCGAGGCCTGCGAGCGTGCCGGCTTCGCTTTCATCGGCCCCACTCCGCGGCACATGCGCGAATTCGGCCTGAAGCACACCGCGCGGGCGCTGGCGCAGGCCAGCCGCATCCCGATGCTGCCCGGCAGCGGCCTGCTCGGCGGGCTGGAAGAGGCGGTGCAGGCCGCCGCGGGCATCGGCTATCCGGTGATCCTGAAGAGCACCGCCGGCGGCGGCGGCATCGGCATGCGGGTGTGCGCCGACGAGGCGGCGCTGCGGGAGGCGTTCGACTCGGTGCGGCATCTGGGCGAGACCGCGTTCAAGCAGAGCGGCGTCTACCTCGAAAAATATGTCGGCCTCGCCCGGCACATCGAGGTGCAGATTTTTGGAGACGGGCTCGGACGGGTGGTCGCCCTCGGCGAGCGCGACTGCTCCGCGCAGCGGCGCAACCAGAAGGTGGTCGAGGAAACTCCCGCTCCGGGACTGTCGGACGAGATGCGGGGCCGTCTGCTCGAAGCGGCGACCCGGCTGGCGGCCGCGCGGTGCTACCGTTCGGCCGGCACGGTCGAGTTCGTTTTCGACATCGCCTCCCTTCAGTTTTATTTCCTGGAGGTCAACACGCGGCTTCAGGTCGAGCATGGGGTGACCGAGGAGGTTTGCGGCGTCGACCTCGTCGAGTGGATGGTGCGTCTGGCGGCGGGCGAAACGGCCTTCCTCGCCGATTATCAGCCGGCGCCCCGGGGCGCGTCGCTGCAGGTGCGCCTTTATGCCGAGGATCCGAACAAGGGCTTCCAGCCCAGCTCCGGCGTGCTGACCGAGGCGCAGTTTCCCGGCTCGGCCCGCGTGGAGACCTGGGTGGAGCAGGGTTCGGCGATCCCGCCCTACTACGATCCCATGGTGGCCAAGATCATCGTGCGCGGCGCGACCCGCGCCGAGGCCATCGACCGCATGGCCGGCGCGCTCGCGGAGTGCCGGATCGCGGGAATCGAGACCAATCTCGAGTACCTCCGCCAAGTCGTCGCCCACCCCGACTTCCGGCGGGGCGAGATCCACACCCGCTGGCTGGCGGCCTTTCCCTACGCCCCCTCGACCGTGGACGTCATCGAACCCGGCACGCAAAGCAGCATTCAGGATTATCCGGGGCGGGTCGGCTATTGGGCGGTGGGCGTTCCCCCGTCCGGACCCATGGACGACCGGGCCTTCCGCCTCGCCAACCGCCTGGTGGGAAACCCCGAAGGCGAATCCGGCTTGGAGATCACCCTCAGCGGCCCGACCCTCCGCTTCAACGCCCCGGCGACGATCGCGCTGGCCGGCGCCGGCATGCCCGCCGACCTCGACGGGGTTCCGGTGCCCTTTTGGCGGCCGGTGCCGGTCCCGGCGGGCGGGACGCTGAAGCTCGGGCGAATCGACGGGCCGGGATGCCGCGCCTATCTCGCCGTGCACGGGGGTTTCCTGGTGCCCGCCTACCTGGGCAGCCGGTCGACGTTTGCCTTGGGCAAGTTCGGCGGACATGCCGGCCGGACGCTGCGCGGCGGGGATGTGCTGCCGATCGCGGGGCGGGCGGCGCCGCGAACGCTTCCCCCCGGTCTCCCGGCCGAACTCATATCCCCCTATGGCCACCATTGGGAGATTGCCGTGCTCTACGGGCCCCATGCGGCGCCGGACTTCTTCACCGAGAATTTCATCGCCACGTTCTTCTCGGCCGACTGGAAGGTCCACTACAACTCGAACCGCCTGGGGGTTCGCCTGCTCGGACCCAAGCCTGAATTCGCCCGCGCCGACGGCGGGGAGGCCGGCCTGCATCCGTCGAACATTCACGACACCGAATACGCGGTGGGCACGATCAACTTCACCGGGGACATGCCGGTGATCCTCGCCAAGGACGGTCCGAGCCTGGGCGGCTTCGTCTGTCCGGCCACCATCATCCAGGCCGAACTGTGGAAGATCGGCCAGCTCCGGCCCGGAGACACCATCCGCTTTGTCCGCGTGTCGTTTGCCCACGCGCTGGCGGCCGAGACCGCCCAGGATCGGGAGATCGCCAACCTGGGAGCGGCGCCGCCGCGCGCCTCCGCCCGGCCGGGCGCCCGGTTCGACCCGGCGGCCGGCGACGGCGCGATTCTCCACCGCGTGGAGGCCGCGGCCGGCCGGCCCGGCGTCGTCTACCGCCAGGCGGGGGACAAGTATGTCCTGATCGAATACGGGCCGATGCTGCTCGACCTCGACCTGCGCTTCCGGGTGCACGCCTTGATGGAGCGCCTCCGGCTCCATCCGGTCGAGGGCCTGCTGGAACTGTCCCCCGGCGTCCGCTCGCTCCAGGTCAATTTCGACAGCCGCCGGCTTCCGCTCGCCCGGCTGGTGGATCTGCTCGGCGCGGCCGAGGACGCCCTGCCGGACATCGAAACGCTCGAAGTGCCGACGCGGATCCTGCGCCTGCCGCTCGCCTTTGACGCCGGGTCCACCCGCGCCGCGATTGAAAAATACCGCCAGTCCGTCCGCCCGACCGCGCCCTGGCTGCCCAGCAATGTCGAATTCATCCGGCGGATCAACGGACTGGACAGCGTCGCCGCCGTGGAGCGCACGATCTACGAAGCCAGTTATCTGGTGCTCGGGCTCGGCGACGTTTATCTCGGCGCGCCCTGCGCGGTTCCGCTCGATCCCCGCCACCGCCTGGTGACCACGAAGTACAACCCGGCCCGGACTTGGACGGCCGAAGGCGAGGTCGGCATCGGCGGGGTTTACATGTGCGTCTACGGCATGGAGAGCCCGGGCGGATACCAATTGGTGGGGCGGACGGTGCCGGTGTGGAACACCTACAAGCGGACGGCGGAGTTCCAGGCGGGCCATCCCTGGCTGCTCCGATTCTTCGACCAGGTCCGCTTCTATCCGATGCCCGAGGCGGAGGTGCTCGAGTTTCGCGAGGCCTTTCTGCGCGGGCAAGTCCGCCTCCAGGTGGAAGAGCGGAGTTTCCGCGTGCGCGACTACCACGACTTCCTCCGCGGGGCCCAAGCCGACATCGCCGCCTTTCAGGACCGCCAGCGCCAGGCGTTCGATGCGGAGCGGGAGCGGTGGGCGCAGGAAGGTTCGGCGCCGGCCGCCGCGCCGGAAGAATCCGCGCCCCCGGCCGCGCCCGACGAAGTGGCGGTGCCGGAGCACGGCCGCATCGTCGCCTCACCCATCACGGGAAGCGTCTGGGCCATCGCCGCCGCCGAAGGCACGGTGGTCGCCGCCGGGCAGAAGCTGGTCATCGTGGAGGCGATGAAGATGGAGGTGGGGGTGGAAGCTCCCGCGGCCGGCCGGGTCCATCGTCTGCTGGTGAAGCCGGGAGCGCTGGTCACCGCCGGACAGCCGCTCGTCGTCCTGGTGGCGGAATCCTCTTCATGAAACCCCTGCGTTTGGACATATCCCATCTGCGCGCCGGCTACGCGGCCGGCCGGTTCTCGCCGCCCGAAATCATTGCCGCGGCCTACGACCGCATCGAACAATGCGCGGGCCAGCCGATCTGGATCCATCTGGTCCCGCGCTCGGAAGCGCTGGCCGCCGCGGAGCGCCTCCAGCAGCGCTATGGGGACGGCCCCAAGCCCCCGCTCTATGGCCTGCCCTTCGCCGTCAAGGACAACATCGACGTCGCGGGCCTGCCCACGACCGCCGGGTGTCCTGATTTTGCCTACGTCGCGAAGGCGTCCGCGCCGGCCGTGGATCTTCTGCTGTCCGCCGGCGCCATCCTGATTGGGAAGACCAACCTGGACCAATTCGCCACGGGTCTGGTCGGCGTTCGCTCGCCCTATGGAATCTGCCACAGCGTCTTCGATCCGGATTTCATCTCCGGCGGATCCAGCGCCGGTTCGGCCGTGGCCGTTGCTGCCGGGCTGGTGTCGTTCGCCTTCGGCACCGACACCGCCGGATCCGGCCGGGTCCCGGCGGCGTTCAACAATATCGTCGGATGGAAGCCCACGCGCGGGTTGGTCAGCGCGCGCGGGGTGGTGCCCGCCTGCCGCTCCCTCGACTGCGTCAGCGTATTCTCCCAGAGCTGCTTCGATGCCCACGCGGTCGCCCAGGTGATTTCCCGTTTCGACCCCGACGATCCCTTCGCCCGGGCCGCGGCGCCGCCGCCCCCGGCGCCGCCGCCGCGTTTTCGCTTCGGCGTTCCCACCGCCGAGACGCGGAAGTTCTTCGGCGACCCCGACACCCCCGCGCTCTTCGAACGCGCCATCGAGCGGCTCCGCGAACTCGGTGGAACCCCGGTGGAGATTGATCTGCGCCCGTTCTGCGACGTGGCCCAGTTGCTTTACTCCGGGCCTTGGGTCGCGGAACGGCTGGCGGCCATACGTCCGTTTTTTCGCTCCCACCCCCAGTCCCTGCATCCGGTCACCGCCCAGATCATCGGCGCGGCGGACCATTACACGGCAGCGGACGCGTTTGAAGGCATGTACCGGCTCGAAGAGCTGCGCCGGATCACCGACGCGGAGTGGTCGAAGATCGACGTGCTGGTGCTGCCCACCGCCGGAACCACCTACCGCATCAGCGAAGTCCTGGCCGATCCGATTCAGCTCAATTCGAATCTCGGCTATTACACCAATTTCGTGAACCTGCTCGATCTTTGCGGGGTTGCGGTTCCCGCCGGCTTCGATTCGCGGGGACTGCCTTTCGGCATCTCGTTTCTGGGCCGGGCCTTTGCGGATAACGATGTTCTCGGCTTGGCGGCGCGCTTTCATCGCCGGGCCGGGGGCCGCACCGGAGCGACCGACGTTGACATTGCCGATCTGCCCGAACCCGGGCCCACACCCCGATCGGGCCGGGTCGACCTTGCGGTGGTCGGGGCGCATCTTTCCGGACAGCCCCTCAATCACCAGCTCACGGACCGGCGCGCCACCTTGGTCAGGACGACCCGCACCGCCCCGCGGTACCGCCTGTACGCCCTGTCTTCAACGACGCCGGCCAAACCGGGCCTCGTCCGCGATCCGGGATCCGGGCAAGGGTCGATTGAAGTTGAGGTTTGGAGCCTCGACCCGGCGGAGTTTGGCAGCTTTGTTGCCGCCGTGCCCCCGCCCCTGGCCATTGGCACTCTGGAGTTGGAGGATGGATCCCTAGTGAAAGGCTTTATCTGCGAGGGCTTTGCGACAAAGGAAGCCCGGGAGATCACCGCTTTTGGGGGCTGGCGGCGCTATCTTGGCAGCCAATCTGCTTCCCTGGGGGCCTCCGCCGATGCCCTTCGAGGCCACGCTCCACCTTCCTGAGATGCGCCGTCTGAAAGCGGCCCCGAATCCAGCGCAGAACTGCGCCGTGCTCCGGCAGCGGCGGACCGAGGCCGAGACCGGAGCCAAGGAGGAAGCGCTGGACCGAATGGAGCAGCTGCGCAGCCAGATGCTCCGCACGATGGAAATCCTGCATTCGGTCCGGGCGCTTTTCGAGGTCAAGCCGGCCGTGACCCGAACGGAGTTCCGCCGCTTCGTCCAATCGGCCCTCGCCCGCTTGCCCGAACTGCAGGCCTTGGAGTGGGTGCCCAGGGTGTCCCTGGCGGACCGTCCCGCGTTTGAGGCCGCCGCCGCGGCGGAGGGCGTCGAGGGCTTTCACTTCAAGGAGATCAACCTCGCCGGAGGAATCGCTCCCGCCCGGGAGCGGGCCGAATATTACCCGGTGTTTTATGCCGAGCCCGCCCAGGCCAACGCTCCGGTCTTGGGCCTCGATCTCGCGGCCGATCCCCAGCGCCGCGAGGCCCTGGAACGGTCGGCCCGAACGGACCTGCCGACGGCGACGAGCCCGCTCAAGCTGGCCCAGCTGGCCGGAGAATTGCTCGGCTTCCTCGTGGTCATGCCGATCCGCGCGCCCGACCAGACGACCAGCGGATTCGGACTGGCCGTGTTTCAAGTGGGAAACCTGGTCGACGAGATCTTTTCTCCGCTCGTCTGGCGGGGCCTCAGCATCGAAATCCGCGACAGCGAGGACCCCTCGACGCCGCTCTATTGCGCGGGCATTCCGGATCCCCAGGGGCCCTCCTGGCGGTACGAGCAGCAATTGCCGCTGCTGGGGCGGACCTGGAATTTCGTCTTTGCCCCGACGGCGCAATTCAACGAGGCCGATCCCAACTGGCTGCGCCGCTCGGCGGAAATCCTGCACCGGACCAACGAAGCGCTGGAGGACAGCGTCCTCGCGCGCACGGCTGAACTGGGCCGGCTGAACGAGGCGCTGCAGCGGGAGGTCGAAGTCAGGAAGTCGGCCGAGGCGGCGGCCGAGGCGGCCAATCGGGCGAAGTCGCTTTTTCTCGCGGAGATGAGCCACGAGATCCGCACGCCGCTCAACATCATCCTCGGCCATATCCAGCTCCTGCAGCGCGGCGCCGCGCTGGCCGCCACCCAGACCGAGTCCGTCCAGGCAATCGCCGAGGGCGGAAGCCATCTCATGTGCCTGATCGAGGGCATCCTCGACCTGACGAAAATCGAAACCGGCAAGATGGAGCTGATGGCGGTGGACTTCGACCTGACCACGATCATGAAGGCTCTGGCCGCGATGTTCTCGCCGCGGTGCCACCAGAAAGGGCTGCAGTTCCGCCTGGAAGCGCTGGGGGACCGCCAGATCTGGGTGCGTGGCGACGAGCGCCGTCTGCGCCAGGTGCTGGTCAATCTCCTGGGCAACGCCGTGAAGTTCACCGATAGCGGCGAGGTCCGGCTGCGGGTGGTGCCCGGCGTCGGGACCGGCGCCTACCGCTTCGAAGTCATCGACACCGGCCCCGGGATCGCGCACCAGGCCCAGCGGGCGATCTTCGAGCCCTTCCGCCAGGAGGCGATCGGACAAGCCCGCGGCGGCGCCGGATTGGGGCTGAGCATCGCCCGCCGGCTGATCGAGCTCATGGGCGGCGTCCTTGAAGTGAATTCGGCGCCGGGGTGGGGAAGCGACTTTTTCTTCACCCTGTCGTTCGCCCCGTCCCAGATGGCGGATCCGTCGCGAATCGAATCGCTCGCCACGCTGCGGCTGGCGCCAGGCCGGCCGGTCCGCGCGCTCGTGTTCGACGCCGTCCGCGGCAGCCGCGAGGTCCTGCAAAAAATGCTGGCCGCCGTGGGCTGCGAGGTCGCCGCCGTCGACACGGTGCAGGAAGCGGTGGCCACCGCCCGCGAGCGGGGCTCGGATGTCGTGCTCGTGGATCTTCGGACGCCCGGGCTTCAGGACGCCGGCGGGTGGGCCGCCGGGCTCCGCGCCGCGGGATGCAAGCTGATCGGATTTTCCGCCCGGGCCTTCGAGCATGAGCAGCAGGAGGCCGGCCGGAACGGGTGCGACGGGCTCCTGTTCAAACCCTTCCGGATCGAGCAAATCCGCGAGTGCCTGACGCGGCTGCTCGGCATGGGCACCGCCGCCTGCGGCACGGAAGAGGCGGAGGAGCCTCCGCGGGCCGTGGATCCAGGCCAGCTGCGGCTGCCCGAAGAGCTTCGCGTCCGCCTCGGGTCCTCGGCCGAAATTGGGGACACGGCCGAGATCAAGAAAGTCCTGCGCGAGATCGAGCAGCTCGGTCCGAACGAGGGCGAGTTCGCGCGGCGCCTTCTGGTCAGCGTCGGGCGATTCGATACCGAATCGGTCGCCCGATCCCTAGAGGAGGTTCCGGTCGGTGACGATTGAAAGCCTAGACCTCGCGCCGCATGCCGGCACCCCGGAGGCGGCGACGCCGCCGACCCTGCTGATCATCGACGACATTTCCGCCAATATCGGCGCGCTGAGCGGGGCGCTCGAGTCGGCCGGTTACCGGGTGCTGGCTGCCCTTTCCGGAGCGGCCGCGATCAAGAGCGCGTCCAAGGCGCGGCCCGAGCTGATCCTGTTGGATGTGATGATGCCCGAGCTCGACGGGATCGAGACCTGCCGGCGGCTGAAGGCCAATCCGGCGACCGCGGAAATCCCGGTCGTCTTCATCACCGCCAACGACGAGACGCAAAGCCTGGTCGAGGGGTTCCGGGCGGGCGGCGTCGATTACATCACCAAGCCGTTTCAGATCGACGAGGTCCTTCTGCGGGTCGCGACCCATCTTCGCCTGCACCGGCTGACCTGCGAGCTCAAGGCCCGGACGATCGAATTGGCCAAATCCAACGCCGAACTGACGGCGGAAATCCGGCGCCGCGAACGGGCCGAGGTCGCCCTTGATGTCGCCGATGCCCGGCTCTCCGTTCTGACCGAAGCCGAGGCCCGCAGCTGGGGCCTGCAAGGCTTCCTCGGCCAGAGCCCGCAATTCAAGAAGCTCTTGCGCGACATCCGGGCCGTTCAGGTGTACCCCCGGACGAACGTGCTGCTGACCGGCGAAAGCGGAACAGGCAAGGAACTGATCGCCCGCGCCATCCATTTCGGCGGGGCGCTGGCCAAAGGCCCTTTTGTCGCCGTCAACTGCTCCGCGCTTCCCGCCGAGCTGGCGGAGTCCTATCTCTTCGGCCATCGCCGCGGGGCGTTCACCGGAGCGGTGGCCGACCACAAAGGTTACTTCGAGCTCGCGGACGGAGGCACCTTGTTCCTGGACGAGATCGGCGACATGCCGCCGGCGATCCAGGCGAAGCTGCTGCGGGTGCTCGAGGACGGCCAGGTGACGGCGGTGGGCGCGTCCGCCGGCAACCGCGTCAGCGTGCGCATCGTCGCCGCCACCAACGTCGACCTTCCCGCCAAGGTTCAGCGCGGCGAATTTCGGCAGGACCTTTACTACCGGCTGATGCACTTCCACGTCGCCGTGCCGCCGCTGCGGGAGCGGCGCGAGGATATTCCGGCGCTGGCCGGCCATTTCGTCCGTCTCTTTTCCTCGGAGCTCAAGCGCAAGCCGCCCGTCCTGCGCGCGGATGCCCTCGAGCGGCTTCTGGCTCACGATTATCCCGGCAACATCCGGGAGCTGAAGAACACGATCGAGCGCGCGATCATTTACGCCGGCGGCGAGCAGATTCACCCGGAGCACATCGTGTTTGCGGCCCACGCGCGGACGGCCTCGGGTTCGGCTTCCGCCCCGGAAAGCGAGCCCAAGGCGGAGAACCCCGCGGATGATTTCAACCTCAAGGCCGCGGAAGACCGCCTGATCGAAAAGGCGGTCGCGGCCAGCAAAGGCAACACCTCCGCCGCCGCGCGCCTCCTGGGCGTGGACCGGGCCAAGATTTACCGCTGGCAGCAGTCCCGGCGCGCGAACCCCTAGCCCCAATTTTTCATGAAAATCACTTCAATCTC
>DASRSH010000281.1:0-4941 GCA_035656575.1 Opitutaceae bacterium
ACCCCGATGACCACCCAAAAATTGACCCGGGTGGTGCGCCGCGCCGGATGGATCAGCGGTTCCTCGGGATCGTTCTTGTCAAAGCCCATGGCGAATCCTCATTCCCGCGGCCGCTGTTTGCGCGCGGCGAGCATCTGGTCGTGATCGGCCTCTTCCACCCCTTCGCTCACCAGCCGTTCCGCCGCCTGCTCCTCATCGTCACCTTCGAAACTCGGCGCCTGGCGGCCCTGATCCGCTGGCGGATCGCTGGGATCGCGCGACAGGCTTCCCACCGACTCGTCGGCGGAGTCGTTCAACGGGCGATTCGAGCCGCTCAGCTCGCGCTCGGCTTCCGTCAGGTCCTCCGGGCCGACCGGGTGGCCGTCGATCAGGGCGATTTCGCGGGCGCGGCGGTCGGCATCGGCGGGTCCGGGGCTGCCCACTTCCTGGCCATGGACGATCATGCGGCCGGCGGGCCCTTGCGGCGGGCGCCCGGGCGTCGGAGGATAAGAGTCAGCGGGAGCGGCCGCGGCGCGCCGCGCTGGGCGGCTGCGGCCCGAAGCAAGATTCCTCTTCTTGCCTTTGCGGGGCTGGGCGGAGGGCGATTTGCGCTTGGCCGCGCTGCGGACCGGCTTGCGCGGGGCTGCGGCCTTGGCCCGGGAAGCGGACTTGCGGGAGGGCCGTGAACGCGCCGGCGTTCGCGCGCGCCGGGGCTTCGGCTTGGCTTTCGCCGCACGGGGCGATGATTTCCTCTTCATGACGAAAGGTATGGCCGAAGGCCTTCGACCACAAATGCTGACCCCGGAAACGGCCGGTGGTGCCCGGGCACGCGCGCCCCGTTCGCGGGGTCAAAGCGAGGCATGCGTGCCATTTGGAAAGGAGCCATCAGTTTCGGATTGGTGAATATCCCGGTCGCGGTTCATCCGGCGACACGTCGCGAGGAGCTGCGCTTTCGCATGTTGCGGGCCGGCGACCTCAGCCCGATCAACTTTAAGCGCGTGGCGGAGGCGGACGGCAAGGAGGTGCCCTGGAGCGAAGTGGTCAAGGGCTACGAGTACGAGAAGGGCAAGTTCGTCGTGCTCAAGGAGGACGATTTCAAGCGCATCGATCTGGAAGCGACGGAGACGGTCGACATCGTCGACTTCGTCGACCTCGCGGAGATCAACCCCATTTATTTCTACAAACCGTATTACCTGGAGCCGCAAAAGGGCGGAACGGCGGCCTATGCGCTGCTGCGCGACATTCTCGCGCGGATGAACAAGGCCGGCATCTCCAAGGTCGTGATCCGCAACCGCCAGCACCTGGCCGCGGTCAAGGCCAACGGCGGCGCCCTGGTGCTGGAACTGATGCACTTCGGCAACGAGCTGGTCGACGCCGCCGGCTTGAAGGTTCCGGCCGAAACCCATCCGGCCAAGCGCGAGCTGGCCGTCGCCGAGACGCTGGTGAAGCAGATGTCGGAGAAATGGGACCCGGCCCGCTACACGGACGATTACCGCTCGGCCCTGATGAAGCTGATCGACCAGAAGATCGAATCGGGCGGCCGGGGCGCCGTGGGCCGCGCCCATCCCCAGCGCAAGGCGACGAACGTCATCGATCTGGTATCGGTGCTCCAGCAAAGCCTCGAAAAGGCGGGCGCCGCCCAGCACAAGCCGGCCAGGAAAGCGCCCGGCCGGCGCCCCCGGAAGGCGGCGTGAATCCCCCTTAGGGACCGCGCGGAAAGTGCTCGGGGCGGGTGAACCCGTTCTCGATCGCGTAGCGAATGAGCTTGGGCGTGCTGTGGATGTTCAGCTTGCCCATGATGTCGCGTCGGCGGGACTGCGCGGTCGCGCTCTTGATGTTCAGCCGGGCGGCGATCTCCGCGTCGGAGAGCGACTCGCCGATCAGCCCCAGCACCGTCTGCTCGTAGGGCGACAGCACGCGGTGGAAGGCATGCGGGTCGCGCGCGAGCCGCTGCACGGCCTCGGCCACCACCGGCGAAAAGTAGCTTCCTCCCCCCGCCACCTGCCGGATCGCCTCGCGCAGGACCGGCAGGGTCTGCTCGCGCTTGTCGACGTAGCCGTGGACGCCGATCTCGCGCACGCGCCGGAGCGTCGCCGGGTCGCGCAGCGACGACAGGACCAGGATCCGCGCGGCCGGCAGCTCGCGCCGCACCGTGCCGGCCAGGTCGAGCCCGTCCAGGTCCGGCAGGGAGATGTCCAGCAGCACCAGGTCCGGGCGGTGCTCGCGGACGGCGGAGAGCCCCGCGGCGCCCGAGCTGCGCGCGGCGGCGACGGTGAAGCCGAAATCCCGCTCGCACACCGCGGCCAGCAGATCGGCGATCAGCGCGTGATCCTCGACAACGACGACCCTCACCGGCGCGGAGGGAGCTTTTCCAGGCCCATTCCGATCCGGATGTACTCCTTGACCGGGTTGCCGTAGTCCTGGCCGTCGTAGAGCACCTCGGTCTGGCCGTCGTCCTTGACGATGGTGAAGCGGTAGATGCGCATGTTGTAGTCGACCTCCATCAGCCAGTGGATGTTGTCGGGGGTCGGCGTAAAACGCGGCGTGACAGCGCGCCAATAGTGGTTGCCCACGAGGCGCGGGTGCCGGTCGTCGATCATGACGACCGGCTGGTCGTCGGTGACGTCCTCCACCATGACCCGCCGCAAGCCGAAGGGATGCTTTTCCTGAAAGCCGAAGGCGTAGCAGCAGAGGCGGACCTTGAAGTCCGCGATCAGCGTGGCGTCGGTCACCCGCAGGTCGTCGTTTTCCGCCTTGATCGCCCCGTGTCGGTTAATGGGGATTTCGACCTTGCTGCCCCCGGAGATTTCCGCGTTGAGCGCGATGCCTCCCATGCCGGGAGCTTGGCAACCGGCCGTGAAGCCGAGAACAAGGGCGGAACCGAGCAGCCAAATGAATCGGGACATCCGCCTACTGTCCCACTCAGGCTTTCGGCAATTCAAGCCAGAAACGGCTGCCGGACCGGCCGTCCGATTCGACGCCGCAGGAACCGCCCATCTTTTCCATCGCCTTGCGCACGATGGCCAGGCCGATGCCGGTCCCTTCGTAGCGGGCGTTCGTGGGCAGCCGCTCGAACACCTGGAACAAACGCGCCTGGTGTTCCCGCTTGATGCCGATGCCATTGTCCGCCACCCACAAGCGGACGCGCCCGCGGACTTGCTCGGTCCAGACCCGCACGCGCGGCGTGACCCCCGCCGGCACGAATTTGACCGCATTGGTCAGCAGATTGGCCGCGGCCTGGGCGAGCGAAGACTCGTGGCCGCGCGCGTCGCCCAGCGGGCCGGCGATCTCGACCGCGCTGCGCGGGGCCTGCAGCTCGACATACTGGTGGACGATGTCCGCGATCAGCTTGTCCAGATTGACCGGCCCGGTCGCCAACTCGCCGCGGGCCATGCGGCTGTAGGCAAGCAGATCGTAGGTCAGCTTCTCCATCCGCTCGCTGCTCCGCTGAATCCGGTCCAGGTAGCCGCGGGCGGTGGCATCGAGCCGGCCGCCGTAGTCGTCGAGCAGGGCCTGGGCGTAGCCATTCATCGCCCGCAGCGGCGCCCGCAGGTCGTGCGACACGCTGTAGGAGAATTCCTCCATCTGGGTGATCGCGTCGCGCAGCGATTGCGTCCGCTCCTGGACCCGCTGCTCCAGCGTCCGGTACACGTTGGCGTTGTCGATCGCGATGGCGGCCTCGGCCGCCAGGCCGACGATCGTCCGCTCCGCTTCGCCGCTGAAGCGCTCCGGGGCGGAATGCCCGAAGAAGAGGCCGCCGAGGATTTCTCCTGTGCGGGACACCACCGGCACCGCCAGGTAGCTCCGCCGCGGCGCGTCCGGGGGCAGGCCGGCGGGCGGCGCCGGCCCCGCGTAGTTGCCGCAACGGATGACGGCCGCGCCCGGGAAGCGCCGGTCGAAGGCGGCGGCCGCCGCGCCGCTGATTTCGCGCCCGGCGGCGAGCACGGCGTCCAGGATGCGCGCGGGATCGTGCTCGGCGACCAGCGCGGAGCTGACTTCATTGAGGATTTCGAGCGTGCGCGTCCGTTCGCGCAGGCTCGCTTCGACCTCCCGGCGCGCCGTGACGTCGATCAGCACGCCAGCGTACCCGGCCGGCGCTCCGTTCTCCGCGCGCACCTGCGCGGCGCGTCCATGCAGCCAGGCCACCGATCCGTCCGGACGGCAAAAGCGAAACTCGGCCTCCGACGTCGCCCCTTCGCGCAGCGCGCGTTTCCAGCCCTCCGTCACCCAGGCGCGGTCCGCGGGATGAAGTCCGCGGATCCAGCCGTCGCCCTGGGCCTCGCCGGCGGCCAGCCCCGTCATCCGGCACCAGGCATCGTTGACAAAAACCGTGGCGCCCTCCGGGTCGGTCAAGAAAATGCCCACGGGCGCGTGGCGCGCGAGCGTCCGGAACCGATCCTCGTCCCCGGCCAGGCTGGGGTTCACTTCAGACATGCGGAAGAAACGCCATGAAAGGCCGCCGGCAGCCTTTGGCGACCCTTAACCCCGATCCGGCCTGAAAATCGCCTCCCGCTCGCGGGATGCGCCAGGCGAGCCCCGGCGAACGGGAGGCGCGATCACGCCCTCCTGGGATCGGGCAGCGGCGCCGGGGGAGGCGACAGGGTCAAGGTCACCACCGTGCCGCGGCCGGGGGCGGAGTCGATCCGCAGCACGCCGCCGAGGATGCGGGCGCGTTCGGCGATGTTGCCCAGCCCCAGGCCCCCGGCCGGCCCGGCTCCGGACGGCACGAGGAAGCCGCGGCCATCATCCTCGACCGTCAGCCTCGCCGTGGCTCCGCTGCGTTCCAGCCGCACCCAGGCGGCGCGCGCGGCGGAATGCTTGAAGATATTGTTCAGGCTTTCCTGCACGATGCGATAGAGGTGGGTCGCGTCGTCGGCCGCGAAGAGATCGTCGACCTCGTCGATGCCGTACGCCAGCTCCATCTCCGCGCTGCCGGCTGCCGCCGCGCACAGGGCCTGCAGG
>DASRSH010000282.1:0-19358 GCA_035656575.1 Opitutaceae bacterium
GGGCGCAAGTACAAGCACTGCTGCGGGCGCTGATTCCCCCGCGGCGGCGAAGGACCTCTTCCCTCCGACCGCTCGCGAAAGGCTGCATGGAGCACTTCGCGTCGCACGTCTTCATGGTGCCGGGCCTCGACGTGGCTGCGCCGCCGGGCGACTGTGCTCGGCCGGATCGCCGCACTCGGAGAAGGCGGAACCGCGGGAAAATGAGGCGCCGGCCTTCTTGTTGGCTCGGAACAGCTCCAGGCACTGGTCCACGGAGCGGCGGGTCAAACCGTGCGGCGAAAGCCGCCGGGCGACTGTGCGCCCGGCCGGGTCGCCGCACTCGGAGGAGGCGGAAGACCGCGGCTGAGGCGACTGCGGAAGCGCTCCCTCGCCGCTGCGGGGGGGGACTATTAGGCGGTGGCCTTCTTGTTGGCTTGGATCAGCTCCAGGCGCTGGTCCAGCGAGCGGCGGGTGGTGGCGGCTTCTTCGGGGGTGTGGAGGCACCAGTCGACCAGCTTGTCGACGGTGGAGCGGACCACGTAGCAGCGGGTGTCGGAGCCTCCGTAGTAGATCAATACGGTCTTGGCCTTGTCGGGTAGCTGCACCCACCCATTGCTGAAGGTCACATTCGACACGTCGCCGAATCCCTCGTCCCCGAAGGGCGCCAGGAAGTAGCCGCCGGGCCGGGCGGTCAGCTTGGAGGGGTCTTCGAGCGAACTCATGAACATGTACAGCACATAGCGCAGGCCGGCGGCGCAGCCGCGCACGCCGTGCGCCAGATGCAGCCAGCCCTGCGGGGTCTTGATCGGCGCCGGTCCCTGGCCGTTCTTCACCTCCTTGATCGTGTGGTAGGCCCGCGCGTCGATGATCGTTTCCGGCCCTGTGACGCCCTCGGTGATGTCGGGGCACAGGGCCCAGCCGATGCCCCCGCCCGAGCCCACGTCGATGAATCCGTCCATCGGACGGGTGTAGAAGGCGTATTGGCCGCCGATGAATTCGGGGTGGAGCACGACGTTGCGCTGCTGCGAAGCCGGCGTGCGCAGGTTGGGGAGCCGGTGCCACTTGCGGAAGTCGCGCGTGCGCACGACGCCGGCGACGGCGACCGCGCTGGACAGATCGCCGGGAGCCGCTTTGGGATCCTTGGCTTCGGAGCAGAAGACGCCGTAGATCCAGCCGTCCTCGTGAAACGTGATGCGCATGTCGTACACGTTCGTCTCCGGCGCGATTTCCGGCAGGTCCAGGGGCTCGTCCCAAAAGCGCCAGTGGTCGATGCCGTTCGGGCTTTCGGCGATGGCGAAGAAGCTTTTCCGATCGTAGCCTTCGACCCGCACCACCATGTGCACCCGTTTGTTCCAATAGAAGGCGCCGGGATTGAAGGCGCCATTCACGCCCAGCCGCTCCATCAGATGGGGATTGCGGTTCGGATTCAGGTCGTAGCGCCAGGCGATGGGCGCGTGCTGGGCGGTCAGGACCGGATAGGTGAAGCGCTCGAAGACGCCATTGTCCCACGCGCGGTTGACCGGATTGCGGCGGGCGAGGAATTTCTCATGCGCTGAGCGCAGGGCTTTCAGCCGGGCGTTCCAGGCGGAATTGCGGGAGGATTTTTTGGCCATGGGGAAAGGACGTTCCGTCGCGGCTAGCTCTGGGCGGCCAGCGCGCGCAGGCGGCGGACGGCCTCGAGGGCGCCGCGCACATTGTGGTAGGGGCACTTCCAGAAGCTGACCTTGAGCTCCCGGGCGAGAACGCGGCCCTCGCGCGTGACGCCGCGAAACCATTCGCCGTCGCGCCGATCGATGAGGTGGCGGTCGATGAAGTCCCAGGTGTGCAGGGCGGCCTGGGCGAACCGGTCGTCCGGAGCGATCTCGTAGGCATTGAGGAAGCCGACCACCGCTTCGGTTTGGGGCCACCACTCCTTGTCGGTGTTGGTCAGTCCGGCGGGGCCGCCCTCGTTGAAGATCCCGCCGTCCCCATCGACGCCCTCGGCCAGGGTGACCTCGGCGATGCGGACGGCCAGGCGGCGAACGCGCTCGAGCAGCTGCGGCTGGCCCAGGCGGGCGGCGGCGTCGACCAGGAGCCACGCCGCCTCGATGTCGTGGCCATACGAGATCCGATCCGAGCGCAGCGTCCAGTCCTCGGCGAAAAACAGGCCGAGATGCCCCGTGTCCGGGCGGATGATGCGCCGGAGCATGATTTCGACCAGGTCGCGCAGGGCCGCGTGCAGCGCGGGGTTGGGCCAGCAGGCGAGGAGATTCGCGTAGGCCTCCATCACATGCAGGTGCGTGTTCTGCGATTTGGGCTCGTTCAGGTCCACGGCGCTCAGCCGCATGTCGGCGATCGGGGACCAGTCGCGCCCCAGCGCCTCGATGTAGCCGCCATGGACCGTCTCCCGCGCGTGCTTCTCGATCAGGCCGAAGATCGCGACCGCTTCGGCGAGCGGCTGGGGCCGGCCGGTGGCCTGATGGAATTCCGCCAGGGAATAGAGGGCGAAGGCCTGCCCGTAAACCTGCTTGCGATCCTGCAGCACGGAGCCGTCGGCGCGGAGGGACCAAAAATAGCCGCCGTCGTCGCGATCGTGGAACCGGGTTTGGAGATCGGCATAGGCGCGCTCGGCCATCCGGAGGTACTCCGGGCGGTGATAATGGCGATAGGCGGCGGAGAAGGCCCACAGGATCCGCGAGGTGAGCAGGGCGCCGCGCTCCGCCTCCGGATCGACGGTCAGGTCGTTGGCGATCGATCCGACAAATCCGGCTCCTTCCGGCGGAACCGCATGCGCCATCCAGAACGGCAGGATGTTGTCCAGGGCGTCGGTTTCGATCCGCCGGATGTACTCCAGCGTGACCGCCGGATTGTCGGAGAAGAAATTCATGGGCCGGCGAGAAACGGACAGTGTACCACGAGCGGCCCGAAGCGGAGATGAGTTTTACCCCTCCGCAGTTGAGAAATTTTGTAGGGGCCGGGACGGCCGCTTCGGCGTTAAGCGGCCGGAAGCTCCAGCCAGAAGCGGCTCCCGCTGCCCGGGGCCGATTCCACACCGTAGGTGCCGCCCATCTGCTGGGTGGCGCGCGCGACGATCGCCAGCCCGATGCCCGTGCCTTCCACCTCCAAGCCGCCCGGTATGCGCTCGAACAGGTCGAAGATCTTCCGGTGCACGGCCGGATCGATCCCGATACCGTTGTCCTCGACCCAGATTCGCCGCCACGGACCGTTCTTTTCCGCCCGGACCAGGATGCGGGCGGGAGTGCCGGGAGCGGCGAACTTGAGCGCGTTGTCGAACAGATTGGAGAGGCACTGCTGGAGCAGGGTGCGCTGCGCGGTCACGGCGCCGAGCGGCGCCGGGATGTCCAGGGTGGGCGGCTGCAGGGCCGGCGCCACGGCGATGATGTCCCGGACGACCTCGTCGAGGTCGATCCGCTCCAGCTTCAGCCGCTTGCCGTCCAGCCGGCTATAGGACAACAGGTCCCGGGTCAGGTCATCCAGGCGCTGCCCCGCCCGGCGCAGCCGCCGCAGCATGTCCTGGGCCTCGGCGGGCAGATGGGCCGCATACTCGACCAGCAGGATGTCGCTGAAATTGGTCAGCGAGCGGATCGGGGCGCGCAGGTCGTGCGCGATGGTGTAGGAAAAGCTTTCGAGCTGCGCGATGGTCTCGTTGAGCGAGGCCGTCCGCTCGGCCACGCGCGTCTCCAGGCTGGCTTCGCGCTGGGCCCGGTCGAGCGCGACCGCGACCGACAGGCTGATCTGCGCAAGAAACTCCAGCTCGTCCGGCGCGATCACCGGCCGCTCGTAGCTGCCGAAGGAGATCGTGCCCAGGAGCCGCTCATTGATCAGGAGCGGAAAGCCGGCGTAGGAGCGCAGACCGAGCTGGCGGGCCAGGCGGAAAATGGGCTCGGACTTTTCTTCGAGGCGGTTCTCGATCACCGGCCGGCGCCACTCGGCGACCTGCGCGCAGAGGTTGTCGCCGTAGCGCACCACGGCCATCGCGCGGCGCAGCTCGGGCGCGATCCCGGCGGCGGTGTGCAGGTGCAGCTCCTTCGTTTCCGGGTGAAACTGAAACTGGAGGAACACATCAAGCTTGAGCGCGGCCGCCAGGCGGGGAAAAAGCCCGGCCATGACGTCCAGCGGCCGGTCGGAGCGCAGGAGCGCTTCGGAAGCCTGGGAAAGGATGCGGTCGTGCTCCTGCTGGCGCAGGAGAATCTGGGCCTGGCATTCGCGCTGGGTCACATCCTCGATGATCGTGACCGTTCCGGTCTGGCCGTCGCCCAGGTCGAGCGGGGCGATCCGCGCGGACTGGAGCATGTGGGGCACGCCCGCGTCCTCATCGACCGGCGGAAGCGGGAGCAGGTGGCCGTGCAGGGCGGTCGAGAGGATGCTGATTTCGCCGGCCAGGGCGCGGCGGTAACGCTCATCGAGATGGCGCTCGCGCAGGACCGGGAACAGGTCCAGGAGGGGCGAACCGACCACGTTGGCCGCCGTCAGGCCGCTGTGGGACTCCAGCCACTGGTTCCAGGAGCGGATGACCAGATCGCCGTCCGTCGTGAATATGCCGAAGGGCGCGACGTCCTGCACCCGGCCGGCCAACGCTTCGGCGGTGCTGTCTCCTCGCGAAAATGAAGACGCCGGCGTCACGGCGACGTCTGGCGGTGCTCCCAGTTGTCCAGTTCGTGCAGCAGCCGGTCGAGCGACGTGATGCCGAGCACGATCACAAGAAAACCGGTGACGTTGCTGGCGCGGACCTGGAAGCGCGTGTGGACCATCAGCCCGTACTGCAATTCCTCGCGCTCGATGGACACGCTCTCGAGCACCCGGCCCGCCGCGCTGACCTGCAGCTGCGGCATCGCGAAGGTGACCTGCACCTGGAGCAGGTTCCCGAACACGCCGAGGCAGGCATTGAGCAGGATATTGCCGACCTCGCTGATGATCTCGCGCCCGTTCGCGTCGAATCCGCCCGGATTGTTCTTCTCGTCGCTCAGCAGCCGGCTGAGGACCATCGCCGCCTTTTCGTCCAGGATCAGCATGGCGGTTCCCGCCAGCGGCCCGGAAAACACCTGGGTCACCGTCGCCACGTCGGAGCGGACCATCTCCGCCAGGAGCGGAGGGATCTCCTCGATCCGGTGCATGCCGATCCGCGGCACCTCGAGGCTCACGCGGTAGCCCGTCAATTCCGACAGGGCCCCTGCGGCGCGCCCGTAGCCGATGTTGATCAGCTCGGTCAGGGCGTCCGTCTGGGGCGGGCTCAGTTCCATACCGCCTCTCCGGCCAGGAGCCGCGCGACCGTTTGGGTCAGGGCCTGACGATTGATCGGCTTGTTCAGGAACGCGGAGGCTCCGGCGGCGCGGGCCTGCTCCTGGGTGGAAGTCTGGATGTCGGCCGTGGCGACGATGACGCGCGCCGCCGGATCCAGCTCCCGGATTTTTGTCAGGACGTCGAGGCCGTACATGCCGTTCATGACCATGTCCAGGATGACGAGGTCCGGCCGGTGCAGGAAGTAGCGCTCGAGGGCTTGCGGCCCGTCGGAGGCCTCCTCGACGGTGTGGCCGGCCTCCTCGAGCGCCTGGCGCACCGTCCGGCGGGCGAGGTTGGAATCGTCGACGATCAGGATTCTTGAGTTCATAAGTGTTTGACGATGGCCTCGGCCAACCGGGGGAGGGGGACCGCGGCGTCGCTCAGGCCCGCTTCCGCGACCGCGCGAGGCATGCCGTAGATGACGCAGCTTTCCTCCGCTTCGGTCAAGACCGTGCCGCCCTGGGCTTTGATCCACGCGGCGCCGTTGCGCCCATCGTCGCCCATGCCGGTCATGACGAGGGCCAGGGTGCGCCCCCGGTAAATGCCGGCGGCCGACTGGAAAAGCACGTCGACCGAGGGGCGGTGCAGCTTGTCCATCGGCTGCAAGGACGTTTGCGCAACCACCTGATTGCTCGTGTCATGACGCAGCAGGAGGTGTTTGCCCGCGGCGGCCAGCAGAACGCGGCCGGGGAGCATCACATCGTTGTCCTTGGCCTCGATGACCTCCAGCGCGCAAATCTCGTCCAGCTTGGCGGCGAACAGCGCCGTGTAGCCGACCGGCATGTGCAGCACGATCGCGATCGGCACGGGGAACGAGGCGGGAAACAGCGGCAAGAGATGGCGGAGCGCCTGCGGGCCGCCCGTGGACACGCCGATCACCAGGACGTCGGCCTTTCCCGCGCCGCTGCGCGCCAGCATCGGCGGAGCGGTCAGGCTTTCGACCATCAGGTTCGCGCGGGAAGAGCGGGCGGCCGACTTGACCTTGTCGAGCAGCTCCTGGTGGATGGAGAGCAGGTCGTCGGTGGCCAGCGCGGTGGGCTTGCGCACCAGGTCGACGGCGCCCGCGCCCAGCGCCTCCAGCACCTGGTCCGCGTCGGAAGGCGAAGCGGTCAGGATCAGAATGGGAATCGGCTGGCGGGCCATCTGGCGGCGGACAAAAGCGACGCCGTCCAGCTGCGGCATCGCCAAGTCGCAGGTGATCACGTCCGGCTTGAGATCCGCCGCCATCTGGAGGGCCTCCAGCCCGTCGCGGGCCACCCCCACGACTTCGATCAGCGGGCTGCGCCCCAGCATCTCGCGCACGAGCTTGCGCACGAAGGCGGAATCGTCGACCACCAGGACGCGGATGCGCTGGGGCACCTTGATCTCCTGGATCAGGAGCGGGGCCTCGCTCATGTCCGGGCCTTCCGCTCGTAAACGAATGCGTCGGCCATTTCGCGCAGCTCGAAGTCGTCGGTCAGCTTGACCAGGGATTCCGGGGCGCCGACGAACAGGTGGCCGCCGTCGGGCATGCCCTGCGCGAAGAGGCCGACCGTGCGGCGGATGGAGTCGGCGGAAAAATAGATGAAGACGTTCCGGCAGAAGATGACCGGCGCCGTGGCCAGGGGCGCGACCTGCTCCGGATCGACCAGATTCGCCCGCCGGAATTCGATGGGCGGAAGCAGCTCCGTCCGCGCGCGCCAGCCCCGCTCGGCGGGCTCGAAGTACTTTTGCCTCAGCGTTTCGGGCAGGCTGCGAAACGAACGCTCGCGATAGACGCCCAGCCGGGCCTTGGCCAGCGCGGCCTCGCTGGCGTCGCTGGCCACGATCGTGATCGGCCGGCCGCCCCATCCCGCCTCGCGGAGGGCGATGCCCAGGCTGATCGGTTCCTCGCCGGTGGCGCACGCCGCGCTCCAGATCTTGAGGGGCGCCGCGGTGCGTTCGAACCAGCGCGGCACCAGCACCTGGGCCAGCGCGGCGATCTGCCCCTGCTCGCGCCAGAAGTAGGTCTCCTGCACCGAGAACGCGTCCATCACCCGCAGCCACTCCTCCCGGCCGGGATCGTCGTACTTGAGCAGGTAGTAGTAGTCGAGGTAGGACCGGCAGCCGCGGACCCGGGCGCGCTCCGCCAGCTTGTCGAGCATGGTGTCGAAACGCTCGGGCTCGAAGTAAATGCCCGTGTTCTCGTGCAGCAGGTCGCGCAGGAGCAGCGGCACCCCGGCGGGCGCCGACAGCGCCGGCGGCTCCGATTCGGCCGGCAGCGACATTTAGCGCCGCCCTTTCGGGGCCGGGGCCGATTTCCGCCGCCCCTTGAGGCGCTCCATTCCCGACTGCCGGACATTGCCGGCCGCGATGAGGCGGATCTGCTCGGTTACGTTCTCCGACGCCTTGGTCAGATCCCGGATCCCGACGGTCTGTTCACGCAAAGCGCGGGCCGCCTGCTCGGACTGCTGGCGCAACACCTCGGAAGAGGCGGCAATCTGATTGGTGCCGGCGGACTGTTCGGCCATGGAGCGGGCGACTTCGGCGGCCTGGCGCGACACGCGCTCGGCCTGCTTGGCGATCTGCTCGGTGGCCGTGGCGTGCTCGGCCAGGGCCCGCGAGCTGGAGACGGCGCCCCGGCGCATCGATTCCACGGCGGCGACGATCTGGGAGGCGCCGGAGGCTTGCTCGTTGGTCGCCTTGCGCACCTGGGCCGCGATGCTGTTGGTGCTCTGCGCAGCCTTCACCACCTCGCGCGCGGCCCGGCCGTGTTCGCCCATGGCCTGCGACACCTCTTTCGCGACCTTGCGCATCTGCGCGGAGGCGGTCACGACCGTGGCGGCCCCTTTCGCCTGCTCCGCGCAGGCGGCGGCCACCTGCCGGGACTGCGCCGCCGTGGCGTTGATCGCGTCGGTCACCGCCTTGGCCGCGCCCAGCTGCTCATCGGCGGCGCGGCTGATTTCCGCCATCACGCCGGAGGATTCGTTGATGCCCGCCAGAATCCGCTTCAGGCCCTCGATGCCGGCCTCGGACTGGCGCGTGCTTTCCGTGGCGACGCGGGCGCCTTCGCCCGCCGCCTCGGTGGCGTCCCGGGTCGCCGCCACGACGGCGCGCACGATGGTGGCGATGTCGCCCGTGGCCTTGGCGCAGCGGTCGGCCAGATTGCGGATCTCCTCGGCCACGACGGCGAAGCCCCGCCCCGCATCGCCCGCGCGGGCGGCCTCGATCGAGGCGTTGAGGGAAAGCAGGTTCGTCCGCTCCGCGATGATGCTGATCGTGTCGACGATGCCGGAAATTTCGCTGGTCTGCCGGCCGAGGCTGCGCATGACGTCATTCGACTGGGTCATCGCCGCCGCCACGCGCCCGATGCCGTCGATGGACTTGCGGATGATCTCCCCGCCTTCGTGCGCGTCGGCCGTTGCCCGCCGCGTGATGTCCTGGGACCGGCGCACCATGTCGGCGACCGCCCGGCTGGAACGATCCATCTGGGTCGCGCTCGAGGCGGCGCCGGCCGCCGCCTCGGAAATCCGCTCGCCGTTCTGCGCCACGCCCTGGATGGAACGCGCCATCTCCTCGATCGCGGTCGAGGTCTCCTCGACGGAAGTCGCGAGGCCCTCCGACATGGCCGCGACCTGCTCGATCGACGCCGCCATCTCGTTCATGGAGGAGAGCGACTCCTCGGCCGAGGCGCCCAGTTCGTCGCAGTGCCGCGCCACGCCCTGGATGGACCGGGACATCTCCTCGATGGCGGTGCCCGTCTCGGTGACCGAGACCGTCAGGTCGGACGTGTCGCGCGTCATCTGCTGGACCGACGAGGCCACCTGCGTGAGGCCGGTCGTCAGCTCGGCCCCGGCGGCCGCGAGGTCCTGCGCCGCGGCGCTCGCCGACTGGGAAGCGGCGCCGATCTGCTTGATCGAGACGGCGGTCTCCGTGGCCGCCGCCGCCACCTGCTCGGTGTTGGCCGAGACCTGCTCGATCGACGCGGCCATTTCGTTGATCGAAGACGTGATGGTGAGCGCCGACTCGGACAAGGACTGCGACTGGACGGCGGTTTCGGCGAGCGAACGGCTCAGGTCGGACTTGCCTTCAGCCTTCGGGGCGGCGATGCGCACGCGCGGACTGCTCTTGGCGTGGGCAAGGCCGTTGCCGTTGGCGGCGCCGTTGGAGGTGGATTTGGCCATGGTCATGAAGTGCGGGCGGGTTGGGAGAGCGCGGGGGCGAAGGCGTCGGCGTCGAGGACGGCGGCGATGTCGAGGATGAGGACGAGGCGGTCGCCGAGGGTGACGACGCCCTGAATGTAGTTGCCCTGGATGCCGTGGAGCGTCTCCTCGATCGGCCGGATCGACTCGGCCGGCAGCGCGTGGAATTCGCGGGCGGAATCGACGATCAGGGCCACGGTGCGCTGGGCCGCGTGCAGGAAAATGAGGCGGCTTTTGGGGGTCGGCGCCTGGCGCGGGAGGCCGAAGCGGGTGCGCAGGTCGACTGCGGGAATGACCTGGCCGCGGGAGAAGACGACGCCCTCCACGGCCTCGGCGGCATGGGGCACGGGCGTGACATGCTCGAGCATGTCGATATGCAGGACGTCGGCGCTGCGCACCGCGTACGCGGCGCCGCCCAGTTCGAAGACAATGTAGGTGTCCTTGGCGGTCATGCGGAAAGGGCGGCCTCGCGGGGGCGGACGGGCCCGCTGGCCAGCGCGGGCGGATCGAGGATCAGGATGGGTTTGCCGTCGCCCAATTCGGTGGCGCCCGAAATGCCCGGCACCCGGATGAGGGGATCGTGGAGCGGACGGATGACGACTTCGCGGTGGCCGTGCACGCGGTCCACCACCAGGCCGGTGAGGCCGCGGTCCGACCCGATCACGACGACCGGCGAGGCGGTCTGGGTGGACGCGGGGGCGCCGAACATTTCGTGCAGGGAGACGAGCGGCAGCAGTCCGGTCCGGTACGGGGCGACGGAGACGCCCTGGACGCGGCGGATGCTCGCCGCCGGCACCTGCACGATCTCTTCCACGAAGCCCTGGGGCACCGCGCAGACGTGGCGCCCGGCGGACACGATGAAGGTTTCGGCGATGGAAAGGGTCAGCGGCAGGCGCAGGGCGAAGGTCGTGCCGCGCCCGGGCGTGGTCTCGAGCGCCAGGGTGCCGCCCAGGTCGCGCACCACGCTGGCGACGACGTCGAGCCCCACGCCGCGGCCGGAGGCTCGGTCGGCCTGCTCGCGGGTCGAGAAGCCGGGAGTGCAGAGAACCTGCAGGAGCTGGACCGCGTCCGGATGGGGGGGGCAAGGGATGCCGGCGGCGGCGGCGCGGCGGCCCACGGCCTCGGCATCGACGCCCCGGCCGTCGTCGATCACTTCGATCAGCACAAAGTCCCCGCGCGACGACGCGCGCAGGGTGAGCGTCGCCTCCTCCGCCTTGCCGACCTCGCGGCGCTCCCGGGCCGATTCGATGCCATGGCTGACGGCGTTGCGCACCAGATGCAGCAGGGGCTCGCGGAGGCGCTCGACGAGGTACTTGTCGATCTCGGTGTGCTCCCCTTCCAGGGCGAGGCGGACGCGCTTGCCGCCGTCCCGCTCGAGGTCGCGCACGACATAGGGCAGGCGGCTGAAGATCTCTCCGATGGGCACCAGCCGCATGCGGCTGATGGCGCCCCGCATGTCGCGCAGGAGGCGCCCCAGGCCCGCCATGGCCTCCTGGAGGTCCCGGCCGGCCTCGCCCATCCGGCCGATCCGGTCGCCGAGGCGGGAGCGCTGGATGACCATTTCCCCGACCAGCCGCATCAGTTCGTCGAGGCGGCTGAGGTCGACGCGGACCAGATGCGAGGGCGCGGCCGTGGCGCCGCCGGCGGAGGCGGACGCCGGTTCGGATGCCCCGGCGGGCCGCCCCGGCGCTTCGGTCCACTCGACGCCGTCCGCCGACCAGGCCGCCGCGTCGGCGGGCGCGCCGCGAAGGCGGACGGTAAAGGTGAAGAGGATGCCTCCGCCCGCCACGATGGTGGGCTCGGCCGAGACAATCTCGCCGAGGGCCGCCAGCCGGGCGCGGACTGAATTCACGTTGATCCCGCGCGCGTCGCGTTCCGCGTTCGGCGCGAAGCGGGCCTGCCAGAGCGCGGCCGCGGGCGCGGCCGTCTCTCTGCTCAAGCGGTCCAGCAAGTCGGAAATGTCGGGGAGGGCCTCCTTCAGGCGGTAAGCCGCGACGATCCGCTCCATGCGATGGGCCGCTTCGCCGAGCCGGGCGGCCGTGTCCGTCTCGACCGGCGCGTGGCTGCGTATCAGGCGGCGAAGGACATCTTCGGCGGCGTGAGCCAGCTCCTCGAGCGGTCGCAGGCCGACGATGCCGGCGTTGCCTTTGAGCGAGTGGACCCCGCGGTAGAGGGCATCGAGCGCTTCCGCCGCCCCCGGGTCCCGTTCCAGGGACGCGAGCCGGTCGCGCAGGGTGCGGAAATGTTCATCGCATTCGGCGAAGAAATCGTCGAGGAGCTCCTGGCCCAGAATTGGCGATTGGTCCTCGCTCACGGGGGGGCCACATTGCGGCGGAGGCGCCGGAGGGTCAACGGCTTGGCACCCGCGGAAACTCCGGGTTTTCCCTAGGAGAAAATCCGATGGCGGCCCGGCTCCGCCTTACAGCACTGGGAGTTCGCGCTGGCGCTGCGGCGCGCCGCTTCCCAGACTGCCCGGGCAACCGATGGACGCGGCCGATCAGCCCTGGGTCCAGGCTGCTCTCGCGGCCATGGTGGTCGCGTGGGCGAGCGCCTTTGTCGCCATTCGGGGCGTCGGTCCCTACTTTTCGGGCGGGGCATTGGCACTGGCGCGCCTGGTGGTGGCCGCCCTGCTGCTTCCTCTCGCGCTGATCGGACGTCCGTGGGTGAGACCCCATCCCCGCGAGTGGCTGCTCGTCGCCTGTTACGGCGCCGCCTGGTTCGGACTCTACAACGTGGCGCTGAACATTTCCGAGCACACGCTCGATGCCGGGACGGCCGCCATGGTCGTCAACGTGGGGCCGGTTCTTCTCGCGTTGGGCGCCGGCTGGTTTCTGGGCGAGGGGATCACCGCATCCCTCGCGCTGGGGATTGCCTTGGCCTTCGCCGGCGTTGCCCTGATCGGAGTCGGCAGCGGCGCCGGGTTCGGCGGCAGGAGAATGGGAGTTGCCTGGGCCCTGCTGGCGGCGGTGGCCTACTCGGGCGGCGTCCTTTGCCAGAAGGTGGCGCTGCGGCGCCTGCCCTCGGCGCAGGTCACCTGGCTCGGCTGCCTGGCGGGCTTGGCCTGCTGCCTTCCATTCGGGTGGCAATTGGCGGCGGAAGTGCGGGCCGCTCCCGCCCGGGCCGTGCTGGAGGCGGCCTACCTGGGCGCGGTCCCGACGGCGCTGGGGTTCAGCTTGTGGACGTATGCGCTTTCCAAGCGGTCCGCCGCCAGGCTGGGCGTCGTCACTTACCTGGTTCCGCCTCTCGTCATCCTCCTGGGCTTCGCGTGCTTCCGGGAATGCCCGACCGCCATCGCGATCGCCGGCGGAATTCTCTGCCTCGCCGGGGTAGCCTGGACCCGCCGCCGGCCCCGCATGGTGCCCGCATGAACGGAAAATCCCTGGGCGCCGCCCTGCTGCCGCTTCTCGGATTGGCGCCCGCCGCCTGGGCGGCAGGACCGGATCGAAGCATCCTGCCCATTCCGCCGGCGCCTTTTGAGGGCCGGATTGGCCGAACGATGGCGCAATCGTCTTCGGTGCCGCGGCCTCCCCTCGCGCCTCCGCCGGGTGCGCCCAATGTCCTGCTCGTCTTGCTGGACGACGCGGGGTACGGACAGTCCGGCACCTTCGGCGGCCTGATCCCCACGCCGACGCTGGATGGGTTGGCGGCGCAGGGGCTTCGCTATACGCAGTTCAACGTGACGGCCATGTGCTCGCCCACGCGCGCGGCGCTGCTGACCGGCCGCAATCACCACACCGTGGGCGTGGGGGTCATCACCAACTGGAGCCTGCCTTATCCCGGCTACAATGGATCGATTCCCAAGAGCGCCGCCATGTTGTCCGAGGTCCTGCGCGAGAATGGCTATGCGACCGCGGCCATCGGAAAGTGGCATCTGATTCCGGATGCGGAGACCACGCCGGCGGGCCCGTTTGATCATTGGCCGACGCATCAGGGATTCGATTATTACTATGGATTTCTGGGCGGGGAAACCGATCAGTGGCATCCCGAGCTGACCCTGGGGACCCAGCCCGTGGAAATGACGCCGCCTCCGGGGCGGGCCGCCGACTATACGCTGAACGAGGACTTGGCCGACAAGGCCATCGCCTGGCTTCACGCGCAGAAGTCGGTCGCCCCCGACCGGCCGTTCTTCATGTATTACGCCACAGGCGCAACGCATGCCCCGCTGCAGGCGCCGCGGGCGTGGATCGATCGGTTCAAGGGCAAGTTCGACATGGGCTGGGACCGATACCGCGAGGAGGTGCTGGCCCGGCAAATCCGGCTGGGCGTCGTTCCGCCCGGCACCCGGCTGACGCCCCGCCCCGCGGAAATCGCCGCTTGGGCTAGCCTGACTCCCGACCGGCAGCGGGTCGCCGAGCGCCAGATGGAGATATTCGCCGGCTTCATGGCGCAGACCGATTACGAAATCGGGCGGGTGATCGGCGCGATCCGCGACATGGGCGACCTCGACAACACGCTGATCATTTACATCGCCGGCGACAACGGGGCCAGCCTGGAAGGGGGGCCCAATGGTGCGGGCAATCTCATGGCGGAGGTCAATGGCGTCCCGGAGGACCCCGCGGCCCTCGCGCGGCACCTGGAGGAGATGGGCGGCCCCGATTCCACGCCGTTCTATCCCGCGGGCTGGGGCTGGGCGGGCAATACGCCCTTCCAGTGGGGAAAACGCATGGCCTCCCATCTGGGAGGAACGCGCGATCCGCTGGTGATTTCCTGGCCGGCGAGGATCCGGGACCGAGGGGGCGTGCGGACGCAGTTTCACCACGTGATCGACATCTATCCCACCGTGCTCGAGGCCGCCGGTCTTCCGGCTCCGGTTCGGGTCGATGGCGTGGACCAGATTCCCGTGGAAGGGGTGAGCATGGAGTACACCTTTGACGACCCGCGGGCGCCAAGCCGGCGCACGGTCCAGTACTTCGAGATGCTCGGCAATCGTTCGATCTACGATCACGGATGGATTGCCGCCAAGCGCAGCGGGGTGCTTCCGTGGGCGTATCGGGGGCGCGCGGCGGCGGCGCCGGATTGGGAACTCTACCACGTGGCCGCGGATTACTCGGAAGCGGCGAATCTGGCGGCGCGTTATCCGGACCGGCTGCGCCGGCTGGAGGACCGGTTCGATGCCGAAGCCTGGGCCCACCAGGTCTATCCGCTCGACCCGTCCTTGGCCGGCCGGCAGCACGACAACCTGTCGCCGCCCGGCGGCCGGAGCCATTACACCTATTACCCAGGGCTCAGCCGGCTTTACGATGCCATGGCGCCCCGGCTCGAGAACCGGTCGCACACGATCACGGCCAAATTTGAGGTGCCGGAGGGCGGAGCCGAGGGCGTGCTGCTGGCGGATGGAGGAGCCTCGGCGGGTTTTGCGCTCTATCTCGAGCACTCCCGGCCGATGTACACGTACAACTTTTTTCGGCAGGAGGTCACCACCCTGGCCGCTCCCGACCCGCTGCCGCCCGGCCCGGCGGAGGTGTCCCTCGTCTTTCGCTACGACGGCGGCGGCGTCGGGAGGGGCGCCGAAGTGGAGCTCGACGTGAACGGCCGTCCGGCGGCGCGGGCCCGGCTGGACCGAACCGTGCCGGGGTATTTTTCGTTCGAGGAAACGATGGACGTGGGCGAGGACAGCGCCTCGCCGGTCGGAAGCTACGCCGCGCCGTTTCCCTTCACCGGCCTGCTGAGCGAAGTCGACATTGCGCTCAGCGCCCCCGCCGCGGGCCCGGCGCCCGCCGCCGTCTCCCGCCGCCTGGCGCTCGAGGAATGACTCCGGACCGGGGCTGACAAAACCTCGCCCCGGCGCGCCGCGGGGTTCAGCCTGGGGGCATGAGGTATCTGTGGATGGCCGTTTTGGCCCTGACGGCGCTTGCGGGCGCGAACGCCGCCGAGGTGTCCTCGCTCAAGATCACCGTGCTGTCCACGATGCTGGCCGACGGGGATGAACTGGGAGAGTGGGGCTTCGCGGCGCTCGTCGAGGCCGACGGCCACCGCATCCTGTTCGACACGGGCAACCACCAGGAGCTGGTGCTGACCAATGCCCGGACGCTGGGCATCGACCTGACGACCATTCCCGACGTCGTGCTGTCGCACCATCACTCCGATCATACCGGGGGCCTGCTGACGCTGCGCCGGGCCGTGATGGGGCCGGCGCCCCGCGCGCTGGCGCGGGCATATGTGGCCCAGGGCATTTTTGCGCCGCGCAGCAGCTTCAGCCGCGGCATTCAGATCAATCCCATGGTGCTGAATCGGCCCGAGTACGAGCGGACGGGCGGAGTCTTCATCGTGATCGATCATCCGCTCGAGCTCTATCCGGGAATCTGGCTCACCGGACCGGTGCCGCGGAAATACCCCGAGCGCAATTGGAGCGGCTCCGAGCAGATCCGGACCGCCGGAGGTTGGAAGGAAGACAACCTCCCGGAGGACCAGGCTCTGGTCTTCAACACCCGCCGGGGCCTGGTCGTGCTCTTCGGCTGCGGCCATGCCGGCGTCATCAACACCCTCGACTATGCGCGCTCGTGGCTTGGGCCGCGGCGCATCCACGCGATCGTGGGCGGCATCCATCTGTTTGACGCCTCCGACGCGACGATGCGCTGGACGGAGCAGAAACTCGCCGGGTTCGGCGTGGACAACCTGCTCGGGGCGCACTGCACCGGCGTCGAATGCGTCTACCAGATGCGCGCCGCCCTGGGCCTGGATCGGAGCCATGCGGTGGTGGCGGCCGTGGGATCGTCCTTCGACCTGGAGGACGGCATCGACCCGCGCAACATCGCGCGCTGAGCCCGGCCGTCAGGCCACCGGGAACGCGTACGGCGGCAGCGTCCACGCGCCGGGGGTCACCTGTTCGATGTTGGGCGTGATGTCGGCGTCGACGTTGCGCACGGCCCAGGCCAGGCCGGCGTAGACGAGGTCGAAAAAGAACGGCTGCAGCCAGCAGTTGCCGCCGGGCAGGCCGTTGTCCCCATGGCCGAGGGAGGTGTAGAAGACGCGGCCCCGCCCGTAGCGGTGCGCCCAGGTGCAGGGGTAGGGGGGCCGGTGATACGGCGAGCCGTGCATCCCCGCGGTCTCCTGGACCAGCAGCACATGCAGATCGCGGGAGAAGTCCGCCAGGGAGTACCACTCGTCCTTGCGCGTGATCCCCGCGCCCAGGGCGGCAAAGCCGGGAAAGGAGGGGTCGACCACGCGGACGGTCGAGATCTGCTGCGCGCCGTGCACGATGAATTCGCCGCCGAGCATGCGGATGTAGGGGTCGGCCTTCGCGCCATGGTTGTGGTAGCGCCAGGGACGGCCGTGCCGGGTGTCGGTCAGCACGGTCTCGCCGGTGTGAAAGGTGTCGGCGGCCGAATGCAGGCCGACGAAACCCATCCCGGAGCGGACCGCATCCAGCAGCGCCCGCTTGCCGGCTGGCGTCATGGGCGGGTTGCCGTCCTTGGGGCGCCCGTCCTTGCCGGGCTTGCCGCGGGACAGCAGGTCCCCGGTGGTGTAAAACATGACGGCGTCGAATTGCGCCAGATAATCCCGCGAAAACAGGCTGCCGTCCTTGGAAAAGGAAAAGGCGATGCCGTGGGCCGCCGCGCTGTCCGCCAAGGTCTGCTCCGCCAGGCTCGGCTCGGATCCGCGGCGCGCGATGACCGCGTGCTCGTAGTCCGACGACTTGGTGAAGAACAGGACGCGCTTGGCGCGCGCCGGACCCTCGGCGAGCACACGGGTCCAGCCGCGCAGGGCCACGGCCGCGGCGGCGGCCGTGGAACGCAGGATCATGGCCCGGCGGTTCACGGGTCAGTCCTTCGTCACGGGATTATAGTAGCGGCCCAGCCGGTCGACGAGCTGCGAGCGGACTTCGGCCAGGTCGATGGGGCCGATATGACGGTACAGGACCTTGCCGCCCGGCCCGACGATCAGCGTGTACGGCACCGGCCCCGGCCACTGGGGATCGAGCGCCGCCTGCAGGTCTTCCGCCCGCCCCTGAAAAAGGTAGTTGTCCGTCTGCCGGCCTTCGGCGGGCAGAACCTTCGCCAGGCGGTCTGGCAAGGCGGCGTGCTGCTTTTGCAGGAAGCGCAGCGCCTGCGCGCGGTGATCGGGCGCATCGAGGCTGACCGTGATGAGCTCGAAGCGCCGGGTCTGAAACTGGCGGATGAGGTGCACCAGATTGGGAAATTCCTCGACGCAGGGCACGCACCAGGTCGCCCACACGTTGATCAGCCGGATGTTCGCCGTGGGATTGCGCACCAAGGCGGCGACGCCGGCTCCGTCAATCGGCGCGAGGGTGACCGGCGTCGACTCCCACCGCTCGTTGATCTGGGCGATGGCGCCCTGCTTCTCGATCCACTTGGTGGCGCAGCCGAACGGGCTCGTGACGGGCACCGGCACCGGCTGCCCCGCCAGCAGCGCCGCGACGGCGTCGGCCGCCTCGTGCCGGGTCACCGTCTCCGGCTCGGGATACTCGGAGTTGTCCAGCCGCCCTTCGTAGCGCAGCCGCCGCGCGCGGTCGAAGATGAAGATGTCCGGCGTGCATTGGCAGCCGTACGCCTTGGCGACGCGCTGGGTTTCGCCATCGTACACATAGGGAAAGGTGAAGCCCTGGGCGCGGGCGTAGACCTTCATGTCCGCGAAGGTGTCGTTGTATTTGCTGTAGCCCAGCTCGCTGACGTCCAGCCCGGCCGGGCTGTTGGGATTGATCGCGATGACCGCGAGCCCCCGGCTGCGGTACTTGGCGTACAGTGGCAGCAGCCGCGTCTCCGCCGCATGCGAACACGGGCAGTGGTTGGACATGAACGCCACCATCAGAACCGGCGCGTCCTTGAACGAATCCAGGCTGTAGGTCCGGCCATCCACGCCGGGCAGATGGAAATCGGGCGCCGGATCGCCGATGTGCAGGTAATGCGCGTCGGCGGGCATCTCCTTTTCCAGGTAGGTCAGGTCCGCCCGGGCGGCGCCGGCCGCCAGCGGCGCGAGCGCAGCCCAGCACAGGCAATGCGAGAGAGAAGTCATGGGGGTGCCCTTACCTTGGTGAGGCTGCGCCAAGAAGCAACCGAGGACGAGCTTGCCGCCCGCCCGGACGGGGCGGCAGCATGGGCCCGCGACGCGCTGCCATGTCCAAGGTTTACTTTTATTATTCGGCGATGAACGCCGGCAAGAGCACCGTCCTGCTCCAGTCGAGCTACAATTACCGCGAGCGGGGCATGCGCACGCTGCTGTTCGCGCCGGCCATCGACACGCGCGCGGGGACGGGGCGGATCGAGTCGCGCATCGGGCTGGCGGCGGAGGCCACCACGCTGGAGACGGGGGACGACCTGCTCGCCCGCGTGCGCGCGGAGCACGCGCGGGAGCCGGTGGCGTGCGTCCTGATCGACGAGGCCCAGTTTCTCACCGTGGCCCAGGTGCGGCAGGCGACCGACATCGCCGACCTGCTGCGCATTCCGGTGCTCTGCTACGGGCTGCGCACCGATTTTCAGGGCCGCCTCTTTCCGGGCAGCGCCGAACTGCTGGCCACGGCCGACGACCTCATCGAGCTCAAGACCATCTGCCACTGCGGCCGCAAGGCCACGATGAATTTGCGCCTGGGTTCCGACGGGCGCGCGGCGACCGCGGGCGCCCAGGTCGAGATCGGAGGCAACGACCGCTATGTCGCGATGTGCCGGCGCCACTTCAAGGAGGCTGTCCGGGCGGCTAGCTCCTGATATAGGTCTGGATCGCGTGGGCCGGGATGTGGGCCGGATGGCCCGGGCCTCCGGCGGAAAGCCGGAAATCGACGGGACGGCCGGTGCGGTTGAGGACGACCACGGCCAGGCCGCCGTCCGGATTCACGAATCCCACCGCTTCCAGTCCGCCGGCGTCCACGCGGGTCGCGATCCGCCGGGCGCCCGGATGCACGAAGCGGCTGAACTGGCCGATATAGTAGAACGCCGGCTCGTAGGTCACGGTTCCGGTTTCCGTGTTCACGATCACCGGGGCGTC